>MABF01000146.1:0-32235 GCA_002163025.1 'Osedax' symbiont bacterium Rs2_46_30_T18
GAGTGATAGCTGTTGATGACAAAGTCTATATTGTTGATGACAAAGGCAGTGTAGCGAGCGCGCATCAACTGTTCAGCGTTAACGGCTAAGCTTTCGTCAGCGTGGATTAGCGCGCAGCAATCGGCGAGTTTTTTTTCAGATCCGCAAGGGCAGTTTTTCATTCAGGTTCCTAAAGGTGTTGAGCCGGCTCGACTATGTTAGTCGTTTTTGCAACTGTGCGCGCTAGTTAACTTAGACTTTGGTCTAGGCGCGTCAATCCTTTGTTAAAACTGGTGTCATTAATCCCTGAATAAGTGGAATTATCCATAGCCTATTGTCAACTATTCGCGGATAATGCTGGGTTCTGATTTTTCGTCATTATCTTGAAAAATATAGACGTAGCTCTAAAAGAGAGAAGATTAACTAACTAAGAGAATAGCAATGAAACGTGTAGGTTTTGTCGGTTGGCGCGGAATGGTTGGTTCTGTGTTAATGCAGCGTATGATAGAGGAAGGCGATTTTAATCACATTGATGAGCCCGTGTTCTTTACCACATCACAAATTGGTCAGGAGGGTCCGGATATTGGTAAAACAATTCCAACCTTAAAAGACGCGACCGATATTGATGAGCTGAAAACGATGGATGCCATTATTTCCTGCCAGGGTGGAGACTACACAAACGCTGTTTATGCTGATTTGCGCAGTGCTGGCTGGAAAGGCTACTGGATAGATGCGGCCTCTAGTCTACGTATGGCCGATGACAGTATCATTGTTTTAGATCCGGTTAATCGAAACCTCATTGATAAAGGCATAGATTCCGGGGTTAAAACCTTTGCTGGCGGCAACTGTACCGTGTCGCTAATGCTGATGGCGCTAGGTGGATTGTTTAAAGCGGGCCACATTGAATGGCTTACATCGATGACATACCAGGCGGCATCCGGGGGCGGTGCCCGTCATATGCGTGAGCTAATCAGTCAAATGGGGACAATACACAACAGTGTTGCCGATCAGTTGAACAGTGGCTCGGCGATATTGGCGCTGGATGAAAAAGTTTCTCGCACGATGTTGAGCAGCGAGATGCCGGTGGATCAATTTGGTGTGCCGCTGGCCGGAAGTTTGATTCCCTGGATTGATGCCCAGTTAGATAATGGTCAAAGTAAAGAAGAGTGGAAAGGTTTTGTCGAAACTAACAAGATTTTAGGCAAACTAGAGACCCCTATTCCAATTGATGGCACTTGTGTACGCATTGGTGCTATGCGCTGTCACTCTCAGGCTTTTACAATAAAGTTAAACAAAAATATTCCTATCAGTGAGATAGAAGATATGTTGGCAGAGGCCAATGATTGGGTGAGTGTAGTCCCGAATGATAAAGAGAAGACATTGACTGATCTGACCCCAGCTAAAGTAACAGGTACTTTAAATGTGCCAGTTGGCCGGTTGAGAAAAATGAACATAGGCTCGCAGTATTTAAATGCCTTTAGTGTCGGCGATCAGTTGTTGTGGGGGGCGGCGGAACCATTGCGTCGAACCCTGCGAATTTTGCTGCAAGCATAAGGCTTAATATTGGTGTGTAACAGCCCGATTTATCGGGCTTTTTTGTTTTTATTTGACGCTTTTTATGAGCGTGGCCAGCTTGTGTCCTTAAAAGGTCTTAAGCGGTAAGAGTATAGGTGAATTATGAGTATGACATATGATGTAGCTGTTGTTGGTGCAACAGGTTTAGTAGGTGAAACAGTGCTGTCCATATTGGAACAGCGTGATTTTCCGGTAGGTGCCATCTATCTGCTGGCTAGTGAGCGCTCTGCAGGCACTAAGATTCAATTTCAGGGCAAAAATATCAGCGTTGAAAATTTACAGGACTTTGATTTTTCGCAAACGCAAATTGCCTGGTTCTGCGCCGGTGGTAGCACGTCTGAAAAATATGCTCCGATTGCCGCAGATAGCGGCTGTATTGTGATAGATAATTCTAGTTTCTTTCGCAACGATTTCGATGTTCCGCTGATTATACCCGAGGTCAATCCGGACAGTCTTATCAATTACACCGCCCGCAATATTATCGCCAATCCGAACTGCTCTACTATCCAGATGTTGCTAGCGTTGGCACCAATCCACAGAGAAGTGGGGATCGAGCGCATTAATGTCTCTACCTATCAGGCGGTTTCCGGCTCTGGTAAAGCAGGCCTAGAGGAATTGGCCAAGCAGACCACATCTCTGCTCAATGCCAGGGAAGTCGAAGTGAATGTATATTCGCAGCAGATAGCGTTCAATGTGCTGCCGCACATCGATGTTTTTCAGGACAATGGCTATACCCGTGAAGAGATGAAGATGGTCTGGGAAACCCATAAAATTTTAGAAGATGAGAGTATCGCTGTTAATCCAACATGTGTTCGGGTGCCGGTTTTCCATGGCCACAGTGAAGCTGTGCATATTGATACAGCCGGGTATATCAGTGCGGATGAAGTGCGCGCGCTGCTGGGAAATTCAGAGGGAGTGGAAGTTATAGATTCGCCACAAACACAAGAATACGCCTCAGCTGTGGCTAACGGCAGTGGTTCCGATAAAGTGTTCGTCAGCCGTATTCGCGAGGATCTGGCCGGCAATAATGGCATCAACTTATGGGTGGTCAGCGATAATGGTCGCAAAGGTGCTGCCTTGAATGCGGTGCAAATAGCTGAATTATTAATTGAAAAATATCTGTAATATCCTATAAATAATATACACTTATTATTTATAGAGACTAAAAGTAGAAGATTGATGCCTATTTCATTGACCTGTAGTGGCTAAATAGGTATCTTCTTTAGCTTGATTTGCGTGATAACTTGTTGATTTATCTACTGCTGTTAGTTGAATAAAAGCAAGTTTACACAGCGGCTGCAAATGCATCGCTTTTCTGTAGTCGGCTGTTTTCTTGACGTTTTTTCTCAACTAAGTGCGGTTGGAGTATCGGTCTTTATTGATAATAAGCGCTGGGAACAAGGCTAAAATAATAAATAGCTTTAAAACTATGCAAGACAGTCGATAATAAATCTAGTTGGATGATCAATAGTTGTCAGCAAAGTTTGAATATTTAGGTTAAGGGATAATAGATGCTTCGCAAACTTGGTTTAAGTATTGCCATAGCTAGTGCATTGTTGGTTGGTAAAGTTAATGCATTGGGTTTAGGGGAAATAAGGGTTAAATCTGCCCTGAATGAGCCGCTTCATGCAGAAATTCAGCTGTTTCAGGTCAAGAATCTCAGTCCATTGCAGATTAAATCCAGGATGGCTGATCTGAACGATTTTGCCCTCTCCGGATTGGCGACGCAGCGCGCCTTATCTGATGTTCGCTTCCAGGTTAGAGTACGTCCCAACGGTACCGGTAGAATTATATTAACCTCTAAGCTGCCGGTTACTGAGCCCTTTATGAATTTTTTAGTGGAAGTTAACTGGCCCAGCGGTCGTTTAATTCGCGAGTACACTCTGCTGTTAGACCCTCCTTCCTATAAAGCTGCGCAGAACGATAGAAATTTCAGCGCTAGTGATAGTACCAGTAAAGCTAAGCCGGTTGTGCGCAAAACTCAGCGCAGACCTTCGGTAAAAAAAGCACCTGCGAACGTAAAGTTATCTAAAGGTCAGTATTATATTCGCTCAAAAGATACTCTCTGGGATATTGCTGTTGCCAACAGGCCCAATAAGGGTGTGACATCACAGCAAATGATGGTGTTAATACAGCGCAAAAATCCCCAGGCTTTTCCCAATGCCAACATCAATGTGATGACTGCGAATGTGGTCATAGACTTACCGACGCAAGCCGAAATAGATGCTTTTAGTGCCAAGGACGCTAACGCTGAAGTACAGCGGCAAACCAAGTTGTGGAAAAGTGGTAATTTGCCTAAAGTAGTAGCGCAAAAGCCGACCATTAAAGCGGATAGCGAACAAAGTGCCGAGGCGCTCGCAGAAGCCGGCAGCGCTAAAGCTAAGCAGCCCAAAAGCCCAGCTGACAAAGCGGATGATAGTAAAAAAACGCAAGCAGACAAGCAGGCAGCCACATCTGAAGCCGCCATGGCTGAGGCAAAAGCTAAAGCTGCTGCGGATGGCAAGCCTCTAAGCGGCGAAAAAGGCATGCTCAATGTTCTGACCCCAGAGGAGGAAGCTGCACAACGTGAGTTGAAGACAAAAGCTCAGGCGCTGGTCCTGGCGGCCGGTAAAGACTCTAAAAAAATTGAAGAACTACTAAAAAATAATGCTGAGCTGGATGTTAAATTGGCGCTCTCACAAGAGTCTATCGATGCGCTGCAGCGCGATAACGCTGAGTTGAATAAAAAGCTAGAGACTATTGCCAAACAGCTTGAAGATATCAATAGACTCATCATGCTTAAAGACGAGCAGCTGGCGGTAATGCAAGATGAGCAACAGATGGCTGCACAGCAGCAAACCGAGAAAGATCAGCAGCTCAATGATCAAAGTTGGTTGGACAGACTACTGGCGGATCCCATAGCAGCAGTTGCCGCTGGTGGAGGTTGGTTGCTGGCGATACTGGCCGGTTTGCTCTTATTGCTAAGGCGCAGAAAAAAATCAGAACCTGAAGATGATGAAAAATCTGAACCCTCTATAAGTTTGCCCGATGAAGTAATAGATGATCAATTGCAGGGATTGGCAGAAGTTGACGACCCCGCAGGATTGGATGATTCCGCGGATATGGATGACTTGATGGTCACCGATGAAATGGATGACCTCGACCTGGATCTTGATTTAGATATGGATATGGACCTGGGACTGGATGAATCCCTTGAAGGTACAGTTGTGCCTGGCATAGATGAGCTGGCGGGAATGGAAGACGATGATTTGGCTGCAGAGCTTGAGGCGCAGCTAAACCCGGATATAGATGATGACGATGAAGACTTAGATATGTTAGAGGGTATTGACAGTCTGGAGTTTGATTTAGGTGAGAGTGATGCAGAGTCTGATTTAAGTGCAGAGTTAGATGCTGAAGAACAAGCTATGGCAGAGTTTACGGCTGCGATGGAGGAGGGCAATGATCAGGCTGAAGAAGTGCAAGATGATGAGCAGGTTGTTGATGAATCTCTGGAAGCTGTGGCACAAGAGCTGCCTGAAGTTGATCTGGAGTCCGTTGAGGAATCCGCTCGGGACGATGAGCTGGAAATCGAAATCGCTGAAGAGCCTGCTGATGAAGTCGATGATACAACAGTGGAAGAGCTGGAAGTCGATATCAGTGAAATTCCCGATACAGTGACGTCTCTGGATGAGCTGGAGGCACTAGAGGGGCTTAATCTAGAAACCGAAGAAGATTTACTGGCTGAAACCGAATTGACTCTGGATCTCGATGCAGAGGAAGATGTACTTGACGAATTGGCAGATGAGGCCAGTATAGAAGATGAGTTATCGGCTGCTATGCAAGAGCAGAGTGCCACACACAGCGCTGAAGAAGTGGCCGATACTATCGGCGGTAGTGAAGCTGAAGATTTGAATGAGGCTGCTGCTGAAACTTCTCTGCAGTTGGAGGACGATGAAGGCTTGTCGCTAGAAAGTGCCGCTATCGATATAGAAGAGGACGACATGTCTTTGGATAGTGCCGCTATCGATATAGAAGAGGAAGAGCTGCAAATTCCAATGGATGATGCGCTTGACGATGTACTGGAAACATCCGGGGCAGAAAGTGAAGCGGGTGATTCAGAAAGCATTGTTGACGAAGCTGAAGATGCGGCTGAAGTATCTCCTGAGGCATTAGAAGAGCAGCTGGATGAGTTGTTAAACAGTACCGACGATGATATAGCATTAGAGGCAGTAGAACCTGAGTTTGATACTGACAACGAGGAAGATATTGATTTGTTGTTAGGTGAGGATGGCGTTCAAATGAAGTTGGATTTGGCGCGCGCCTATATAGAAATGGGCGATGCTGAAGGGGCTGGTGAAATTATTGCCGAGGTAATGCAAGATGGTGATCAGGCCCAGCAGCAAGAAGCTCAGCAACTGCTGAAAAATATCGAGACGCAATGATAGACTGATGTAAGTCGTAAGTCGTAAGTTTTAAGTAATAGCTAATTAGCTGCGCTCGATGAGTGCGTGGCTTACAAGAGAGTAGAGGAGTGAGGTTGTTTGTCAGATATAGAACAATCTAAGCAACTAGAGGCGACGCAAGTCGCCTCTAGTCGTTTAGCGCTGTGCATCGAATATGCCGGTGAGAATTACAAAGGTTGGCAAAAGCAGAAGTTTGATGCCTTGCCAACCGTTCAAGAGCACGTAGAAAAGGCCTTGTCCAAAGTTGCCAATCATCCGGTCAGTGTTATTTGCGCCGGTAGAACTGACACTGGGGTCAATGGTACCTATCAGATTATTCACTTTGACTCTATTGCCAGCCGAGATCTGCGGGCCTGGGTTTTGGGGACCAATAGTAACCTTCCGCAGGATATTTCAGTACAGTGGGCGAAAAAGGTAGATGATAGCTTTCATGCTAGGTTTTCGGCTCTGAACAGGCGCTATCGCTATATAATCTACTCTAATGCGGTCATGCCGGGAATTTTGCCCAAGGGAGTTACCTGGACCCACAAGTCGCTAAACCTCGAATCGATGCAGCGTGCGGCGCAATTTTTAGTCGGAGAACATGATTTTAGCTCTTATCGGGCGGTCGCCTGTCAGGCCAAAAGTCCGGTGCGCACTATCTCGGATATCAGTTTGTACCGAAGTGGTGAGCTGTTGGTTATCGATGTGCAGGCAAATGCCTTTTTGCATCATATGATTCGCAACATTGCCGGGGTGTTGATGAAAATAGGGGCCGCAGAAGCTGAGCCAGAATGGGCGCAGCAGGTTCTGTTAGCGAGGGATAGGCGCGAGGGTGGAGTGACTGCGCCGCCACATGGCCTGTATTTTGTCGATGTTAAATACCCGCAAAAGTATCAGTTGCCAGCATCAAAACTGGGGCCGTATTTTATAACTGCCAGAGACTGAGCTTTCGGTGTCGGTGGTAGTTTGAGTGCGCTCTGAGATGAATCTCAAAAAGCGCTGAAAATTATAGTCCCTAAGAGGGATTGCTGGTAGAATCCGGCACTGTAAATATTCGATAAAAGTGGCTCTGGAATTCATGATATCACGTGTAAAAATTTGCGGAATAACGCGTTTACAGGATGCACAAGAAGCGATTGCTGCAGGTGCCAGCGCCTTAGGTTTTGTGTTTTACGGGCCTAGTCCGCGTTATATCGATCCCGAGAGTGCCGCAAATATAATCGCTGCACTACCTCCCTTTATTACTACTACTGCGCTCTTTGTGGATGAAGATCCCAAGCGGGTATCAAGTATTGTCGCTCAGACGCAAATAGATCTGCTGCAGTTTCACGGCGCGGAAGATGAAAATTACTGCCGTCAATTTAACACGCCTTTTATAAAAGCGCTGCGAGTACAAGAGAGTACAGATATTGCTGCCGCCGTCGCTAGCTATCCATCCGCCAGAGCTTTGTTGTTGGATACCTATGTAAAAGGGGTTCCCGGTGGAACCGGTGCGGTCTTCAACTGGCAGTTGATTCCCGAGCAGTTACGTCCGCAAATAATTTTAGCAGGGGGCTTAGACGCCACTAACGTCGCAGCGGCGATCGGGGCGCTGCGTCCTTTTGCAGTTGATGTCAGTGGCGGGGTAGAAGCGCAAAAAGGGATTAAATGTACCGATAAAATTCGTGCCTTTATGGCAGAGGTTGGCAGAGTCAATCTGGCTTGATTTTCGGGCGTAAATATTCAGCCTTATGCTGTGTAGCCCTTGAATCAAGCGCTAAGAAGTAGATCGCTGAAAAGCCTGAAGAGACTAATAAGATTAATGCTCAGATAAGTGTTATCTTAGCCCGAAGTGTTATTTGCAAAGCGTCCAGTAGATCGAAAACGCGCTTGCATAGAGATTATTTAACCATTTTGCTGGTAACGCATTAGCGGGCAAAATGAAAATTTATTAAAGCGAGCAGTTGTTTTACAAAGGCAATTGTAGGCTTTCAAGATTGTATCCACCTGCACAAGGTGGCATAGGAAACGGATTAAATATAATGAGTAATTGGTTTGATAAAATAGTCCCGTCATTGGCTCGCCCAAACGCTAAACGCGCATCAGTTCCGGAAGGGTTGTGGAAAAAATGCCCTAAGTGCGAGGCGGTTCTGTATCTTCCAGACTTAGAAAAAAATCTCAGTGTCTGCACTAAATGTGATCACCATATGCGTTTGCCTGCTCGTGCCAGATTGGAAAAGTTTTTTGATGCCGACACTTTTAGTGAAATCGCCGCGGATTTAGAACCGGTAGACAGGCTGAAATTTAAAGACACTAAAAAGTATAAAGATCGTATCACAGCGGCGCAAAAAGCCACTGGCGAAAAAGATGCCTTAATTGCGATGCGCGGTGAAATGAAGGGGATGCCAATAGTGGCAGTGGCCTTTGATTTTCGTTTTATGGGTGGGTCGATGGGAGCGGTTGTGGGTGAACGTTTCGTCCAAGCTGCCAATATTTGTCTTAAAGAAAATCTGCCTCTTATTTGTTTCTCTGCTTCGGGAGGAGCCAGAATGCAAGAGGCCTTGATCTCTTTGTTTCAGATGGCCAAAACCTCTGCGGTATTAGAGAGAATGCGCATGTTAGGTATTCCCTATGTTTCAGTACTGACTGATCCTGTCTACGGGGGTGTGTCTGCATCTCTGGCGATGTTAGGTGATCTGAACGTCGCTGAGCCTAATGCGTTAATTGGTTTCGCCGGCCCGCGCGTCATTGAACAGACGGTAAGAGAAAAGCTGCCTGAGGGTTTTCAGCGCGCTGAGTTTTTGCTGGAACACGGGCAAGTAGACATGATTATTTCGCGCCTGGATCTGCGTGATCGGCTGTATAGTCTACTGTCGATGATGGTTGAGCAATTTCAGCCTCCTCAAGTCGAAGCTGAGCCTGTGGATGCTGCTGAGCTTAAGACTGACACAGATGCTGTGACTATAGATAACGAAACACAAGTTGCTGCAGACCTAACCAGTACTGAAAAAACAGTTTAATATTTAACAACAGCCGCAGTTTTTTAGCGGCTTTTTTATTGATGATCAATGCATGAACCGCAGTGAGTACAATTTAGCCCAGTGGCTAGAGTGGATGGAAAGTAATCATCCGACTGAAATCGATATGGGTCTGGCCAGGGTCTCCCAAGTGTACCGGCAAATGGGACTGGACTTATCTACCTCAAAAATTATCAGTATTGCAGGTACCAACGGTAAAGGATCCACCACAGCACTGTTGGAATCTATCTATAAGGCAGCAGGGCTTCGTACTCTGGCCTACACTTCTCCACATATGTTGCACTATAACGAGAGAATACGTCTGGATGGAGTAGATGTTGATGATGCGTTACTGATCGCTGCCTTTACTGCTATAGATACAGCTATGGGCGTTGCTGACTCTAGAATCTCCCTCAGTTATTTCGAGATAAGCACACTCGCTGCTATCTATCTTATCGCAAAAGTTAAGCCTGATATCGCCCTCTTGGAAGTAGGATTGGGCGGAGCACTGGATGCCGTCAATATTGTCGATGCCGATCTGGCGATAATAACCACGTTATCTATTGATCATGTCGACTGGCTCGGTGATGATATTGAACAAATTGGCCGTGAAAAAGCCGGTATTGCCAGATCGGGCAGGGCTTTGGTTTGCGGAGAATTACAGCCGCCGAAAAGTATTGCGCTGCTGTCTTCTGAGAACAATATTAAACTTTACCAGGCGTCTACTGATTTCTCTTATGATGTCGATCAAGAGCAGCGTCAGTGGACCTGGAAAGGTCTTGATCAGCAGGGGAATCGCTTGGTCATTGGCCACTTGCCGCTACCTGAACTGCCGGTACAAAATGCCAGTACTGCACTGCAGGCGCTCAGTTTGTTGGGAGTCCCGTGCTCAGAGGCACAAATCCAGCAAGGTTTAGCGGCTGCTAAAGTCACAGGCCGACAGCAAAAAGTTACATATTGCGGGGCTAGTGTGTTGCTCGATGTGGCTCATAATCCTCAATCCGCGCAATATTTGGCGGCATCGTTGCAAGCGCAAAACTTAACTGCGAAAGTACATTTAGTGTTAGGAGTTCTGGTTGATAAAGATTGTCAGGCGCTGGCACAGGCGCTTGCGCCACTGGTGGTTAAATGGCATTTTGTCAGCTTAGATGTTAGCCGTGGACAAAGCGCACAACAGCTACAGCAAAAGGTATTTGAGTTGGATGTCGGTGCGCAGCGCTCTGCTTGTTATGAGAATGTTGAGCAGGCTTTACTGGGTGCCATTGAGGATGCTCAATCGGATCAGCAAGTAGTAGTTGCGGGCTCATTTGTTACTGTAGCAGCTGCTTTGCAGTTGGTTGTGGAAGATAAGTAGATGGGTTTCAGTGTTAGCAGTGCCGGGCGCTCGTCTGATGTCTTATGCCGGCGATAGCGCAATTGTGTTGAACAATGAGGATTAAATAGATGGATTTGAAGGTTAAAAAGCAGTTGATAGGTGCCCTGGCGCTAATCTTTATTGTGATGGTCTTCTTTCCGCTGTTTTTTGCTGGGGATGGTTATCGTGAGAGACATTTGAGTTCGATAATTCCCGAGCAGCCAGTGACTGAAACTTTTCAAAGCATCAAGCCGCTGTTAAAGCCATTACCTGAGACTAAAGCGCTGGCGGCACCGTCTGTGAGCAATAGCAGCGCAGTTAATAAGGGCGCTGCAGCTGGGTTGGATCAACAGGGGGTTCCCGTCGCCTGGACTCTGCAGTTGGCAAGTTTTAAGGATTCCGCGAATGCCCGGGCGCTGCGCAAGCAGTTGTTGAAAGCCGGACACAAAGTTTACTCGCGTAAAACCGGTGCTCTGGTTAAAGTATATGTAGGTCCTGAGATGAACAAGCAGCGCTTACAGGCATTGAAAAAAGGTTTGAAAGAAGACTTCGGTCTCGATGGGTTGTTAGTAAGGTTTACTACTCAATAAGTGTTAGGGGTTACAGTTTTGATGAATTGGACTGACTTAGTCATTCTGGGAATTATGTTAATATCTGCGCTGTTTAGTTTAAAGCGTGGTTTTGTTAAAGAGGCGCTGTCGCTGATTACTTGGGTTTCGGCCTTTGTTGTAGCGCGATTGTTTTCTGGGGCGTTGGATTTACTGTTAGAAAGATATATAGAAACGCCTTCTATACGTATAGCGACTGCTTTCGCCGGGTTGTTTGTGTTGATGTTAATCGCCGGGGCAATAGTGTCAAACTTGGTTGCTATGCTGGTTAGTGCAACTGGTTTAAGTGCCACTGATCGAGTGTTGGGCATGGGCTTTGGTGTAGCGCGCGGAGCGCTGGTAGTTGTGGTATTGGTCGCATTAGCTGCGCAGACCCCGGCTGTTGAAGATCAGTGGTGGTCGCAATCACAGTTAATACCGCATTTTGTTTTAATGGAAAGTTGGACCAGGGACGTCGCTGCAGATATAGGTCAGGTTATCTGGCAGGTAGGTGGTGTGGGCTCATAGCGCCATGCTATATAGGTCCAAATTGGCGGGCCTGAACCTGCGTCGTTAAAGTGCTGTCGTTGGCAGTGCGATGAAAACTATATTACATAAATTTCAAAACCCTTGAGGTGCTCCAAATGTGCGGAATAGTTGGCTTGGTTTCCAAGTCATTAGTTAATCAGACAATCTTTGATGCGTTGACCGTATTGCAACACCGCGGCCAGGATGCTGCTGGCATGGTTACCTGTGAAGGGAATCAGTTCTTCTTGCGTAAAGACAATGGCTTGGTGAATGAGGTTTTTCGTACCAGGCACATGAAAAAATTACTCGGCAATATAGGTATAGGGCATGTGCGTTATCCGACTGCGGGTAGTTCATCAGCGGCTGAGGCTCAGCCATTTTATGTGAATGCGCCCTATGGAATCGCCCTGGCACACAACGGTAATTTGACCAATACGCAAGAGCTGGCCGAGGAGATGCGCCAGGTTGATTTGCGTCACATCAATACCACTTCAGACTCAGAGATTTTAGTTAATATCCTGGCACATGAGCTACAGAACTTAGGCAAGCTTGAGCCTACACCTGCAGATGTTTTTACTGCAGTAGCCAATGTACACAAGCGTATTCGAGGCGGATATGCTGTTGTTGCTGTGATCACTGGCTTCGGCGTATTGGCGTTTAGAGATTCTCACGGTGTGCGACCGCTGGTTTACGGTGTGCGCCAAAGTGAGCAGGGGCAGGAGGCGATGGTGGCCTCAGAGAGTGTCGCTTTAGATATCGCCGGCTTTAAGCTTGAGCGCGACGTTGCTCCGGGTGAGGCTATCTTTATCGATTTAGAAGGTAACGTGCACTCGCAGCAGTGTGCAATAAATTCTCAGCTTGCTCCCTGTCTGTTTGAACAAGTGTACTTTGCCCGTCCCGATTCGATAATTGATGGTGTCAATGTGCATAAAGCGCGGATGCGCATGGGCATAAAATTGGCAGAGCGGGTTAAAGCTGAGCGTCCCGATCACGATATCGATGTGATTATTCCGATTCCGGATACCAGCCGTACTTCGGCGCTGGAAATGGCCGAACAGTTGGGGGTGACTTTTCGTGAAGGTTTTATTAAAAACCGCTACATAGGTCGTACTTTTATTATGCCGGGTCAGGTTGAGCGAAAAAAATCTGTGCGCCGCAAACTAAACCCAATAGAGTCAGAATTCAGGGATAAAGTGGTGATGTTGGTCGATGACTCAATCGTCCGTGGAACTACCTCAAAACAGATAGTGCAGATGGTTCGCGAAGTCGGCGCTAAAAAAGTCTACTTCGCCTCGGCGGCTCCGCCGGTCAGGCATCCTAATGTCTACGGCATAGATATGCCTTCGCCATCAGAATTTATCGCCTACAATCGCACTGAAGATGAAATTGGTGAAGCGATTGGGGTCGACTGGATGATCTATCAGAAGCTGGATGATTTGAAAGCGGCAGTTGCCGGTGATCAAACCTTTAGCAGTTTTGAGACTTCAGTGTTTGATGGTAAATATGTGACTGGCGACATCAGTGAAGAGTATTTGCAGCGTATCGACGCCAAGCGTAACGACTCAAGCAAAGCGGATGATGAAGATCTGGAGGCGGGTGAAAACGCACCGGCAGATCTGCACGATAAAATTCATTAAAATTATCTAGGCTCTGCAGCTTTCTGCAAGCCTCATTGTTCAAATAATAAAAGCGCTACCTTTAGGGGGTAGCGCTTTTTCAGGTTTTAGATATGGCAAAAATAATGTTGGCGCCTATGGAAGGGGTAGTGGATGCCAATATGCGTAACTTGTTGACGCGTATTGGTGGAATTGACACTTGCGTCACTGAGTTTATTCGCATTACAGGTCAGCCGCTACCGGATCGTGATCTGCTAAAGAAAGTACCTGAGTTGTTGAATCCTGGATGTAGCACCAACGGTGTTCCAGTCATCGTGCAATTCTTAGGTTGTAACCCGCAGATGTTGGCTTACCACGCTCAAAGAGCGGTTGCGCTGGGGGCCAGAGGTATTGATCTGAATTTTGGTTGCCCATCAAAAACCGTCAACAAACACCGCGGTGGAGCTGTGTTATTGGATGAGCCTGATACTATTCATCAGATAGTAGCTGCAGTGCGCGATAGCCTCAGTGCCGATATTGTGGTCAGTGCCAAGATGCGCTTAGGTAATAAAGACAAATTTCTGGCTGTGGATAATGCACAGGCCATTGAAGCCGCCGGTGCCAGTAGTCTGGTCGTACACGCGAGGACTAAAACTGAAGGTTATCGCCCCCCCGCGCACTGGCATTGGATACGCAAGATAAAAGAGTCAGTGGCGCTGCCAGTTGTGGCAAATGGCGATGTTTGGGATTGGCAGGATTATCAGCAGTGCAGGGATGTCAGTGGCTGTGAGGATGTGATGATTGGCCGTGGGCTATTGGCCAATCCAGGTTTGGCGCTGACGATTAAGCAGCGCTTGCGTGGTGACACTGTGGTAGGACTCGACTGGGCAGATATTATGCGGCTGATCATCGAATATTATGAAAATGTACAGCTGCAGTTGCCGCCACCTTTTGTCTCGGGTCGGGTGAAGCAGTGGCTGAATATGATGCGCAAGCACAACCCCAAAGCGCAGCAGTTGTTTGAGCAGATAAAAAAAGTCAGTGATTTAAAAGAGATGACTAAGCTGCTGGATCTACAGTTGAAGTTGGCGCTTGCCGACCGACCTTAGGCGCGGATATAGTGTCGTCGTCGGCTTCTGTGAGAGTATGGGAGCGTTGCAGTCGCAAATGCAACTTAGCTAATCAACTGCAATTAATGCAGGGGTGAGATTCCTTTGTTGCTAAGCATTGCCAGAAGGCGGATCAGTGGAAGGCCAATCAGGCTATTGAAGTCATCTCCCTGCAGTCTTTCAAATAAACTGATCCCCAGTCCTTCAACTTTGAAACTGCCGGCGCAGTCTAGAGGTTGTTCTATGGCAATGTAGCGGCGTATTTCGCTATCGGTAAGCTCTCTGAAATGCACCTTAAAGATAACTTCCTCTAGCTGGAAGCTGCTATCGGAACTGTCCAGCAGGCAGAGGCCGGTATGAAAGCTGACACACTCACCGGAGCATAGTGCCAGTTGTTGCTCTGCCTTGGTGACGGTTAAAGGCTTGCTGAGAATGGTGTCACCGAGAATAGCGACCTGATCAGAGCCAATAATTAAAGCGTCGTGTTGATCGGTGGCGATTTTTTGTGCTTTTTCCAGTGCCAGTCGCTGTACTAAAGTGCCCGCTTTTTCCCCCTGTGTGGGGTTTTCATCTATTTGTGGGCTAATAGGCTGGTAAGCGAGGCCGATTTTATCTAGAATAGCGCGCCGATAGGGAGAGCTTGATGCTAAAATTAAAGTTCTCAACTAAGATATCCTTTAGAGAATGTAAAAAACTAAACTATATTTTAGTTTTTGTAGAAGTGGCGTAGAATATACGCGATTTTTCACCGGAAACATACGTTTCCCTTTGACAGATAGGCCTTTGGGCCATAGAATTGCGCGCTTATGTTAAACGTTAAATTACCTAAATATGTTGACCCGCGAAAGCTTGCCGATCGCGAGATACAAATTGCAGGTGTAATTGCCATTGTAGAAATGGCAGAGCTCGCTCCAATGTTGGTTAATACCGACGTTGAAGTGTTCGCTGATTTGAAGTTCGCCAGAGATGAACTGAGAATCAGGACAATTTCAGGTAGTGTAAAGGCCACTGTACAAGTAGAGTGTCAGCGCTGTTTAGAGCCAGTAGATGTAGATTTAGTTGCGAATTTAAATCTCGCTATTTCCTACAGTGAAGAGAAAGCTCAAACGCTACCGAAATATTATGATCCTCTGATTGTAGAAGATGATGATTTAGAATTGCTGCCATTGATTGAGCAAGAGTTGATACTGAGCTTGCCTATAGTGTCATATCATGCAGATTGCAGTATACAAACCAGTTTTGGTGATGGAAATCCAGTTGCTGTTTCAGAGACTGAAAAACCAAATCCATTTAGTGTGTTGGCCTCTTTGAAGGGCAATACCGACAAGAAATAAGTTATTAGGAGTTATATCAAATGGCAGTACAGAAGAGCAAGAAATCACGTTCACGCCGTGATATGCGTCGTTCACACGATGCACTAAGTGGACCAACATTAACAGTTGATGAGACTACAGGTGAAACTCACCGTCGTCATCACATGACTGCTGACGGTATGTACCGTGGTCGTCAAATCACAGCTGCTGATAGCGAGTAATCGTTGTCTGATCGCGTATCTATTGCGATCGATGTGATGGGTGGAGACTTAGGTCTCCACACTATTCTCCCCGCTGCAATCGCCGCCCTGGCGAGATATTCCTCATTGCATTTACTGCTGTGCGGAAAAACAGCAGAAATCAATCGCTATCTAAATTCCCAATCCCTTTCGGAAAATTTCAGAAGTCGGCTTAGTGTCCTCGATGCTCAATCTGTCGTTGCTATGTCAGAAACTGCTGCTTTTGCAATTCGTCACCGTCGTGATTCATCCATGTATATCGCTCTCTCCCAAGTGGCGAAAGGTAAGGCTCAAGCTTGTGTTAGCGCCGGAAATACCGGAGCGCTGATGGCAATGAGTTGTCTGCTGATTAAAACAATTAGCGGTATTAACCGCCCGGCCATAGTGGCCAGTATGCCTACGGTTAAAGGCCAAACTCTGATGCTGGATCTCGGGGCAAACATCAATTGCAAAGCGGAAAATTTGTATCAGTTTGCGGTGATGGGTTCTGCGTTGGCCAGTGGCTTGTACGGATTAAAAAAACCGAAAATTGGTCTGCTTAATATAGGTTCTGAAGAGAATAAAGGTCTGCTGCAAGTAGTGGAAGCTGCGAAGTTGTTAGAAGCTCAAGCAGGGTTGAATTACCGTGGGTTTATCGAAGGTGATGATGTGTTCTCAGGCAGGGCAGACGTAGTAGTTTGTGATGGTTTCGCGGGTAACGTGCTGCTAAAAACCAGTGAGGGGTTGGCAAAGTTTATCAACGTTAAAGTGGCCAGAAACTTGAAGAAAAGTTTGTTTAGGCGCATTTTGACTTGGTTTGCTGCACCGGTATTACAGGAAATTAGAGAGCAATTGGATCCGGCCAGGCGAAACGGTGCGATTCTGTTGGGGTTGCAGGGTGTAGTGGTGAAATCGCACGGGGCGGCAACTAAGCAAGGTTTTGGCTGCGCTATAGATCAGGCGGTCATGGCAGTAGAGCGTGATCTTGTGTCGATTATCGAACGTGAAATGCAAGCGTTGGAGTCCTTGCCCAAATAATGTCGCTTTTTGCATTAACTGTGCAGCCTTTTGTTAAATTAAGCTGTATCTGATTGATAATACGCTATTGTGTCTGCGGGTATGGAATTTAGATTTTTTAATTGTCGGCTAATGCTGTAAAATGCGGCCAACAAAATCATGATTAAATTGTGGCTGCCTAATCAGCGGCTAAAATATTTTGGAGTGGAGTCGGATAATGTCTCAATCAAGTGTGTTTGTATTTCCCGGTCAGGGGTCCCAGCAGTTAGGTATGTTGGCAGAATTGGCCGCAGAAAACCCAATCATTGAGCAAACCTTCGCCGAGGCTTCTGCTGTACTGGGCTATGATTTGTGGCTTTTGGTGCAAAATGGACCCGTAGAAGATCTCAACCAAACTGATAGGACTCAGCCGGCACTGTTGTGTAGTAGTGTCGCCCTATGGCGGTTATGGCAGGAAAAGGGTGCCGAGCAGCCTGTTATAATGGCTGGGCACAGCTTGGGCGAGTACTCTGCACTAGTGTGTGCAGGGGCTTTGGATTTTGCTGACGCAATCGATCTTGTGCGTCTGCGCGGTGAGTATATGCAGCAGGCAGTGCCCGCGGGAACAGGGGCCATGGCAGCAATTTTAGGTCTGGCTGATGAGTTAGTGCAGAGTGCTTGTGCAGAGGCCGAACAGGGGCAAGTGGTCGCAGCTGTTAACTACAACTGTCCGGGTCAAGTGGTTATCGCCGGTGAAAAAGACGCGGTCGCCAGGGCGATTGAGAACTGTAAAACCAACGGTGCCAAACGCGCCATAGAGTTGCCGGTAAGTGTTCCGTCACACTGTCAGTTGATGAAGCCTGCAGCAGAAAAATTGGCCGAGAAACTAAAGTCAGTTAGCTTGCAAATGCCACAGATCCCAGTACTGCAAAATGTCACGGCTAGCGAGGCGCAAAGCGTTGAGCAAATCAAAGAAAATTTAATTGCTCAATTGTATTCTCCTGTGCTCTGGACGACTTCTATGCAGGCGATAGTTGAGACGGGGGTAGCTAAGTCGATCGAGTGCGGTCCGGGGAAAGTGTTGTCTGGATTGAACAAAAAAATTCACAAGCCTTTAATTTTAGCTTCGCTGGCAGATGCGGCGGGCTGGGAAAAAGCAACGAGTTGATTGTCGGTGCAAAAAGTGGCAGAAGTTAGTGTTCTTGGTATAAACTGAGGCCTTTTGTTGTGTTTGCTGGCATTAACGCTATAGGAATTATAAAAATGAGTATTGAAGGTAAAATTGCGCTGGTAACAGGGGCGACCCGCGGCATTGGCAAGGCGATTGCAGAAGAGTTAGGTCGCCAGGGAGCAGTGGTAATCGGTACTGCAACAAGTGATAACGGCGCCACAGCTATTTCCCAGTATCTGAGCGATGCAGGTATTAAAGGGCTGGGCATGATATTAGATGTCTCCTGTACCGAGTCTGTTACAGTCACCATGAAGAAAATTACCGATGAATATGGTGCGGTTGATATCCTGGTAAACAATGCCGGTATTACTAAAGACAATTTAATGTTACGAATGAAAGCAGACGAGTGGGACAGTGTTATCAATACCAACTTGTCTTCTCTTTACCGTGTGACTAAAGCTTGCTTGCGTGGTATGACCAAGAAGCGCTGGGGACGTATTATCAGTGTCAGCTCAGTAGTCGCTTCTATGGGTAATGCAGGGCAGGCTAACTATGCCGCTTCAAAATCTGGAATGGAAGGTTTTTCCCGGGCGCTGGCCAGTGAAGTGGGTTCGCGCAATGTAACGGTAAATTGTGTGGCACCTGGGTTTATAGACACTGATATGACTAAGGGGCTTGCTGATTCTCACAAGGAGACTCTGCAGTCTAAAATTCCTTTAAGTCGCCTTGGCAAACCAGAGGAAATTGCATCTGTGGTTGCTTTTCTAGCCAGTGATGCAGCAGCTTATGTCACAGGTGAAACCATTCAAGTTAATGGTGGTATGTACATGGCGTAAGTTGATCGTCAGCTGCTCGCAAGATCAGTTGCGTTTGATTTAACAGCATATTTTATTGCCACAAATGGCGAGGATTAAGTTGAGTATTTTAAATATATGTAATTAAATCAATGACCTGTACTGAAAGGTTGCAGGTTGTCGGTTGGTCTAGGTTTATTTCCCTAAGACCGAGAATTGAAAAAACAGACATTTGTGATTGATATTTTCTAAGATATGTTGATAATTGCCTCATCTAAATTGAATTACAAAGTTAGCAGCTTAGCTTTTAAGCTGCTAACTGTTAAATAATCAAAAATCATACATCGTATGATGCTAGTTGATAAACAATAGGAAAAGTTATGAGTAATATTGAAGATCGCGTTAAGAAAATTGTTGCAGAACAGTTAGGTGTTAAAGTAGAAGAAGTGACAAACCCTGCTTCTTTTGTCGATGATCTAGGCGCGGACTCTCTAGACACCGTTGAGCTGGTAATGGCTTTAGAAGAAGAATTTGAAACTGAAATTCCAGACGAAGAAGCAGAGAAGATTACTACTGTTCAGTTGGCAATTGACTACGTTAATTCCAACCAGTAATTGAAACTATTTTTATAGTTTTAATCTAGTGCAAAGCCGTTACTATATTTGATAGAACGGCTTTTCTTGTTTTAGGCCGGGAAAAAGTAAACAGTAAAAAACCCGGGACTAGGACCTAGCAGTGAAAAGACCACCATCTCGCTCAGCTGTCTATTTGTAACCTATAGGCGCAGATTCTTAAGAGTATGACCTGACGTTGTTCACGACTGAAGGTAGATGGGAATTTAACCTCAAATTAAGCAAAATATTTTGGGCAGCTTAGCTGTAAATCCAAAGAGTACAATGGGAGAAGTACGATGTCTCGTAGAAGAGTGGTAGTTACCGGATTAGGCGCATTAACACCGGTTGGCAACACCGTCGAGGATAGTTGGAAGTCGATTCTAGCGGGACAAAGTGGTGCCGCTCCCATTGAGCATTTTGATGCCAGTAGCTATAGCACACAATTTTCCGCTTCAATAAAAGGCTTTGATGTAAGCCAATACATGAACCCAAAAGATGCCCGACGTATGGATATGTTTATTCAATACGGTCTGGCGGCTGCGTTTCAGGCAGTGGCTGACAGCGGCCTGCAAGTGACAGAAGAAAATGCCCCGCGTATAGGTTGCGCTATTGGCTCTGGAATAGGTGGTTTGTCGATGATTGAATCGACCTATGACATCATCAAAAATAGTGGACCACGCAAAGTATCACCCTTTTTTGTTCCCGGCAGTATTATCAATATGATCGCCGGTCACCTGGCAATCAAGTACGGCTTTAAAGGGCCTAACATCGCCATTACAACCGCATGTACTACAGGTACTCACAACATTGGTCAGGCAATGCGTATGATCCAATACGGGGATGCCGACGTAATGGTGGCAGGTGGTGCGGAAATGGCCACCACCCAGCTGGGCTTAGGCGGCTTCGCAGCGGCCAGAGCACTGTCCAAGCGCAACGATGATCCGCAGGCGGCCAGTCGCCCCTGGGATGCAGACCGCGATGGCTTTGTCTTAGGTGACGGAGCTGGGATTTTAGTACTTGAAGAATATGAGTTGGCAAAAGCACGCGGTGCTAAGATTTACTGTGAGCTGGCCGGTTTTGGCATGAGCGATGACGCCCATCACATCACCGCACCGCCAGCGACAGGCGAGGGCGCAGCCCTGGCAATGCAGAATGCAGTGAAAGACGCCGGCGTCAGCAGTGTCGACTATGTCAATGCGCACGGTACTTCCACTCCTGCCGGGGACATAGCCGAAACTAACGCCCTGAAGAGGTTATTTGGGGCTGAGGCCGCCAATATGCGAATGAGTTCTACTAAGTCGATGATCGGACATTTGCTCGGTGCTGCCGGGGCTGTCGAAGCTATCTTCTGTGCGCTGGCGATTCGCGATCAAGTTGCGCCGCCTACTATCAACTTAGATAATCCCTCAGAGGGCTGTGATCTCAACTATGTTGCGCACAGTGCTCAGGATTGTCGCATTGATACCGCTATTTCGAACTCATTTGGCTTTGGCGGCACTAACGGTAGTTTGTTGTTCCGCAAGATCTAATCGTTAGTCATGATGGCTAAGGTACTGATTAACGGTCGTGCTGAGCAACAGCTCAGTGCAGCGGACCGGGGTTTGAGTTATGGGGATGGGCTGTTTGAAACTATTCAAATAGCCAGTGGAACTGCGCTGCTATGGGATGCACATATGTTGCGCATGCAGCGCGGTGCTGCAAGATTAAAGATCCCCTTCGATGCCTCGCTGAGGGCGCTTTTTCACCAGGACTTTCTCAGTCTGCTACAAAGCTCCAGTACCAATGCAGTGTTAAAGCTGACGTTAACCCGTGGCGTTGGCATGCGCGGCTATAAACCGGACCCGCAAGCTACAATTACTCGCATCTCTTCTCTGACAGCTCTCCCTGATTTTACTGATCAGCAACGCCATGGTATTACAGTGCGCTTATGTCGGCTGCAATTGGCGCGTCAGTCAGTTCTGGCAGGGGTAAAGCACTTAAATCGCCTGGAGCAGGTTCTGGCGCGCAGCGAGTGGGATGATCCTGATATTACTGAAGGTATAGTCTGCGATACCGAAGGCAAACTGATAGAGGGGACGATGAGTAATCTTTTTTGGGTTGCCAATGGGATTCTCTACACACCCGATCTCACCTATTCAGGCGTTGAGGGTGTGATACGCAATGCCCTGATCTCTCAGTGCCGCCAGCAATCCTTGTGTGAGGTGCGAACGGCCAGCTATGAATTGTCGCAGCTGTTGGTTGCAGATGAAATCTTCGTCTGTAATTCTGTGATTAATATACTTCCGGTAGTGACGCTCATTGTCGATGATGCAGCCCCTAAAGCTGAAGTTTATCAAGTGGGGCCTATTACCAGGGCGCTGCAGAAAATGTTACACAATCTCTATTTAAAGGATGCACCACATTGAAAAAGTTTTTTCTTAGCTTGTTGTTCTTGATCGGTGCAGCTGCCGCTGGCGGCTACTATCTCTGGCAAGATGTTCACCGGGTTATATTGCAACCTGTCTATACTCAAGGTCCGAATAAGACCTTCATTGTTAAGCGCGGAGTAGGTTTTAACCGCTTGACCGCCATGCTCAAAGAAGCGCAGTTAATAGATAATGATGTGTATTTTAAGCTCTACGCTAAATACTATAAATTTGGCAGAAAGATAAAGGCCGGAGAGTATTCAATTGCTGCAGGTACCCATCCACTGGGTTTGTTGCAAAAGTTGTCCTCTGGAGCTGTAGTGCAGCACAACGTGGTCTTTATAGAGGGCTCCAGCGCTAAAGAGTTACGTGCAGCGCTGCTAAAATATAAAGATTTGTTACAGCTTAAAAGCACACAGATGAGCGAGGCCGAGCTTCTTAAAGCGATAGGGGCGTCAGAATCAAAACTTGAAGGGTTGCTGCTGGCAGAAACCTACCGGGTTGAGCGCGGTAGCACCGATATTGCCCTGTTAAAGCGCGCCTATAAAAGTATGCAAAAACTGTTACAGCAACAGTGGCAGCAGCGAGATAAAAAATTACCTTACAAAACACCCTACGAGGCGCTGATTATGGCCTCTATCGTAGAAAAAGAGACCGGCGCCTCCGCAGAGCGACCGGTGATCGCCGGCGTCTTTATCAATAGGATGAACATCGGCATGCGCTTACAAACAGATCCTACGGTCATTTATGGTATGGGTGATAGATACAAAGGAAATATTACCAGAGCAGACCTGAAGCGTCCCAGTGCCTATAATACTTATGTGATCAATGGCTTGCCGCCCTCGCCTATAGCCACAGTAGGGCCGGAGGCAATCAGAGCGGCATTGAACCCTGAGAAAACTAAATATTTGTATTTTGTCGCTAAAGGCAATGGAAGCCATCAATTCTCCAAGAGTCTGCGCGATCATAACAATGCGGTACGTCGCTACCAATTACAGCGTAAAAAAGGCTATCGTTCAGCACCTTCGAACTAGAAATTGCTAACCAGATATAACTGCATGTCCGCCGTGGCTGCCCAAAGTTAAAGGAATATTAATGAGTGCTGCACAGCCGCTAAAAGGCCGATTTATTACTGTTGAAGGTACAGAAGGGGTCGGCAAGAGTACCAATATAGCCTTTATCAAAAAGCGTATAGAAAGTGCGTGTATTGGCGGCGAAAAAATTGAATTAGTAATGACCCGCGAACCCGGTGGTACAGAATTGGCTGAGGAAATCAGGCAGATACTGCTGACGCCTCGCAGTGAAACAATGTCGGTCGATACCGAGTTACTGCTGGTCTTTGCCGCCAGGGCGCAGCACATAAATAGTGTCATTGCCCCGGCACTGGCACGTGGCGCCTGGGTGCTTAGCGATAGATTTACCGATGCCACTTATGCTTATCAAGGCTATGGCAGAGGCATTGATATCACCAGGATTCGTCAGCTGGAAAGTTTTGTACAGGGAGATTTGCGTCCTGATTTGACTTTGTTGCTGGATGCTCCTGTTGAGTTGGGGCTGGCCCGCGCTTCGGCGAGAGGGGAGTTAGATCGAATTGAGCTGGAGAAAAAGTGCTTTTTTGAAAAGGTACGCGCCGGTTACGCAGCACAGATGCAGAGGGAACCGGAACGCTTCTCTCTGGTTGATGCGACGCAAAATTTGTGCGATGTTAAAAATCAGGTACATCGCATCTTAGCAGACAAATTGGGCTTATAAATGAACGTTGCCAGTCGATATCATTCATTAACTACTAATCTGTATCCTTGGTTTGAGCCTCAGTGGCAGAGAGTTTGTAAGCTGCTGAGCGAGCAAAAATTGCCACATGCGCTGATAGTCAACGGCGTCAAAGGCATTGGCAAACTACATTTTGCCAGTAGTATTGCACAGCTGGTTCTCTGTCAGGATCGTAACAGCGATGCGCCGTGTGGAACCTGTCGCAGTTGCCAGCTATTTACTTCCAGTGGCCATCCGGATTTATATCATCTATCTCCTGAGGATGAGAGGGGGCAAATAAAGGTCGACCAAGTGCGAGACCTCAGTGCTTTTATGCAAAGTACAGCGCAGCAGGGCGGTTATCGGGTGGTTATATTAGATCCGGCTGAGGCGATGAATCTCTCTGCTTCCAATGCGCTGCTGAAAACTTTGGAAGAGCCCGGTCGTGATTCACTGCTATTGCTGTTGAGTCATCAACTGGGCCAAGTGATGCCAACCATCAAAAGTCGCTGTCAGCGCATTGATTGTCCGATCCCCGAGACGCAACAGGCAGTAAAGTGGCTAGAGCAGCAGCTGTCAATTGAGACACAAGTTGCCAGTCAATTATTAAAAGTTGTGCACGGGTCGCCACTTTTAGGTCTAAACTTCAAAGAACAGGGGCAATCGCTAAGGGCTGAGTTCTTTGTGGCCCTTAAAAGTTTGTTGCAACGCAAGAGTACTGCCATCGAGGTGGCGCCTCAATACGCAAAAACTGATTTGTTGATGCTGCTGTCTTGGATGTACAGTTTACTGGTAGATGTTAGTAAGTTGCATTCAATCGGCGCTCAAGCTCAGATAGTGAATACCGATATGTCTAAAATGCTCACGGCGCTGGCCAAGCGCAGTGACATAAAACAAGTATATCGTCTCTCCGATAAAGTCCAGCAGCAACGAGCAGCGCTGCTGCAACACCAAAATCCCAACCGGCAACTGTTGCTGGAGGATTTGTTATTAGATTGGAACAATTTAATATAAAATGTTTAAATACAACGGTTACCTATTTCTTGCAGTGACTTAAGGTACACTCTAGGGAAGGTATTCAAACATAAGGATTGTAAATTTTTGGCAATTGACGTGAATAACAAACAGATGAACGTAGAAAGTGTGATGAATTCTCTGCCGACGCGTCCGCGTATGAGCCATGGAATACTCACGCTGGTGCTTCCTGAAAAGCGCAATCTATACGATGTTTACATGCCTTTTGTTAAAGGTGGCGGTTTGTTTATTGCTACCAACAGGGTGTTTCATTTAGGTGAGGAAGTGTTTGCATTATTACAAATAATGGATGAAGCCGATAAAACGCCGATCACTGGGAAAGTCATTTGGATGACGCCAAAATCGCCGCAAAATGGTAAAAAGCAGGGTATAGGCATACAAATCTCCGCCGAAGACTTAGATCTCTGTAAAAAGATCGAAACCTATTTAGCCGGTTATGACGCGGGTATTGGTACCCAGACGCTGTAGTTATATCGCTATCGTTGTCCCTGGAAAAATCAACTATATCAACCTCGCGTAGTTTAGTTATAAGCTGCGCCTATTAGTATAAAGACTTTTATGTTTATTGATTCACACTGTCACTTAGATAAACTCGACTTGGTTGAGTACGATCACTCTTTTGCACAATTACTTGAAGAAACCACTGCCCGCTCTGTCTCCAGAATGCTCTGTGTCAGTATAGATTTGCAAGATTTTACTAAAATGTACCAATTGATCAGTGCCCACCCGCAGATTGATGCCTCTATGGGGGTGCACCCTTTGCATGTAAAAAACGCTGAGCAAATAGCCAGTGTAGAGCAGCTGACCGAGCTGGCGCTCAGGCATGATAAAGTTGTGGCTATCGGCGAATCCGGGTTAGATTATTTTTACGATAGCGACAGCAGAGAAGTACAGCAGCTGAGTTTTATCAACCATCTTAAAGTAGGCGCGGACTTAGGTTTGCCGGTAATAGTACATACCAGAGATGCCAGGGCCGATACTATAGAACTTATTGGCCTCCACGGTGGAGAGGCAGCAGGTGTATTGCACTGCTTTACTGAATCTCTGGAAATGGCACAGCAGGCGATAGATCTCAATTATATGATCTCTATCTCCGGTATAGTGACATTCAAAAACTCAACGGCTCTGAAGCAGACCGTCCAGCAAATCCCGCTAGAACATCTGCTGATAGAGACCGACTCGCCCTATCTGGCGCCAGTCCCTTACAGAGGTAAACAAAATCAGCCAAAGTATGTGGTTGAAGTTGCACAATACATCGCTGACCTTAAAGGAATTTCAGTTGCCAAACTGGCCGAAATTACCACCGATAATTATTATCGCCTGTTTAGTAAGGCTAAGAGATAGACAGTCGTAAGTAGGAAGTAGGAAGTAGGAAGTAGGAAGTAGGAAGTTGTGTGGAGTGATGATTGCTCCACACAAAGTTCTGAAGTAATCTGCTTAGCCTCTTATTATTTTGCGCAGTTTTGTTGGCAGTATTAGCGCGGCGGCCTGTTTGAACGCAGTGGTCGGCATCAATAGCGCAGTGAAAATTAAGCTTATCCCCAGTATTTGTAAGTTGTCCAATTGCTCCTGCATTAAAAATACTCCCAGCAGCACGGCCATCAGAGGGTTTAACAGTGAGAATATTCCCATTGTATCTGTGCCGAACATCTTCAGGGATCGCACCCAGGCCCAGTAGCCGTAGGCGGTATTTAATACCACTAACCAAATTAACGCCGGCCAAGTATCGCTCGATGGCATGCTGAATGCTCCAGCGCTGTACGTGGCAAAGGGGATCATCAATGCCCCGCCAATCATTAGCTGCCAGGCAGAGACATTTAATACGTCGTCAATCACCAGTCTTCTCATCCACACAGAAGTGACAGACATAGAACTGATCGCCGCGAAGGCTGCCGCCACTCCCCACAAGTTGACATCGGCATCCGGATTTAATAATAAAGTCACCCCAAACAGGCCTATAAGCGCGCTAAGCACAAATTTCAGCTGCGGTACTACTTTATAGATAAGCCAGTTAAACAACATCATCACCAGCGGAAAGGTGGCCCCCAATGTGCCTGCGACGGATCCCGGCAGTAAGTAGATTGCGGTGATCAACAGCGGGAAAAAAACTGCGATGTTACCTAGGCTGATCAGCAGCATCTGGCTTTTAGGCAAGCTGATAGATTTCGGGCGCAGCATGAACAATAATATACCGGCGGGCAGGGCGCGCCAAACAGCCAGCCAGGGCGCTGGAATGTCCAGTAAATATAAGCCGATAAGTGCGTAGCTGGTTCCCCATAGCAACGGGACGGAGAGGGCAATCAAGTAGTTCATAGTAGTCTCTAATAATAAAACAAGGCTGGGAGAGCAGGTAGTAATTCAAAGTGAGTATTAATAAAACAATCTTTTTGAAAAGTAGTTTTCTAAAAAGATAATAACCTGAGTCGCTAGTTAAGGCAACTGTCTTTTCAGAAAGATAAAAGTGTGTTTGAATAGTGCTCCATTAATTCAACCTATTGAATAGCAGCTAAAGATGAACAATGACCATGTAGCGGATATATTAGAGCAGTGGCAACAGCAGCGTCCGGATTTGGACTGCTCGCCAGTGGCAGTGGTGGGGCGAATATCGCGAGTGGAAAAACTGATGAAACCTCAAATTCAAGCCGCTATGACGCCTTTTGGGCTAACCGCTATTGAATTTGATATTCTGGCGACTCTGCGGCGTAACAATCAGGCGCTGACACCGACCCAGTTATACCAGCTGGCGATGTTGTCCTCGGGGGCTATGACCACTAACCTAGATAAACTGGCTAAACGCGATCTATTGGAGCGCTTGTACAGTGATCAGGACAGGCGCAGTTGCACTGTGCAATTGACCGAGTCAGGGCGGCAGTTAATAGACCTTGCCTACAGCGCACATATAGCCAACGAGGAAAAAATGTTGTCATCTCTGACCCAGGCGGAGCGCTCGACGCTGGCGCAGTTGTTGCAGCGTTGGTTAGTGGCCAATGAATAGCCTGCAGATTGAGGCGGCACTGGCTGCAAGGCTCAAGAGTTTACGGCTAGAGCGGGGCCTGTCGCTGGCAGAGCTCAGTGCCAGAAGCGGTGTCAGTCGGGCGACACTATCGAGAATTGAAAACGGCGAAGTGAGTCCTACCGCTCAAGTGTTAGGCAAGCTCTGCAGTGCATTTTCTATGACCCTTTCGCGGTTAATGTTGATGGTGGAACAGAGTCCACCGGCGCTGATCAGGCAGGCGCAGCAGCGGGTGTGGAGGGATCAGGAAACAGGCTTTAGCAGGCGCAATGTCTCACCCCCGGCAGAGGATCTCAGCTGTGAAATAATCGAGTGCGAGTTGGCTGCTAATTCCAGTATCAGTTATGACGCCTCGCCAATAAAAGGACTGGAGCACTATCTGCTGCTAATCAGCGGCCAGTTGCAAGTCACGATAGGCGATGAAATCTATACTATGAATCCCGGAGATGTGTTGCGCTACAAGTTGCAGACAAACAGCGGTTTCGTCACTAGCGATCAGTTGGCGGCAAAATATTTACTGGTAATTACCGAGCCTTAAGCTATGCCCGGTGTTTGATTACACTGAGCGTAATACGTGAAATACAGTTCATTTTTTGTTCCTGGTCAAACATCTTTATCTCCCATACCTGAGTGCTTCTGCCTATATGTAATGGCTTGGTTATTCCAGTCACCAGGCCGGACCTGACTGCTCGCATATGATTGGCATTTATCTCTAACCCGACACAGGCAAAGCCTTCAGGACAGGCGAGTGTGGCCGCAGTGCTGCCGAGGGTTTCAGCCAGTACCACTGAGGCACCTCCGTGTAACAGGCCCATTGGTTGATGGGTGCGCTGATCAACCGGCATAGTAGCGCTGATGTAATCGTCGCCAAATTCAGTGAACTCTATACCTAAGTGCCTCATTAAAGTGTTCTCTCTGGCCTGATTGAGCCTCGCTAGATCAAATTCTTTTTGCCAAACTGACATAGTGTCTCCAAGTGTTAAACGAGCATCTGCGCTCCATAGTGGGGCTAATATACTGACGGAATTTGAACACAGGATTGTTTTTAATAAAGATTTTGTCAAGCTTTGATTATTGTCGTGGCAACATAGTCTATAATGTCTCCAGCAACTGGGAGAGTGGAATGAACAACAAGTACGACATTATTATTGTCGGTGGCGGCATGGTCGGGGCGACCTTAGCCTGTGCACTGGCCGATAGCCAATTACAAATTGCCGTGATAGAGCCGAACCTCCCGCAGGCTTTTGATCCTGATCAGGCCCATGATTTAAGAGTCTCGGCACTGAATATTGCCTCACAGACAATCTTAGAAAATATTGGTGCCTGGGATGGGATCATCAGTCGGCGCAGCTGTGTCTATCGGCGCTTAAAAACCTGGGAGCTCGACGAAAAACGCGCTGCTACGTTATTTGATTGCCAACAGCAGGGAGTCGACCACTTAGGGTATATCGTGGAAAACCGAGTGATTCAATTGGCGCTCTTAGAGCGAATGGCGCAGTTCAGTAATGTTAAATTGATTCACTGCGAAACAACCGCTATAGATTTTAATCCCGGTGCCAGCATTGTCGAGCTTGCAGATGGTCAACAATTACTGGCTAAGTTACTGGTGGGTGCCGATGGTGGTAACTCGGCCGTACGCAGCGCCGCAGGTATTGGAATTCATAGCTGGGACTATGAGCAGAGCGCGTTAGTCATCTCTGTGCTGATGGATGCAAAGCAGCAAGACATTACCTGGCAGCAATTCACTCCAACCGGGCCGCTGGCATTTTTACCGCTGGGCGGTAACTGCGCTTCTCTGGTCTGGTACAACACCCCGGCAAATATTAAAGCGCTGTTGGAGTTGGATGAGCAGACGTTTTTGGCGCAGCTGACTGATAGTTTTCCCAGTGCCCTGGAAAAAGTACACAAAGTTTTAGCCAAGGCTGCATTCCCGCTGAAGCGCCAGCATGCTCAGCAGTACGTGCGCGAGGGAGTGGCATTAATTGGCGATGCCGCACATATGATTCATCCTCTGGCCGGGCAAGGGGTAAATATAGGTCTGCTAGATGCCGCGCAACTGGCGCAAAATTTAACAGCCGCTGTGGCTGAGAATTTCACCAGCGCTGAAGAATACGCATTAATCCCCAGGGGAGATATCAGCTCGTTAAAGACGCTGCAGCAATATCAGCAGCAGCGGCGCAGCCACAATTTACTGGTAATGCAGTTAATGGATAGTTTCTATCGAATATTCAGCAATGATTTGGCGCCCTTAAAGTTGCTGCGTAATTTGGGACTGGGATTGGCGGGTAAGATTGTGCCGGCAAAAAAGAAAGCCATGGCACTGGCGATGGGTTTGGAGGGGCCGTTACCTGATTTAGCAAAAAAGAACTGAGTATCCGATCTGTTTCTTTGCCCGACGATTGGAGTTGGGTAAAGACAGACGGCCCTTAGCGCAAAAATTAAAATTATGCTCGCCAGCTGACCGCAAAAAAGTGCTTAGAAGCTACGCATCTAAAGCGTAAACCGTTACAATGTCGAACATAATTATCATTTCGTGGTCCACTAATAATCAGTTGTATTGTATCGCGGGCCCGCACTCTAATAATAAGGATTTATTTGTCTATGAGTTCCGTTAAATGCCACAGTAGTTTTGAATTTATTCGCCAGCAGAAAATTGAATCATTAAATGTCACTATGCTGGAATTTCGCCACCGTCAAACCGGTGCCATGCACTACCATATAGACGCCGATCAACAGGAGAATGTTTTCCTGGTGGCGTTTCGAACAGTACCTATGGACTCCAGAGGTGTTGCCCACATACTAGAGCACACGGCGCTTTGCGGCAGTGACAAATACCCGGTGCGCGATCCGTTTTTTATGATGACCAGGCGCTCTCTAAACACCTTTATGAACGCTTTCACTAGTTCAGACTGGACAGCCTATCCCTTTGCCAGTCAGAACTTAAAAGATTATTTCAACTTGTTAGATGTCTATTTAGATGCCACATTCCACTCGCGTTTAGACCCGTTAGATTTTGCTCAGGAAGGGCACCGGGTTGAGTTTAAAGAGCCGGGCAATACAGAATCTCCACTTGAATATAAAGGAGTGGTTTACAACGAGATGAAGGGGGCGATGAGCTCTGCAGTATCTACATTGTGGCAGACTTTTTCCAAACATTTGTTCCCCACACAGACCTATCATTACAACTCAGGTGGTGACCCTGAATCTATTACCGATTTGAGCTACGAGCAGCTCAAAGATTTTTATCAAAGCCACTATCACCCGAGCAATGCCGTGTTTATGACCTTTGGTAATATTCCTGCAGAGCAGTTGCAGCAGCGCTTTGAAGAAGGGGCGTTGAAAGATTTTTCCAAGTTAGATATTCACGTGGCAGTGGCCGATGAGAAGAGATACTTTTCCCCGGTACGGGTCGAGGAAGGTTACGATTTAGATGAAGAGAATATTGAGGACAAAACCCACCATGTGATGGGTTGGCTGCTGGGGCAGTCTATCGATCTGAAGCAGCAATTGGAAGCGCACTTACTCTCCAGAGTGCTGCTCGATAACAGTGCCTCGCCTCTGCGTTTTGCGCTGGAATCCACGGACTTAGGTAAAGCACCATCACCGCTGTGTGGACTGGAAGACTCCAACCGAGAAATGTCCTTTATGTGCGGGCTGGAAGGTTCGGAACCTGAAGCAGCGGCACAGTTCGAAAAGCTGGTATTAGATGTGCTGCACAAAGTGGAGCAAGAAGGTGTTGCCCTGGACGTTGTTGAGGCGCAACTGCATCAATTAGAGTTGGGACAGCGGGAGATAAGCGGCGATGGCTACCCGTACGGCTTGAACTTGATCATGGCTTCAATGTCCAGTGCCATTCACCGCGGTGATCCTATCGCACTGTTAAATTTAGATCCGGTATTAGAAGAGCTACGAGAGGCGATTAAAGACCCGAAGTTTATTCCCAACTTGATTCGCAGCCAGTTACTGGATAACCCGCACTATGTGCGTTTGACTTTGCGCCCGGAACAGCAGTTGGCGAAGCGCAAGGCGCGGGCGGATGAATTGAAATTAGAGGCAATGCGACAGGGGATGACTCAAGAGCAGCGCCAGGCGGTGGTCGATCAGGCAGCGGCACTGGAGCAGCGCCAGGAGCAAATTGACGATGAAAGTATTTTACCTGAAGTGACTTTGGCCGATGTGCCAGCAGAGCAGTTTATCGCCACTGGGGAAACCCTTGCATTAGCCGGACAGCCGATGGACTGGTATGGCCAGGGAACCAACGGTTTAGTCTATCAGCAAGTCATTGTCGAAATGCCACAATTAAGTGATGCTGAAAAGCAATTGTTACCCTTGTTTAGTCACTGCATGAGTGAGCTTGGCTGCGCGGGTCGCGATTATCAGCAGAATCAACAATTGCTGGCGCAAGTGACCGGGGGAGTCAGTGCCTATTCTTCGGTGAGGGCGAGTATTGATGATGAGCAGGATGTCAGTGGCTATTTTGTGATATCCGGTAAAGGTTTGGCTTCTTACCATGAACAACTGTTACCACTGATCAAAGAGACCTTATTAGAGAGCCGCTTCGATGAGTTGCCGCGCATCCGTGAAATCGTTGCTCAGCAGCGCAGCCGCAAAGAGCAGAGTATTACCGGCAGTGGTCATTCGCTGGCGATGATGGCGGCCAGTGCACAGCTTGCCCCCTGCGCGTTGTTATCTCATCAGAGTAGAGGTCTGGCAAGCATAGCGGCGGTTAAGTTACTGGATGATAGTTTAAATGATGAGGCGGTGCTGGTGGAGTTGGCAG
>MABF01000146.1:32261-33806 GCA_002163025.1 'Osedax' symbiont bacterium Rs2_46_30_T18
CTGATTCGCGGCGCGCGTCGCTTCTTGTTAGTGGCTGAGCCAGAGATGAAAGAAACATTGATTGACTGTCTGACAAAGCACTGGGGCGATGAGCCCTCGGTCAGTAGTGATCAGTTTAGTCTGGGATCGACCAGAGAGGGCGTTAAGCAAGTTTGGGTCACTAGTACCCAGGTAAGTTTTAGTGCCAAAGCTTATGCCACAGTGTCGGTAGAGCATGAAGATGCCGCCGCCCTGACAGTATTAGGTGATTTCCTGCGCAATGGCTTTCTGCACCGGGCTATCCGAGAGCAAGGTGGTGCCTACGGTTCAGGAGCCGGTCAAGACAACGGCGATGCCATCTTTCGTTTCTTCTCCTACCGCGACCCTCGCATTGAAGAGACTCTGAATGATTTTGATGCCTCCCTAGAGTGGTTGGCCAATACCGATCATGAACCCAAAAAATTATCTGAAGCTATTTTGGGTGTGGTCAGTTCAATCGATAAGCCCGCCTCTCCGGCCGGAGAGGCCAAGCAAGCCTATCACAGTGAACTGTTTGGTCGCAGCGCTGAGCAGCGCCGTGCCTTTAGGGCCAAAATCTTAACGGTGACTATCGCCGATCTGCAACGGGTTGCAAACACTTACCTGCAACCAGCTAAAGCAAGTATCGCCGTTGTGACTAACGCTGAGCTGGCTGAAAAATTAACGCCTGACTACCAAGTTATCAGCTTATAGTGTTGTCACTCGACCCCGGCAGTGCTTTTATAAGTCGCCGCCGGGGTCGTGAGAGTTATTAACCTTGGCTGTCGCAGTCTCTTAGGGAATTAAAGATCGATATAACAATTTGGCGCAACAAAGTGCTCACTGTGGGCGGGCCGTTGTTGATCGTATTGTCTGAGCTTTTTCTGGTGCTCTCTGGGATGCTGATTAAGCAGCTTTCAGAGCAGTTGCCGACCACTCAGATCATGTTCTTTCGCAACTTTTTTGCCCTGTTGTTACTGGCTCCCTGGCTGATGGCGGCGGGAGCGGCAGTGTTCAAAACGCAGTATATACACTGGCATTTTTTAAGGGCGGTGCTGGGGGTAAGTGCTATGGCCTGTCTGTATTTCGCCTGGGGCAACTTACCTCTGGCTCAGTCTGCGCTGCTAAAGCAAACCTCTCCTTTTTTTATTCCGCTTATTGCCTTTTTTTGGCTTAAAGAACAGCTACATAAACAAGTGCTCGCGGCTATCTTTATCGGCTTTGTGGGAGTGTATTTTATTCTCAATCCACAGCAGGGGGTAATAAACCTGGTAGTGTTGATCGCCTTACTGGGTGCACTCATTGGCTCTTTCGCCAAAGTGACGATCAGGAAGTTAGGACAATCTGAAAATTCTAAGCTGATTGTGTTTTATTTTTCGCTGTTCGCGACCTTGATCTCGCTGTTACCGGCACTCTATTATTGGCAGCAGGTCAGTGTAATGCAGTTGGTCTGGTTGTTGGCCCTGGCAGTGACCTCGACCATCGCTCAATTACTATTATCTAAGGCCTATCGCTTGTCTAAAGCAGGAGTACTGGCGCCATTTACCT
>MABF01000274.1 GCA_002163025.1 'Osedax' symbiont bacterium Rs2_46_30_T18
AATGGCGATCAAGAAATTTGATCCTGTTGTTCGTCAGTGCGTTTCTATAAAGAAGCTAAAATCAAGTAATTGATTCCAGCTCAAGAATAGCCCCAGTTAACACTGGGGCTTTTTTTTGCCTGCTGAAAATTTTTTGCTCAAAAATTAAGATCCGACTAGCATCATCTACAGGTCCAGGCCAAAGCTACAAAACTGACAAAACAATCGTCCAAGACTTAAGAAAATGGCGATCAAGAAATTTGATCCTGTTGTTCGTCAGTGCGTTTCTATAAAGAAGCTAAAATCAAGTAACTGATTCCAGCTCAAGAAAAGCCTCAGTTAACACTGGGGCTATTTTTTGCCTGTTATTTATACCAAATAAACGCTAGTCGGCCATCTATCCACTCTAGGCTGTCAACTTCCAACTTCCAACTTCCAACTTCCAACTTCCAACTTCCAACTTCCAACTTAGTTTTCATATACACTGCCGCTGTTTTTATATACAGTGCTTTTGCTTGTGAATTGTAATCAACTTAGAGGAGTTAACTATGTCGATAAACATTGAAAAAATTGATCCTAAAGAAGCTGAACACTTAATACATGAGTTGGATGAGTATCAAAAAACACTTTACCCCCCAGAGAGTAATCACCTGGATTCTATCGAAACACTCAGTGCTGCAAACGTGCGTTTTTATGGTGCCCGAGAAAACGGAGAAATCATTGCCATTGGCTCTGTGAAACTCTTTGACGATTACGGGGAAATTAAAAGAATTTATGTGCCTGTAGCTCATAGGGGCAAGCGCTTAGCACAAAATATAATGGGCGTATTAGAGCGGGAGTTAATGGCTAATGGCATCTTTATATCGCGGCTAGAAACTGGCCCTCAATCAAAAGACGCTATAGGCTTATATATGAAACTGGGCTATGCAGAGCGCGGAAAATTTGGCAGTTATCCGCTTGATCCTCTGAGTACCTTCATGGAGAAAAAGCTTGTTGTTACTCGTGCCGATGGATAAGTCGCAATGTGCATTCTAGAAACGGAACGTCTAACACTCAGGCAGTGGAAAAACACAGACTTTGCACAGTTTGCTGAATATTATGCCGATCAAAATAATGCAAAATATGTGGGCGGTCAAAAAAGTATTGACGATGCCTGGCGCCATTTTGCTCTGCAAATAGGTCACTGGCATTTGCAGGGGTTTGGCTATTGGGCACTGGAAGAACAAAGCACAGGAAACTTTGTGGGTTGTGTGGGCCTTTGGAAATCGCCCGGTTGGCCTGAGTTAGAGTTGGGCTATTGGCTGCTAAACGCGCATCAGGGAAAGGGCTATGCGCGAGAAGCTGCACTAGCAAGTAAGGAGTACGCGCTGCATGTGCTTAAAGCAGCATCTCTGGTTAGCTATATAGACCCAAACAACACGCCTTCTATTAAACTGGCCGAGTCCCTGGATGCAAAGTACGAAAAAACCATAGAGCTACTGCAACATGGACCTCACTGCGTCTATCGCCATTTCTAAAGTTGGTAATTAATTTATACGTTCGCTACTTCCAACTTCCAACTCATTCCTCCCTACTACTCTCCTCCAACCTCCTGCACTACAAAATCAATAAACTCATTCACTAGTGCCGACTCTTTACGTCTCTGGGTATAGAGCGCATAAAATTTAGAGCTTTTAACCGGGTAATCACTCAGCACTTCCTGTAACAGTCCATTAGTTAGCTCTTTTTGCACTAAGTATCTGGGCAGTACCGCAATGCCAAAGCCCTCTTGTACTGCGCTGTAAATAGCATCCTTGCTGCTAAAGGATAAGCCGCCAACCAAGTGTTCGACAATCTCGCTACCTTCGTGACAGAAGATGACTTTTTCAAATTGACTGCTTTTATGTGCCAGAGTGATCATCTGCGCCCCCGCCAAATCTGCAGGAGTGTTAAAAGGTTGTGCTTCTACTAAATACTGATAACTGGCACAAAGTACGTAATCATCCGCGGTAATAAATTTTGCCAGATACGGCTCATCCTTTAATTGGGTACTGCGAAAGGCGATGTGAATGTTGTCGCGGATTAAATCACAGGGCTCATTCGAGTAACTGGCGACAAAGTTAACCCCGCTGTAGCGCTGTTTGAACTTGAAGATTAATGGGGTTAACACTACTTTGCCCCAAAGGCTCGGCGCGCTTATACGCAGCTCACCACTGAGGGTGTCCTTCATGCTGTGGATGCTATCGAGCATCTGTTGATGCAGTTCAATAATATCCAGCGATTTTTTATAAAACTCAGCACCCGAATCGGTTAGATAGATGGACCGGGTAGTACGGTTTAATAACAGCACTTGCATAGAGCTTTCTAAAAAGCGGATATCTTTGGAGGCTTTAGTGGCGGCAATGCCCAGCTGTTCGGCCGCCGCCGAGAAAGAGCCCCGTTGTACTATCGCTACAAACAGGCGCATTAGATGCATCTGGTCTAACTTATGACTCATTATGTCCTCCTGGGACATTGTTTTTGAATAATTATCGCTATTATCATCATAAATTAATAAGAGTAAAGTAATCATATCTTCAAAACAACAACCAGCGAGGAAAGAACATGCCAATAATTGATCTGCTTAGTGCTCATCAAACTCAGCTGCTGAGCATTAGTGCCATTGCGATGTTGATGGCTGTCAGCCCCGGAGCAGACTTTGCCTTAGTTACTCGAAACAGTATTGCCGGCTCTAAACGCGCAGGTTTGTTTACCACTTTGGGCATAGCCACTGGGTTGTGGTTACACATTGGTTACAGCATCGCCGGAATTGCAATTGTGATTAAAAACTCCCCTTGGTTATTCGATACGATGAAGTACCTGGGGGCTGGCTATCTGATCGTGCTCGGAGGGCTGTCTATTTATAACAGTAAAAAGACAGCTACGCTGAACAACAGTGGAAGCAGTAACATATCGGCAAAAAGCGCTTTTGGCAGCGGCTTCATCAGCAATGCACTGAACCCTAAAACCAGCTTGTTTTTCCTGAGTATATTTACCCAGTTAGTCACAGTAAATACGCCGCTAATTATGCAGATTTTCTACGGAATGATTATCTGTGTGGCCCATATTATCTGGTTCTCAAGTTTGAGTACGATACTCACTCAACCGAAATTATTAGCGCAGCTAAGCCGTCGGAAAATACTCATAGATAACATTCTCGGGGCTATGTTAATTGCCTTTGGATTACGCATCATCACTTTATAAAAACACATAATTACTACTAATTACATAGGAAGAACTCACATGAAAACTTATCAAATTCACAATGCAAAAGTCGCCTTAACAGAACAGCCAATGCCTGAGTGTGCAGCGGATCAAGTGTTGGTAAAAATGCACGCACTGGCCCTTAACCACAGAGACTATTTAGTGGTTAATGGTATCACCCGTTGGAAACTGGCTGAAGATGGTCGAGTGCCAGTGGCCGATGGGGCCGGTGAAGTAATTGCGGTAGGGTTACAGGTAACTGATTTGCAGGTAGGTGATAGAGTCAGCAGCCTAATTGTTCCCAACTGGCAGGACGGTGAAATGACAGCAGATAAATTGCAGGGATCACCAGGCGGCCCGGGTGCAGATGGGGTGGCCGCGCAGTATCGAGTGTTTAAGCACAGTGCAGTGATTAAGATACCCGACTATCTAAGTTATCAGGAAGCCGCAGCATTACCTTGCGCCGGAGTAACCGCCTGGAATGCCATGGTTGAAAGCAGTCATCTAAAGCCCGGCAACACAGTATTGATTTTAGGTACTGGTGGCGTGTCACTGTTTGCTATGCAATTTGCATTAATGATGGGCTGTGAAGTGATTGTCAGCTCATCTAGCGATGCAAAGCTGGCGAAGGCTAAAGAGTTAGGGGCACACCACTTAATAAACTATGCAACTAACAGTGAGTGGGTCGAGAGCGTACTGGAAATCACCGGCGGTGAAGGTGTGCATCATATAGCTGAAGTGGTCGGTGGCAGTCACTTGAATTTATCTTTGCGCTGTATTCGCAGTGGCGGAACTATCGCGCAAATCGGTGCCATTCAGGGGATTTGTGAGGGTACAGTAGACACTGCTGAGATCATGTACAAAGCCGTCAACATTAAGGGGATTGAAGTAGGGTCAAAAGCGATGCATGGCAGAATGCTAAAAGCGATGCAGACCCATCAGATGAAGCCGGTAATGCACAAAGTATTTCCCTTTGAGCAGTTGGGTGAGGCGATTGATTATCAGGGAAGCGGCAGTCACTTTGGCAAGATAGGGG
>MABF01000226.1 GCA_002163025.1 'Osedax' symbiont bacterium Rs2_46_30_T18
CAACCTGCTATGATAGCCCCATTCGAAATCCAACCCTTAGTATAACTTACCTTATAGACAGTTAATGAGTTCAAAATTTAGTCGACTTGACAGGTTTATCAGTCAAAAAACCTTAATAAAGCGTAAAGACATAAGACTTCTGCTGGCGCAAAAGCGCATTCAGGTTGATGGACAAATCGCTGTGGACACTCATCAGCTGGTAGGCCCCTTTAATCAGATAATACTCGATCGCAAGGTGTTACAGCAACGCCGCGCCCAGTACTGGATGCTGAACAAGCCCACCGGAGTAGTCAGTGCTACCAAAGATGATATACACAAAACGGTTATTGATTTGCTAGATTCTGACTGTGCTAGTGATTTGCACATAGTCGGCAGACTAGACTTAAACAGCTCTGGGCTTATATTACTCACCAATGACGGTAGCTGGTCCAGTGCATTAACTAGACCTGAGAAAAAAATCCCCAAGCGCTATTTAGTAGATCTAGCCAACAAAATTTCAGAGGACTATATTCAAGCTTTTGCCAATGGTATGTATTTTGCCTATGAAGATATCATTACTCTTCCTGCTAAATTGAGCATAATTACTGATAAGCGGGCTGAAGTAGAACTACTCGAAGGAAAGTACCATCAAATTAAACGTATGTTTGGTCGCTTTCGCAACCCAGTATTAGCCCTGCACCGCACATCTATAGGCGAGCTACATCTCAGTCCAGAGTTACAACCTGGACAGTACAGGGCTTTAAGCGATGCTGAAATCCAATGCATTAGCAACTCCGATTAAAACCAGCAACAGCATACATACAACCTGCCAATCTAAGTTTCCTCCGATGAAAATGTAGTAAGCAAAAAAAACCGCGCCTTATGCGCGGTTTTTCAATTTTGGTTATGTTTTAAAGCGATGGGTCTCTTTTTGTAGACTAGATGCCAGCCGGGCCAGCTCTTCACTGGCCTCTAGTATCTGCTCAGAGTCATTGCCTGTCTGCTTAGATAACTCACTGATATGTTTAATGTTATTGGTTACTTCCTCTGTAACCACTGACTGCTGTTCATTAGCCATTGTGATTTTCTCGGTCATCAGCTGAATTTGGTTGATAGCCTCAGTAATTCGAACTAACGCCGCCCCGGTGTTCTCCGCTTGTTTGACCACTTGGGCCATCTGCTCCTTACCGCGGTTCATCGCCTTGGCTGAAGCTTGAGCGCCTTTTTGCAATTGAGCTACCATTTTCTCAATCTGCATGGTCGACCCCTGAGTGCTTTTAGCCAGAGAGCGAACCTCGTCGGCTACTACTGCAAACCCTCTTCCCTGATCACCAGCCCTGGCAGCCTCAATAGAGGCATTTAGTGCCAACAGATTAGTCTGATCGGCAATGCCATTAATCACATCGACGATCCCCCCTATTTCATTGGCTCCCTTTTCCACCTCAGTCAGAGTCTCTGCCATGTGATCAACTTCTGAAGAGAAAGTATGAATAGAAGAGATAGTATTACCTACTTCTAAAGACCCTAACTCTGCTTCAGTATTGGCAAGCTTTGCCGCATCCGACGCTTCATGCGTACTACTGTTAACTTCCTGGAAAGTATTACTCATTTCGTGAATCGCAAGCTCTACCTGCTCAGTGCCTTCATTTTGCTCTTTTACATGGGTACGTGTCTGCTCGGTAATTAATGACAGCTCTTCAGCAGCCGATGCCTGTTGCTCGGCAGACAGACTTATCCGCGAAACCATCACTTTAAGTCCGTCATTCATTTCTTTGAGGGAACCCTGTAAATCACCAATCTCATCTTGTCTTTCAACAACGATGTCTGAAGATAAGTCTCCAGAGGCTACTTTTTGCGCTAAAGATGAAGCGTTAATCAGCGGTTTACTAATTCTTGAGGCCATAATCACCCCAAAGATAACAATAAACACGACTGAGATCAGTAATATTATTGCCGTCGAAATCTTCAGTTTTTCAGCGGTTGCAAATGCTTCAGCCTCACCAATTTCAGCCATTAATGCCCAAGTCACACCGCTTATTTCGATGGGGGTGTAAGCCGAGAGCACACTATCACCCAAGGTATTGGTAATTACTTTAGTCCCCGTTCTGCCAGCCAGAGCTTCTGTAACGGCTTCAGTCTGAATCCCATTGTTGGTAACTGATCCAGAAAATGAGGCAGCTACCGACCTGTTTGTAGGGTCTAAGTACGAATCAGAACGCATCCTGAAGTCCGACCCTACGAGGTACGACTCACCTGTTTCACCCATACCTTCTCTAATACTGGTAATATCATTGACACCCTTTAACGGCAATTTAAGAGCAATCACCAGCTCAACATTACCGGTTCCTGCTACCAAAGGCTGAGCCATGAAGGCGCTGGCTTTATTATTATCAGCTGCATAGCTTGCAACATCGGTAAATGCGAACACTTTAGAATCGCTGACATCTTTTACTAATTGGCCTAAACTACTGTCTTTATATTTTCCGGTCTTTAAATTGGTATTTAAATCGCTGCCGTGAGAGACGGAGAAAAATACTGTACCGTCCGGTTTGATTAAATACAGATCAGGATAGCCATACTGCTGGGCATAGCTTTCATAAAAAGCAGTCCCAAATTCATCCACCGGACTCAGAGCTTCGTCCACATCAATTTCAGCCAATAGTGCCCACTGACTACCACCGACCGTTAACGGTACCCATGCAGAGAGCACCGATTTACTCAGGTAATTGGTGATGATGCCGGTACCTGTTTCACCGGCTAAAGCCTGATCAATTGCCTTAGAATTAGCATCAGAATCTTGCAAATTTAACAGCGAACCCTGAATTGTACGATTGGCTCCATCAATAGAATCGGAGCGCATTTTGTGGTCTGGCCCCACTAAGTAGGTTTCGCCTGTCTCTCCAAGCCCGGTGCGCTCACTCATCATTTGGTTGAGTTGGTTACTATTAACCTGGAATATCACCACGCCTATCACACCGCCATAATGTCGCATTGGCGCTGCGATAAACATCGAGGGGGAATTCTTAGAAGGATAATAAATTTCGAAATCAGAACTGATATATTTATCTTTGCGCCCGGCCTTAAGGGCCCTTTGGTAAATCTTGTTCAATGGCGAATTTGCTAGCGGACCCTTGGTAAGATCGGTACCGTAATCGATACCTTTTTTAACTGAATATATAACTCGATGCTTGCGCGATTCGACCATAAATACATCTTCGTAACCAAATTTTTTCTGAAAGTTACGGATGCCTGGGTGGGATGCATAATGGGACTTAGAATATGCAGACTTATCAGAACCACGATTAAGCTTAGATTTGTCACCCATTGGGGCTTTGTTCTTAACCAAATAGTAATATTGAGCAACTACCGCTTCATCATCCATAACAGATACATACTTATTAAGCTCTGCGCCGGAGTCGACACCCAGAGCTTCACTGTAGTATTTAGTCACATCCTTTTGATAGTAAGCCTTAAGCTCTGAACGCATTTTAGCGATGGTGGCATCATCGAGTTTGTTGACAAATTTGATCAGATCAAAGTTGTCTCTGAACTTTACTAAGGTATCTTTAGTGCTTGTATTTTCAGTGAAGGATTGTATTTGTAATGCTGTCTGGTGGAAGTAATTTTCAACAGCGATTTTTTTAACTTCTCTAACTGCTTTTAATTTCTCTAACGCTTGTAGCCTTAAAGTACCCGCCACTCCGACAAGTACATTCATATCGCTTCGTCTATCTTTAAAGTATTGCTCTAATTGTGCTTTCTTTATTTCTCGAACAGCTTCTAAAGAATTAAATGCTAGAGATTCCATTCCCTGGTTAGCTTGGTTTAGACTGACTAAACCAATGATTGTTGCTGGAATAACACCCAGCGCTAAGAAACTAAGAATGAATTTCTGTCCAATCTTAAGCTTTCCAAGTCCTAGACTCATATAACCACCTCAATTGATTTTTCTTATAATTTTGTCGACTACTTATTAATGATCACCGGTTATACCCGTGAACAATAAAGGTCAACTTTTAACTTTATAAAACATTTTAGCCACAACACCCAGCTAAACTAGAAAACTATCTTAGGCTAGTCTGAATGGCTGAGAATAACTATCAGCCATTGGCTTAATATCTAGCATACCGCTTATCTGACAGGTTTTTACATTGCGATGCTAATATTTATGTTCCGTGCATCTTAGCACTTTTATAACTTATCCAGAACGACTTTATCTTTAAAGCAGTTCTCTACAAGTTAACGGCCAGTTGCAGCTTTATTCAAATAATTATTCAATCTCAATTAATAATTATTTAGCCACTTCCAGTCTGGTGATATACAGCGTAATTATTTGCATAGCATCTTCCAGCACCCCATACTGTTTCGCTTTCCCTAACACTCGGATGCCCTGAATTTGCAGCAACAAAAAATGACTAATTTGCGCAACATTCTCATCTTTAGCAATTTGGCCGCGTCGCTGCGCATTCAACAATACGTTATTTATTGCCTTTAAAATCAACGAGTAAAGACGACTACCCGTTTCACTAACTGTATCATCGATCAGCGACAATTCAAGAATTGCATTTTGCACAAAACAACCACTGGTCTGGGTGTGTTGCAGTTTCGCAAAATAGCTAAAATAGTTTAGCAGGTCATCAAGCTCTGAATCTTCAGCGCAAAGCTTCGCTAGGGCAGGTACAGAAAAATGATCTATGTAGTAGTTTAAAGCCTGATGATAGAGGTTTTTTTTATCTCCAAAAGTACTGTATAAACTAAACCTATTGATGCCTA
>MABF01000105.1 GCA_002163025.1 'Osedax' symbiont bacterium Rs2_46_30_T18
TTAGTCAACTGGGAAAGGGCTCGCCATTCCACTGCGTTGACTGCCGCACATCTGATCGCTTTAGAGCCCGCAGAGAAGATACCGGACTTAATCGCATGTTCCCTTGCCCGCGAGTTTAATAAGGCATTGTTGGAGGTAAAAAAAGAGGGGGGTTATAAAGAAGTAGATCATATTATGAAATAGGATAATTCACAGCAGTTTTCTACCGTTGCGTATTACCCTTGATCGTGAAACGCTATCCATCATTTTCATTCTAATCGCATCATTATGTTAGTTTTGTTTCGCCGACAATGCCCATATGCCAGCAGTTGATAGCAGCGACCCACCACAGAGATTAAAGACACGTTGAGTTTTTTGTGAGGACAAAAGCTGCTTAGCTTTACCAGCAAACACAGCATATAAGGTTGCATTTAGAGAGGCTAAGGCCACAAATGTAATTGCAAGCAACCAAAGCTGATTCGTAACATCTGAATGTGTATTTACAAATTGAGGTAAAAACGCAATAAAGAAAATAATTCCCTTAGGGTTCAATGCTGTAACGATATATGTATTTGTAAATAGTTTCCAATTCGAAGTCTTTTCTTCACTTTCGCTAATAGCGGGCGGCTTAACTCCTGCCATAAATAGCTTAAGACCTAAGAATATTAAATATAGCCCTCCAACCCATTTTAATGCTTGGAACCAAAAAGCTGATTCAGCTAATAGAACCCCCAAGCCAAGTAAAGAAAGGGCAAGTGCCGTAGAGTCACCAAGTGCAACTGCCATTATTAAAGGAGTCTTTGCTTTATACCCATGAGACATAGAATAACTTATCACTGTAAGAATGGTGGGCCCTGGAATACTCAGTAATATTATTGATGCTGCGACAAATGTAATCCATATTTCAATGCTCATAAATACTCCGATGTAAGTTAAATGCTTGGTAGTGATACTTATCATTTAAGTGATAGTGATATTCACAAGAATAGAAACCAAGCTGTTTACTATAATTTGTCTAAATAAGTATATATAGTTAAAATAGGACAAAATGTATTTAGAATCAGTCAGTTTATGTCAAAAAAATTATTTACACATACTCCATTAAAATTCCAAAAATTACCGCAACCAATTTTCTTTCAATTGCGTTCAATGCCCGAAAACACAATCTATGTTCCTCATCAACACCTATGGGGGGAGTTTGTCTATTCCTTCAGTGGGACATTAGAAATGCAAGCAGAAGGTAGTGAGTTTCGTGTTCCTCCTAGTTATGGATTATGGCACCCACCCAATACTGAGCATCATGGGGGAAACCGCCAAGCCTCATTTCACTGTTCAATCTATATAGACCAGGAACTAGCTGCCCAACGCAAAATGCCTGAGGAGACTTGTGCCTTGATGGTTAATCCAATGCTGAGAGCGATGTTGAACCATTTACGGCTCAATCCGCCACGGTCTCTTTATACATTGGAGGAAAGTAAATTATTAGACGTGATTTTGGATCAATTGGCCATTGCTCCGATCGCTGGTAGTTACCTTCCCGATTCCAATGACCCTATATTAATTAGGGCGCTAATGTATTTGAAAGACAACCCTCATGATAATTGCTCTCTTAAAGATTTAGCGGAGCATTTGGGGACATCAGAGCGAACCTTAGCGCGTAAAGCGCAACGTGATTTAGGCATGGCGTTGAGTGAATGGCGTCAACGTCTGAAGGTGATGCGTGCCATTCCCATGTTGCAAGAAGGAGCAAGTATTGAAAGTGTGGCTTTGGATCTTGGCTACAGTACAGCTTCTTCTTTTATCGTTATGTTTAGGCGATTGCTTAATACAACTCCTAATGAATATCGAAAAAGTGCTGGTTAGGTGGCATATTGTTATCATGTTTCTTTTTGGCTGTTGTTAGCCACTAAGTAAAATCCATTGTCTAGCCGACTTTGGAACACTTGCGGTATTGAAATTTGTATACAGCAGGATTACCCCTTTTCATAGTGCTCTAAAATACTTAACCATAGATGAGGTTTAATCATTTCTTTGCTCAAAGACTGCTCTAGTGCTTTACCGGATAAAGACACTCAATCCTCTTTATTGGCATCACCCTAAGCTCACTCGCGTCGCCGCAATGATGCTGCCACTCCTTCTGCGGCCATGAAGGGTAGTCAGGTATTTTTTCGCAAACCTGTTGCTTGATTACAGCACTCGCAGATCTCTTCGCTGGCTTTAATTGCGTCAGCGGAAATCGAATCGGGATGAAATTTAAACTTGGGTAGTTTCATCTGATCTCCTTGACCGTTAACATCTCAATATTGGACAAGTAATATGATAGTAGGCACTTCAAAGAGTCATCAAACGCAAATCGTTGATGGATGACAAGGGAAGATCGCAGGGTACATACACGTTCAGCAAAAGGGCCGTTAATGGTCGGTACCGTCTATAGCCAATCAGAGGTTAGACAAGAACCTAGTACATACTGGTTGGAGGCTTAAAACTTACCGGGTTTTATCTTTGGGCTCTGTATTCCAATCTTTCGGCCAAAAGCTTAGCCAGCTTTACAAGTGCTAATATCTGCGGATGCTTTGAGTTAATTAATCACTTTGGCTATTCTTCTGGTAAATCGATTTGCCTAATGAGGTAAAGTGATTGTCGTGTCGCGCCAGGGCTTCAGAGTGACCGACAAATAAGTGTCCATCAGTTTTTAACAGCGCCGCCATTTTCTCTAGTAACTTGGCCTGGGTTTTTGTATCAAAGTAAATCATTACATTGCGACAAAAAATAAAATCAAAGGGGCCTTTCAGCGGCCACTCTTGCATTAAATTTAAATGTTTAAACGTTATTATCTCACGTAGTTCTGACCGTGCCCGGACACTGCCTGTTTGGCTACCAGAACCTTTGAGGAAATATTTATTCAAATACCCTTTAGGTAGTGTCTCCACTTTTCCTTGAGAATAGATCCCTGTCCTGGCTTGACTCAATACATCTGAATCTATATCGGTCGCTAAAATACGCACATCCCAATTGCTTATGTCTATGTTTGAACTCAGTAGTTGCATCGCCAGGCTGTAAGGTTCCTCCCCCAGTGAACAGCCCGCAGACCAGATACGTAACCGCCTTTTACCTGATAGTGCTAGCTGAGGAATGATTGTCTTACCGATAAAATCAAAGTGATGACTCTCGCGGAAAAAGGCCGTCAAGTTTGTCGTCATGGCATTGGTGAACAAGCCAAACTCATTATTATCATTCTTAATGTATGTTAGATACTGATCAAAACTTCGTAAATCCAATTCTCTTATGCGCTTCACTAATCGATTGTAGGCCATCTCTTTTTTATGATCCGCCAGCACAATACCGGCGTGTGCATAAAGTATTTTTTTTATTGTATTAAAATGCTCGTTAGTGAAGTTGAATTGATGTTGTTGGGTGACGTTTGATTGCATCGAGAACCTCTTCACGAAATAGATTTACAGCGGGAGTAGTATCAAACTGGAAATAATATACTGTGTACAAACAATATTAGATCTTGTTACAGCCAAGGTTACATGTACTACCAATATGAGCTGTGACTCTTCATGTCGAACTTTACGGAAAATCCAATACCCGTTTTACCTTTAGTCTTGTAATTGTTTAGGAGCTTAACCCATTGGCTGCTTGTGATGTTATTTGTAATTTTCCGCTTTAACTCTTTTCGGCTAAATGAAATATAGCCTACATTTGTACAAAAAAGGGACAAATTAGAAGTTTCAATATTTCCTAATGATATATATGGAAACTTACCGCAAAGATGTTAGAGATGAGCAGGCTGTTTGAAATTGCGGTCAGTGTGTGAACTGATGAGCTAGTTCTTTAGCTTTTTGTAAATCAACTCGTTGTGTAATTCCAATTCTGCTGGAAATGATCACAAATTAAATGTGCATAATTTAGCCACTTAAGGAGAGAACCTGAAACAAAACAGTCACTTTCGCAGAATGTTAAAACACAGGTTTAAGCGCTAGACGAAGTAGAGGTAACGGCTTCAATTTAATCGATTAGGAATAGCTCAACTTAATCACTGAGTTAACTGTCAATTGATAAGTGGTGAATGTGTTGCCCAAAAGCTGTGTTTCATAAACTTTTTTAGCGACTTTTCGTAAAAACTTATATTGAGGACGAGTGTGCAGGAAATGTATATAGATCTCATCGTGACCAAAACCCTGCGCCC
>MABF01000296.1 GCA_002163025.1 'Osedax' symbiont bacterium Rs2_46_30_T18
ATTTCTAGACTCTTATGCCAATTAAACTGTTATTGCGTATATTTTCTTAAACTTTGATGTCGACAAAATTAGCACTATTGGAAAGGGGCTCTGCGCTGCGCTGGCTGATCTCTTGTACTGCTTTTGAATACTGTGACATCAGTGAAGATAAGTGGCTTTGCTGAGACTGCAGCATATTGCTTATAGCATCCGCTGCGGCGCTATTACCCTCTTCGGCGCTACCATTAGCGCTTGCCAACTGTTCCTTAGTTTGAGCTATTTGTTCTTTGACCAATATAATCTGCCGTTTCAGATGCTCTAAAATAGCGTTGGCCGCGCTAGATTTGGCGTCTTTCTCGGTGCTGGGCTCTGAATCAGAGATTGTTTTATCCCGATTATTTGTTGTCTCTGCCTGTGTATCGGCGGCTGAGTTTGACTGCACGGAACTCAAACTTGCCGGAGCGCTACTGTTGTCTTTAGCATCACTTTTTAAGTGAGTTTCTATGATTAAAGCAGCAGCTTTGGCGCTCTGCTGCGCTTTAACCGATGAAGAATGTAAACTGTGCTGCGTATTTTGCTGTTGTCCGGCAGCCCAGCTAGTGATTGAAGATAGCTGCATAGTGAGAAATAACTCCTTTTTCTCAGACAATCTAGAGGTTTGCTATAGCTAACGGCAGAAATGTGGAAGTCTTAATCACTTGATAAATAAAAAGGTGTTTAATCCAGCGCTAATGCTGTGGAAAACGACCGTAATTACGCATCTGTTTAATGATCCAGGCCTGTCTTTTTTTGATATAACGGGTCGCCGGTGCGGCCCGGTATTTGATCGGGTTGGGCAGTATTGCCGCTATGGCCGCCGCTTCTGGTCTGCTCAGGTTAGCCGCGCTCTTGTTAAACCAGTAATAGGCGGCCGCCTGCGCACCAAACACCCCTTTACCCATTTCTATGCTGTTCAGATAGGTTTCTAAAATACGCTCTTTTGACCATAAGATTTCTATCAACAGTGTGAACCAGGTTTCCAAACCTTTACGCAGCCAGCTACGCTGCGGCCACAAAAAAATATTTTTAGCGCTCTGTTGGGATATTGTGCTGCCGCCACGTAGGGGCTTCCCATTCGCATTACTTTGCAGGGCCTGGGTAATAGCCTGGAAATCAAAACCCCGGTGCTGGAAAAAATGTTGGTCTTCAGAACTTATCACCGCTAATTGCAGCTGCGAAGATATCTTATCTAAGCTGCGCCACTGGTGACGCAGCCGGTAATCATCATCGCTCTGGAAGTAGCGAATGACCATCAGCGGGGTGTAGCGGACATCGACAACTTTATACAGGGCTACCCAAGATATGCTGGTGATCACAAAGATGAGCAATAGTTTACTAAAACCACGGATTATCATTTTCATTGGTTGTGTTATGCAAAACGAGGAAGTGCCAGAGCATAACATTTATTGAGTGAAAATGAGCTAACTCGCCTTAGCAGCTGTGCAGAAGTTACGGCCGCCTTGATAGACATAAACGACTAATGAGTTGGGGTCTGATGAGGGGGCTTTTTAATGCACAGAAAGTATGCCCAGGCTATGAGTATTAACTGCAAGGGTGCGCGAATCAGCAGATAGATGGCTCCCCATTGGTGTCCGCCTAAACCCACCCCCTGCAGTGCCGCGTAAATATTTGCCGGAAAGAAAACAACAAATACCAGCACGGCCAACTTTGCTGCTGGTACTCGCAGCTTTGGCATAAAAAGCGCCAGTCCTATTAGCAGTTCCAATACCCCGGTTGCGTAGATAATCAAGCTGCGGTAGGGAATCCACTGCGGCAGCATTTCAATCATGCCCTGTGTTTTAAGCAGATGGCCAATCGCAAAGAAGATAAAGCACAGCCCCAGTCCAATACTGGCACAGTGGGCAATCTGCAACGGCCCCGATGCTTTAGAAAACTGTTTTAGCAGCCAGCCAATGGCCAGTGGTAGCGCCAGTATTATTAGGATGATGATGGGAGTGGTCATGTGTTTATCCTTGGTTTAGGTAAGGTTTAAAAACTGATTCGGGCTTTGCGACAAAGTACAGTTAGTGAGCAGTGGCCGAAGTATATTGAGGGTATAGAGACTTGCTTGATGACATAGGCGAGCGTTTTTGCTCGCTGATTCTCTGGCTAGTTGTTGTCACTGATCGAGCTACCAGGCAATGTGTAAAGCAATAAGGCGTCGATACTAAACAGTAGTAAAAGCAAGAGTCTAATTAATGGCATCATATTCTCCGGTTACTCTATAGGCTGTCATTTAGTAAAGCTTGCCAGCAGTTGTATTGTTTTAAGCTAATAATGGCCAGTATATTGGCAGCGGCGTTGGTTTACAGGTGCCAAAAGTCATGACTGTTACTAAATACTCGCTGTGGGCTAAAGATGACTTATGGCCTATTTAAAAAATATTTACAGTGGTTAAAATAGCTGTTTTCTAGTTCGGGATTGCAATCGTATGTTGGCGCGAAAAATAGAGCTTAGTTGGCCTGTAGTATTAGGCGGAGGAGTTGCCTGGTTGGTGACCTTACTGATCAGTGTGCAGCTGCCAATAGAGCTGAGTATTGCTCTACAAGTTCTTTACTATGGCGTTTTTGCTGTGTATCTGTGTTGTTATCTATTGTTCCATTATTTACCAGCGCAGAGAAAATGGCCGCAACTGCAACAGCTTTGCCTATATTTACAATTAGTCAGTGTCTTGCTGTTATTTTACCTCAGTCATTTAAATGTGATTTTTATCTTGCTGGTGATAGTGGCTGCACAAGTGCCGATTATCTACAACCAAAAACAATCACTGTTGTTGTTAGCGGTGGTTAATGGCATTTGGGCCGGGATATTTTTACTGTTCTGGCAACAGGACTTGTACACTTTTGCACTGCAGCTGAGTTTACAATTGTCATTTCAGCTGTTTGCATTTTCAGCCATTAGGATCGCCATTAAAGAGCAGCACTCCCGAGAAAAATTACAATTATTGAATGTGCAGTTGCAGTCCACCCGGGCACTATTGTCGGACAGTGTGCGCAAGAGTGAACGGCTCAATATAAGCCGGGACTTACACGATATTTGCGGTCATCAACTGACCGCACTGCATCTAAACTTAGAGTTTGCAGTGCAGACTAGCAGCGTAGAACAGCGACAAGTTCTTTTGCAGTGTAAAGACATTGCCAGCCAATTACTGGCAGATATTCGCCGGGTAGTGAAGGATATTCGCCTGGATGCAGAGTTAGATTTATCGACAGTGTTACAGCAATTTGTCGAAAAACTTCCAGGAATTGATCTACAACTTAATTATCCAAATGGGTTAAAGGTTAGCTCACACGGCCAGGGCGAAGCTATTTTAAGAATTTGCCAAGAGGCGATTACTAATGCCATTCGTCACGGCAGTGAAAAGTCTGTCAGTATCAGTTTAAGTCAACAGGACAATCAGTTGTATATGCGTATCGCCAACCCATGCGGCAATATCAATGATCTGAAAATCGGGGTTGGGTTGGCGTCAATAGAGCAGCGGGTCGAAGAATACAGTGGCAGTGTAGAGTTCAACTACCTGAATAGCGATGTCTTTGAAATAGTAATAGAGATGCCACTAATACAAGCGGAGCAATCTGAGAATGCTTAAAGTTGCCATAGTAGATGATCAGGCGCTAGTACGTCAGGGAATCGCCAATTTACTGTCACTTCACCCACAGATTGAATTGCTCTGGCAGCTGGATTCAGGTTTAGAGGTGGTCGATAAATTGGCAGCTGCTGCGGTGGATGTCTTGTTGATGGATATTCGCATGCCGAGACAGAGCGGTATCGAGACATTACAACAGCTTCGCCGAGGCAACAGCGACTGCAAAGTCATTATCCTAACGACTTTTGATGACCCGGAACTTTTTGTACAGGCGATGCAGGCAGGTGCCAATGGTTTTTTACTTAAGGACATAGATACTGATAAATTGCATCAGGCGATCTTCGCTGTTGCGGACGGTCAGACCTTGGCCGAGCCAGTACTTTTGAATCAGCTGAATAAGCAGCAACTGTCGACTTTTAGCGACCCCGGCATTGAACCGCTGACAGATAGAGAAAAAGAGATCTTAAAGCTGATTGCCGGAGGTTTTAGTAATAAAGAGATCGCCAATACAATCTTTCTGGCACCGGGTACGGTGAAAAACCATGTGTCCAG
>MABF01000201.1:0-40806 GCA_002163025.1 'Osedax' symbiont bacterium Rs2_46_30_T18
CTCTAACTGAATCCACGGCTAGTCGCCCACTGAACTATTTAAGGAGCAGCTTATTCCACTTCCCCCACTAGATACCCGTGGTCTGGGACCTATCGTCAGGCTTCGCGCTGCCATCATTGAAAAACTGGTCGCCAGACGCAACCGCATTGCCGAAAAAAAACTTAAAGCTATCCCCAACTTGTGGTCGCAAATGCTCCAATACACTCACGGCTCCGACGTTACCGGCGCTTCTATGTCGGATTTCCTGACCCTCTATGAACACGTACGTACTCACAAGCCCAGAGAGATCTTAGAGTTTGGCACTGGTGTCAGCAGCGTAGTTCTGGCCCATGCACTACTGGAAAATGCCACCGAGGGCGAGCCACTGGGGCGAGTTACCTCGATGGAGGAGGATTTGTACTGGCACGATAAAGCCGCTGACAATTTGAGTGCTGAGCACAAGAATATAATAGATCTAGTACATAGCCCGAAAGTGGATGGCTTTTATAAACTGTTTCGCGGTGTCAGGTATACTCATATTCCCGAACGCCCCTACGATTTTGTATTCTCAGATGGTCCGGAGCGACACTCACCGGTTAATAATGACAAACTCTTTGATTTAGACCTGATACTCATCGTACTGCGCTCAAAAAGACCTATTTACGCTATTGTCGATAATCACTATCTGACCTTTTATATATTGCAAAAAGTATTCGGGATAAAGAATGCCCGTTACAGTGTCTCACACCGACTGATGTTCGTAGGGCCCGTTAACGCGGATCAGGCCCGGCATTTACGCAAGGAGAACTTCGTCCCAGATCTCAGGCTATGTTCCCCGACAGAGCTGAAACTGCGCATGGCACTGGATGAAGAGGAGCCTCCGGCCAGAGGCTGAAACACTACATCTAGCCTCTGCACTGACTTTCTACTGTGCAACTGCCAGCTGTTTCCTCTATTGCAAAATGCTTGTTCAGTGACTGAACTAGGCAGTAAAAATCTTGTATCAAAAGTATCAACCCCGTTCCCCGGACACTGCTAAAAATAAACCAAGCGCACTGCAAACATCTTATCTAAGTACTTTAAACTGCTTGAATTCACTTACTTTTAACTGTTTAGTTGCAAATGCAACTTACTTGTCCAGTACACTGGACATACATGCTGCTAATATTTATCCTCTATGACCTCCCAACATCTTTTAAAGGACATTGCTATGAGCCGGGTATTAGAAGTTTCTCTCTCTACAGATAAAATTGACGCTATTTGGGGGGCAGACAATACCATCGCCTTCAACGGCGATGGCGCCAATATTCACTTAGAAGATACAACAGATTCCCCGGCCAATTTAGAAAAAATTCAACTGTGCGCTCGCGGTATCACTAAGATGAAAATTGCCGCTATCAAACTGTCCGGCAACTGGTCCCTGGAAGCACAGTGGCACTTCTGGCAGGGCGCCTACGATGCTAAAGGTACACCAGAAATCGAATATGCGACTCTTGAGCATGCGCAGAGCAAAACACTACAAGATAGAGTGAGTGTATACAGCTGGGTGAAACAGATAGTCAACCAGACGCCTGAAGAGTTGTCGCCGATGAATTTAGCCACCCAAGCGGCACACTACTTAACCAGTCTAGCGCCAGCTTCGGTCAGTTATGAAATAATCAGCGGTGATCAGTTACAACAACAGGGCTATGTCGGCATTCACGGCGTCGGTCGCGGCAGCGACAGGCCCCCGGCTCTTTTAGTGCTGGATTACTGCCCCGCCGGCTGTGAAAATGATGCCCCCGCCGCCGCTTTAGTGGGTAAAGGCATTACCTTTGATACCGGCGGCTACAGCATGAAATCTTCTCTGGGAATGTTGAATATGAAATGTGATATGGGCGGCGCAGCAACAGTCACTGGCGCCCTGGCACTATCAATGCTCAACGGCCTGCAAAAACGTGTCAAACTGTACTTGTGCTGCGCAGAAAACATGGTCAGCGGCCATGCATACAAGCTCTCTGACATTTTAGAGTACCGCAACGGTGTCAGCGTCGAAGTCGTCAATACCGATGCTGAGGGGCGCCTGGTGTTAGCCGACGGTCTGATCGATGCCAGTGCCTCTCAGGCTGGAGTCATTATAGATGCGGCGACCCTAACGGGTGCAGCATTGACCGCCATGGGCGATGAATACAATGCACTGTTCTGTATGGACGACACTCTCGCGCAACAATTTGATCAGATAGCAGAACGTGAATACGACCTTACATGGCGCCTGCCACTGACCGCTAAACATGCCTTCAAATGCCCATCTGACTACGCAGACACTGCCAATAGCAGAGCGGTACCCGGCGGTGGCACGGGTGGTGCCAGTAACGCTGCCGGCTTCCTCTCGCGCTTTGTTGAAAAACCAGAGAGCTGGATCCACCTGGACCTGGCCGCATGCTTCGTACCCAACGCCAACAGCTTGTGGTCAGCCGGTTCGAATGGCCGCGGAGTTCGCAGCATCGCCGCTTTCTTAAATCAGCTTTAACTCAGCAAGTATGCCCGAGATGATCACCATGTCTCGGGCATTATTTTGTCTATTTTTTCAGCCCAAGGTATTTTACGCAGCTATTTTGTCGATCATTAATTGCGCTTTTACTTTTATATTCATCTTCCGAGTTAAAAATAGTTTGAATTTTAACCAGCTGAAAATTAGCTTTGCCAATAAACACTGACAATACTATTTGTTGCTAATGCAACTAATTTTCATGATTGTGCCTATACAGACTCGCTTAAACCACATAAATTTACTTTTTGTGCTATTTTTAGACAGCAAATATTGACTCTATTTTTATCGACTAATATGCCCGCAAACGTAAAAGGGGCTTGCATTTGCAGGTTAAAAAAGTTTCAATGCGAAACTTGTCTTGCAAAATGCTTTATACTTAAAACAGTTTGCATTTTTAAGAGGTTCTACAAGAGCCGATAAAAATATCCATAATAATAAAGGCTAGAGCTCTGCATTAATTCAGTGTTCCCCACAAGGGATGAGTTTATGCGCCAAAAGAGAGTTGCCACACAGGAGATTATTCCTTGATCAAAGTCGATGCTATTTCCAAGCATTTTGGCGGTGTTCGAGCAATCGATAATGTGAGCTTTGAAATCAAAAAAGGCTCTATTACCGGTTTAATTGGCCCTAACGGTGCCGGAAAAACCACGATGTTCAATACTATTGCCGGCCTGCACAAGCCAACTCACGGCCGCATTTTACTCGATAATGAAGATATGGACGGTTTAGAGCCGCACCAGCTTTTCGATAGAGGTTTACTGCGTACATTCCAACTCGCCCATGAATTTTCCACTATGACCGTGCTAGAGAACCTGATGATGGTTCCAGCCAATCAATTAGGTGAAAAGTTAGTCAATACCTGGATTCGCCGCAGTGCCATCAAAAAGCAAGAGCGCGAAATTCGTCAAAAAGCCGAAGAAGTTATAGATTTCCTTAAAATTGGTCACGTGGCCCGAGAACTAGCGGGTAACCTTTCAGGTGGTCAGAAGAAACTTCTGGAGTTGGGTCGCACTATGATGGTCGATGCCAAAGTGGTATTACTCGACGAAGTTGGCGCCGGTGTCAATCGCACCTTACTTGGCGAAATTGGTGACGCTATCATCAAACTAAATAAAGAGCGCGGTTACACTTTTTGCATGATAGAGCACGATATGGACTTTATCGCCAAGCTCTGTGATCCGGTGATAGTCATGGCCGACGGCAAGATATTGGCCCAGGGCACTGCCGCAGAAGTCACCAGCAATGAAGCAGTGATCGAAGCTTATTTGGGCACAGGTGTAAAAAACAAAAAGCCAGCTGCAAGCAGTGAGGTCAGTTCATGAGCTATTTAATAGGCAAGAACCTCAGCGGCGGCTACGGCGGTCCCGACATTCTAAAAGGCTGCGATATTGAAGTGGCTAAAGGTGAAGTCGTTGTTATAGTTGGCCCCAACGGCGCCGGCAAGTCTACCGCGATGAAAGCCTTCCTCGGCATGCTGCAGATGACCGGCGGTAGCATCACCCTCGGTGGTGAAGACATCATGCATATGTCACCCCAGGAGCGAGTTCGCCACGGTATCGGCTTTGTGCCACAGACTCACAACGTATTCACCGGCATGACAGTCGAAGAAAATTTGGAAATGGGTGCCTTTATCCGCGACGATGATATCAGCGGCACTATGGAAGAAATTTACGAGCTGTTCCCTATTTTAAAAGAAAAGCGCTTTCAAGCCGCAGGCGAGCTATCCGGTGGACAGCGCCAGCAAGTGGCAGTGGGACGGGCAATGATGACCCGCCCCTCAGTACTGATGCTGGATGAGCCTACCGCCGGTGTCTCACCTATCGTTATGGATGAACTATTCGACCGTATTCTGGAAGTCAGAGCCAGAGACGTCGCCGTATTGATGGTTGAGCAGAACGCGCGCCAGGCGCTGGAAATAGCTGATAAAGGTTACGTGTTGGTAATGGGTGAAAACCGCTTTACCGGTACCGGTGCCGAGCTGTTGGCTGATGCTGAAGTACGTAAATCTTTCTTGGGGGGATAAAACATGCCTGAATTTATCGACATTTTAAACGCCCTTGTACTGATGACAAACTACGTTATCTTACCGGCGCTAACTTACGGATCTCAATTGGCACTCGGGGCACTGGGTGTCACGCTAGTCTTTGGCATCTTACGCTTTTCCAACTTCGCCCACGGCGATACTATGGCTTTCGGCGCTATGGTAACTATTCTGATTACCTGGTGGTTTCAATCCATGGGTATCAGTTTCGGGGTGCTGCCTACCGCACTTTTGGCGCTGCCTTTTGGCATTGTTTTAACCGCTGCCTTTTTACTCTTTACCGATCGTTATGTCTATAAGCACTACCGCGGCATCGGAGCCAAGCCTATCACTTTTGTGATGGTGTCAGTCGGTGTGATGTTCGTCATGAACGGCTTAGTGCGCTTTGTTATTGGTCCTCAAGATCAACGTTTCGCCGACGGTGAGCGCTTTATCTTTAAGGCCCGCGAGTTTAAGGACTGGTCCGGCCTGGCTGAGGGGCTGGCACTGCGAAGCTCTCAGGTCATCACTATCGTTATTGCGATTGCCTTAGTGGCAGCGCTGTTCTGGTTCCTGCAAAAGACCAAAACCGGTAAAGCTATGCGCGCCTTTTCCGACAACGAAAACCTGGCCTTACTCTCGGGCATAGACCCAGATAAAATCGTCCGTATCACCTGGATTTTAGCGGCCATATTGGCCACTGTTGCCGGGGTATTGTACGGTCTGGATAAGAGTTTCAAACCTTTTGTCTATTTCCAACTACTGCTGCCAATTTTCGCCGCCGCCATCGTCGGTGGATTAGGCAAACCAATTGGAGCGATAGCCGGTGGTTTTATTGTGGCTTTCTCGGAAGTGGCAATTACCTACGTCTATAAAAAGTTTTTAATCTATCTACTACCGACCGATATGGAACCGGACAGCTTAGTGCAATTGCTGGCCACAGAATATAAATTCGCGGTTTCCTTTGTCATCTTAGTCTTAGTCTTGTTAGTTAAGCCTACCGGCTTATTTAAAGGGAAAGTAGTATGAATATTTTAACAAATAGCACACTGCGCCCCTATCTGGTCTTCGCTATCATGGCGGCGCTGCTAATATTTGTCGGTACCACTCAGTCCTGGGGTGTAGCGCTGACACTAATCAACATGTGTATTATCTCGGCAATTATGGCCTTAGGGGTGAATATCCAATGGGGTTACGCCGGACTGTTTAACGTCGGCATCATGGGATTTTGTGCCTTGGGCGGTGCCGCTGCTGTACTCGTATCTAAAGCACCGGTCAACGAAGCTTGGAGTGCCGGTGGCACAGGTATCGGCCTGGCACTGTTAGCTCTAGTTGGCGGATGCAGTTTTGTCTTTATCCTCAATAAACTTTGGGGTAAGAGACCACTGCGCAAAACCGCTACTTTCCTGGCAGCTTTAGCCGTGTACTTTTTAGCACGACACTTCTACGACCCGGCCAGCGCTGCTATCGAAGCAGTCGACCCGGCCAAAACCGGCTATTTAGGCGGCATGGGTCTTCCTATTGTCTTCTCCTGGCTGGTCGGTGGTCTGTTCGCCGCCGGTGCCGCCTGGTTAATCGGTAAAGTGACTTTAGGTCTGCGTACCGATTATCTTGCGATCGCCACACTAGGTATAGCAGAGATCATAGTTGCACTGCTAAAAAATGAAGATTGGCTGACCCGTGGGGCAAAGAATGTCACCGGCTTACCGCGCCCGGTTCCCTTTGAGATAGACCTGCAACAAAGTGGTTGGTTTATCGATTTGGTGCAGAGTTTAAATTCAGGTGCATTAACTAATTTAGCCACAGATGAGCGTGCAGCGGCCCTCAAGACACTGGTTATGGACGCCTCTGGAATCTTCGTCAAACTCTGTTACGCCGGGTTATTTTTAGCGGTATTAGTGATCTTGTTTACTTTGTGTCAGCTGGCGCTGAACTCGCCATGGGGACGCATGGTGCGTGCTATCCGCGACAATGAAACGGCCTCCGCAGCCATGGGCAAAGATATCAAAGCCCGACACTTGCAAATATTTGTTATAGGCTCGGCGGTAGTGGGAATTGCCGGCGCGATGATGACCACGCTGGACGGACAGTTCACTCCGGGAACTTACAACCCACTGCGCTATACATTCCTGATTTGGGTAATGGTGATCGTTGGGGGCTCAGGTAATAACTTAGGCTCTATCTTCGGTGGTTTCCTGGTCTGGTTTGTCTGGATAGAAGCAGAACCTTTAGGCACTTGGCTAATGAGCCTGGTCACATCTGGCATGGATCCCACCAGTGATCTGCGTGTACATCTGATTGGCAGCGCTCAGTATATGCGCCTGATGGTGATGGGAGCAGTACTTCTGTTGGTAATGCGCTTTACCCCGGGGGGGATCCTTCCGGAAAAATCAGGACACAATTAATTCAGCGCTCTGTCCGTGTTAACTCTTTATTAGCATGGGCTGGGAGCCTGGAAGAATTAGCCAGTCTTTCACTCAGCTGGCTATGGGAGATGCATACAGGCAAAGCTTGTTGCTGCTCCCGTATACCTTTAAGTACTTATCGGCGATAGGTACCTAATTAAAGGCAGGTAGTTATTTTTATTAAGTGCCTGTTATTTAAGCGCAGTCTGTGTAAAATGCCATGACTGTATAATGATAATAAAACTAAAAATGGTATTAGCTGCCTGACAAAATATCCGCAGGCACTACATCAGAAAACTTGGAGAATACCGATGAAAAAGCATCTTTTGACCGTCGCTCTAGCCGCTGCATTGGCTACATCTGGTTTGGCTAACGCTGCCGACAGCATCAAAGTAGGCGTTATCTTAGGCTATACAGGTCCGATCGAATCACTGACTCCCGACATGGCTGCATCTGCAGAGTTAGCTTTTAAAGAAGCCTCTGACTCCGGCATGTTATTGGGTGGTAGCACTATCGAAGCTATCCGCGCCGACTCAACTTGTATCGATGCATCAGCTGCAACTGCCGCTGCTGAGCGTCTAATCACTGCTGATAAAGTTGTCGCTATCATGGGCGCTGACTGCTCTGGTGTAACAACCGCTATCGCTAACTCAGTTGCTGTTCCCAATGGTGTAGTGATGGTCTCTCCGTCAGCGACTACTCCAGCGCTAAGTACTATTGAAGATAAAGGTTTCTTCTTTCGCACAGCACCCTCTGACGCTCGCCAAGGCCAAGTATTAGCTGACGCTGTATTTGAAGCCGGTACTACCAACATCGCTGTTACTTATACTAACAACGATTACGGTAAAGGTTTATCAGACTCTTTCGTTGGCGCTTTCAAAGCACTGGGCGGTAAAGTCTCTATCGTAGCTGCTCACGAAGACGGCAAGGCTGATTACTCAGCTGAAGTTGCTGCACTTGCGGCCTCTGGTGCCGACAAGCTAGCGGTACTAGGTTACTTAGATCAAGGCGGTAAGGGCATCATTCAAGCCTCTATCGACACTGGTGCATTTGAAACTTTCGCCCTTGGCGATGGCATGATCGGCCAGTCTCTGGTCGATGCTTTCGGTGGCGACATGGTTGACACTATCGGTACCTCCCCTGGTGGAGAGAGCGATGCAATGACCAATTTTATAAAGATGGCTAAAGCAAACAAAATCGGTGGTGAAGGCCCGTATGACGGAACTTCTTACGATGCCGGCGCTTTAATCGTACTGGCTATGCAAGCTGGCGGTTCAGCAGATCGCGCTGCTATCCAGGCTAACATGATGACAGTTGCAAACGCTCCAGGTACTAAGATTTACCCTGGCGAGCTGAAAAAAGCACTTGAAATCCTTGCCGGTGGTGGTCAGGTTGATTACGTTGGTGCCACTAACATTGAGTTCAATACCGTTGGTGAAGTTAACGGTGTATACCGTCAGCTAGAGATCAAAGACGACAAGTTCTCACTCGTTAAAGTTCGCTAAGCATTGATGCTCTGCATTAGCTAACTACTTGCTCGTTAGCTAAAACGGAAAGCCGGTATAATTATTTATATTGGCTTTTTTTTCGGAAAATTTTCAGCTATAAATGCAAATAGCTATATTTTATGTTGTGGATTAAATAACCGGGGATAGAATTTGAGTGATAACCAGAATATAAAAGCTGCCGCAATCATGATGCTATCGATGGCGCTGTTCACCACCGGCGATGCCATTATCAAATTTCTCAGTGACGACTTACCCATCGGCCAAATATTGTTCCTGCGTGGCTCTCTGGTCTGTCTGCTATTTGTTATCCTGCTAAAAAGACAGCAACAGCAAATACTGCCCAAAGAGGGCTGGAACCGCTGGAATCTACTGCGAGCCCTGTTTGAATTAATGATTGCCGCCAGCTATTTAGTAGGTCTGATATTACTGCCCTTAGCTACCGCTGTAATATTGGTTTTCAGTGGCCCTATCATGCTCACTATTCTCGCCGCCACTGTACTCAAAGAACAAGTCGGCTGGCGTCGCTGGAGCGCAGTACTACTAGGTTTTGTCGGCGTGATTCTAGTCGCTGACTTGGAGCAGGCTTCGCTCACTTCCTGGGCAGTATTACTGCCACTACTGGCCGCTTTTCTAACTGCCCTGCGGGATATTTTTGTGCGCAATATTCCCAGCGTGCTCAGTTCGACCCAAATCGCTTTCACCACCGCCTGGATCGTCACTATTGGCGGCTTGTTGACCTTGCCCTTTGGTTGGAATAGCGTCACTAGTGAACACGCGGGGTTACTGGCGCTCGGCAGTGTCTTTATCATGGCAGCCTATTTAAGTTATGTTGTCACCACGCGCATTGGCGAGCTCTCTTTTATCGCCCCGTTTAAATACACTTCGATCCCGCTGGCGATGTTGATCGGCTATCTGATCTGGGGGGATGTGCCCAGCACTAGTTCTTACCTGGGGACGGCGATTATTATTGGCTCGGGGATGTTTATATTTGCCCGAGGCAAAAATAAGCAGCAGGCGTGAGGCGTGAGGCGTGAGGCGTGAGGCGTGAGGCGTGAGGCGTGAGTTTTACAGTATTATGCTCTGTGTCAAAGTTAATCCAATAAATTGATATCAGGAAACAACCGCGACTTTTGAGTTAGCGACTAAAGACATACCTTAAAAGAAAAATCAGTTGTTTCTTACAGTCGTGAGTCAGCGATACCTGCAAGTACAAAAAAAGCCCTCTCGGGCTTTTTTTAACGCAAACTAATACTTAGTAAGTACCGTTCTCATAACCGCTAGCCATATCTTCGAGGCTGATAGCTTTTAGCTTACTGGCCTGCCCCGCAGCATTAAACGCCTCATAGCGGGCGATACTGATATCGCGCATTGCCACTGTAGATACCGCTAAGAATTTGCGTGGATCGAATTCAGACGGGTTCTGCGCCAGGAAGCGACGCACTGCACCGGTGGAGGCCAAACGTAAGTCGGTATCGATATTGATCTTGCGCACACCGTGCCTGATGCCCTGTACAATCTGCTCAACCGGCACACCGTAGGTTTCAGGAATTTCTCCACCAAACTCATTGATGATAGCCAACCACTCCTGGGGTACTGAAGAGGAACCGTGCATGACCAGATGGGTGTTGGGAATGCGACTGTGAATGTTTTTGATTAAATCGATAGACAGAATATCGTCAGTCGGCGGACGGCTGAACTTGTAGGCACCATGGGATGTACCACAGGCAATTGCCAGTGCGTCTACTTTAGTTTTAGCCACAAAGTCAGCGGCCTCTTCAGGATCGGTAAGCATCTGTTCCATAGAGAGCTTGCCCTCTGCACCAACACCATCTTCCTCGCCCGCTTCACCGGTCTCCAGAGATCCCAGACAACCTAACTCTCCTTCAACAGAGACACCACAGGCATGGGCCATTTCCACCGTGCGACGGGTAACCTCGACGTTGTACTCATAAGACGCTGGGGTTTTACCGTTTTCCAACAGCGATCCATCCATCATTACCGATGAGAAGCCCATGGCGATAGAGCGCTGACAAATAGCAGGGGAAGTACCGTGGTCCTGATGCATGCAGACGGGAATGTGTGGAAACTCGGCGATGGCCGCAAGAATCATGTGCCTTAAAAAATTAGATCCTGCGTACTTTCTGGCACCTGCTGATGCCTGCACTATAACTGGGGAATCCGTTTTATCGGCGGCTTCCATTATCGCCCGCATCTGCTCTAAGTTGTTTACGTTAAAGGCGGGAATACCGTAGTCATTTTCCGCTGCATGATCCAGCAGTTGGCGCATCGAGATTAATGCCATGTCACATTACCTGTCATTTTCAGTCATTATAAAACGACAGTTAAAGGCTCGTGTTTAACTGCCATCGATTTCGAGCGGCATTCTAACAGAGCGCGACCGATAAACATAAAAATCTAGCAACTTTTTCACTCTGGTCAATCACAGCCCGAGCATGTTTTCCGGCTTCAGTGCATTCTCTAACACTTCCTCACTGAGCAGTCTTTGCCGACGAATTACATCCAGTACACTGCAGTTCTCTGCCAGCGCCGTTTTGGCGATGCGACTGGCCGTTTCATAGCCTAGCAGAGGAGTTACGGCGGTGATCAGGCCGATACTACGATTGACTTGCTGCAGGCAAACTTCCCGATTGGCGGTGATGCCGACTACACAGCGCTGCTTAAACATCTGCATCGCCTTGGTTAACATGCGAATAGACTCTAGGGTATTGAAGGCGATCAGCGGCTCCATTGCATTGAGTTGCAACTGCCCGGCCTCTGCGGCCATTGTAATAGCTAAATCATTGCCTATCACTTGATAGGCAACTTGATTAACCGCCTCGGGGATCACCGGGTTGATTTTACCTGGCATAATTGAACTGCCCGGCTGTTGCGCCGGTAAATTAATTTCATTCAAACCACAGCGCGGCCCCATACTCAGCATCCGAAGATCGTTAGCTATTTTCGACAGCTTTACCGCCAGACGTTTCAACATACCTGAGAACAGCACAAAAGCCCCCATATCTGAGCTGGCCTCGATCAAGTCGCTGGCCTGTTGAAACTGAATGCCGCTGAGCTCTGACAAATGCCCCACTGCCAGGCCCGCATACTTAGCATCGGTATTAATAGCAGTACCTATCGCCGTACCGCCTAAATTAATTTCCTTTAATAGCTCAGTTAAACCGGCAATACGCTGCACGTCTTCAGCTAATGTTGAAGCATAAGACTGAAACTCTTGACCTAAGGTCATAGGCACTGCATCTTGTAATTGAGTGCGACCCATTTTGATCACATCGCTAAACTCAGCGGCTTTAATGGCAAAAGCATCGCGCAACTGCGACAGCGAACCGACTAATTCACTGTGCTGTAGTAAGATAGAAAGGCGCACAGCGGTGGGATAGGCATCGTTGGTCGATTGCGACATATTGACGTCATTGTTGGGATGCAAATATTGATAACTGCCTCTGCTTTTATGCAGAAACCCCAGACCGATGTTGGCAATCACCTCATTGGCGTTCATGTTGGTGGAGGTTCCGGCACCACCCTGAATCATATCCACCACGAATTCACCGTGGTACTGCCCCGCCAAAATACACGCCACTGCCTGTTCGATGGCTGCTAGCTTAGTTGCTGACAACAATCCCAGATCGGCATTCGCTTTGGCACAGGCGAGTTTCACCATTGCTAAAGCATTCACTAATTTTGGAAAGTGATTGAGAGGCACACCGCTGAGGTCAAAATTTTGCAGGGCTCGCTGAGTCTGAATACCGTAATAGGCCGACTCTGGTACTTTTTCCTGGCCCAATAAATCTTTTTCTTCTCTGCTAGCGGTTAATCCTGCAGTAGCAGTGGATAAATCTGTCATAGCTTATGATCTCTTAGTCGTTGCAAAGCGCTTGCTAGATATAACTAAGACAAAGCATAAGAACAATATTTTTTCATTAAAAACAACGTATTACAATATGGAATATAATATTCCAAAAGATAATATCGGTATCAAGTCAGTGAGTTAGGGCTTGTAATCCCTTTTATCTAATCCGTATTTCTTCATTTTGTCATACAAGGTTTTGCGTGCCAGCTCCAAGCTATTTTGCGTATTTTGAACAGAGCCACCACATTTTCCCAACTCGGTATGGATTAGCATTTTTTCAACTGCAATGCCCACTTGCGTCAGGGCTTCAGGGCTTCAGGGCTTATAATCGCTCTTATCTAATCCGTATTTCTTCATTTTGTCATACAAGGTTTTGCGTGCCAGCTCCAAGCTATTTTGCGTATCTTGAACAGAGCCACCACATTTTCCCAACTCGGTATGGATTAGCATCTTTTCAAATTGCGCCACTTGCTCAGCCAAGTTTAGACCCGACTGCTCCTGGGGGATCAATTTATTGTCAAAGTCGAACGTGCAATTCTCACCTAACAGCACATTGCGCTCGGCAATGTTCCGCAACTCTCGGATATTACCGGGCCAGTCATGACTCATCAGAGCCGCCATCCGCTCCCGGGACAACTCTTCTACATCGCGACCGTATTGGGTGGAAGCTATGATCGAGAAATGCTGAAACAACAGCGGGATATCTTCTTTTCGACGGCGCAGCGGCGGTATTGTAACTTTGACCACGTTTAGCCGATAATATAAATCTTCTCTGAATAACCTCTGCTCAGCCAGTGCTTTAAGGTCGACTTTGGTGGCCGCTATGATCCGTAAATCCAAGTTTATAGATTCATTCGAGCCAAGCCGCTCTATGCTGCGATCCTCGATAACTCTGAGTAATTTGACCTGCAGCGCCAGCGGCATACTCTCAATTTCATCCAGAAATACGGTACCGCCATCTGCGTATTCAAACTTGCCGATACGCCGCGCCTTGGCATCGGTAAAGGCACCTTTTTCATGGCCAAACAACTCGCTTTCAATCAGGCTCTCGGGCACAGCCCCACAGTTGATCGCCACAAATTTATGCTCGCGTCTGTTACTGTGCTCGTGGATATAGCGCGCCAAAAGATCTTTGCCGGTACCGGTTTCCGCCTCGATCAAGATATCTGTCGGGGCGTCTGCAACACTGCCCACTAAACGGCGCAGCTGTACTATTTCAGCGCTGTTACCAATGATTCTCGGCCCCAGGGCCACTTGCGTTTCCAGCTCGTTGCGCAGTCGGTGATTCTCTAAGCTCAAGGCGCGCTTTTCACTGGCCCGGCGAATCACATCCAATAGTTTGTCAGGGGAAAAAGGTTTCTCCAGAAAATCGTAGGCACCCTGTTGAATCGCCGACACCGCCATAGAGATATCCCCATGGCCGGTCATTAGAATCATCGGAATTTCGCTGTCAATGCTGGATATCTGCCCCATCAAGGTCAAACCATCCATCCCCGGCATACTGATATCTGACACTATCACCCCGTCCCACTGCGCCCGCAGCTGCTCAAGAGCAGCCTCTGCACTGGCGCAAGTAATGACCTCGAAACCTGCCAGTTCGATGCTCTGCGCCAGTGACATGCGTATAGACTTTTCGTCGTCTACTAATAGCACTTTGTTAGAAAACTTATTATCTTTGGGCTGCTGCATCTTTTACTTAGATCCTGTGTTTAGCAGTACATTAAATTCAGCACCCCCGAACGGGGATTGAGAATCAGAACTGTTATAATTTTTCGCTGATAGCTGACCGCCGACATCTTCAATGATCCGCTGTGAGATCGACAGCCCTAGGCCCAGGCCCTGCCCCTCTTTTTTGGTGGTAAAGAAAGGTTCAAATATCTGTGTTAGCTTTTCTTCATCAATTCCGGGGCCATTATCACGAACACTGATTAGCAATTGCCGATTTTTCGTTAACTGTTGAGCGATCACTATTTTTGGTGCAGTCTCGGCCTCGACCGCCTGCATCGCATTGGCAATCAAATTCACCATCACTTGCTCCAGACGCAGTAAGTCCCCTGAGACAAAGTGATCTTGTTGCGATTCGGGCCAGTCAACTTCAACCTTAGATTTTTCTAGTCGTGGATATAAAATTGCCAGTACTCCGGCGCGCAACGCAGATACAGGTACCCGCTGAGGCTGACCACTACTCTTGCGAGAAAACTCCTTTAGCGGGTGTAAGATCTTGGCCATACGCTCGGTCAGTTGGGCAATTTCATCTAAATTCTCATCCACGGTACGCTCTTTATCCAACTTTAGAAATTTTCTGGCATTATCCGCATAGCCACGTATAGCCATCAATGGCTGATTTAGCTCATGATTGATGCCCGCTGACATCTGACCTATAACAGCCAGCTTGGCGGTTTGAATTAACTCATTTTGGGTCTGGCTATGTTGCTTAATTTCTTTTAACAAGCGCTCATTGGCATTGGTCAGCTCAAGAGTGCGCTGCTCTACCCGACTTTCAAGTAATTGTCTGGATTGATCTAATTGCGCCTCGTACTCTTTGCGCTCAGTAATATCCTGCACTGTGATCAAAAAATTCAAATCCCCTTGCTGACGCATTTTCCCGACCACAAATTCAATCGGTACTTGCCTGTTGTCGCCACAGAGCACTCTCCCCGCTATCAGCGTTTCTACGCTGGACGAGCGCTGCTGATCGATCTGTTGCAAATATAGCTGTAGATCAACATCTAACAACAGCTGATAGAATTCCCTGCCGGTTAATTCATCTTCGGTGTAGGCAAATAGTTTTTGTGCTGTGACGTTCATCGACTCGATACAACCTTTAGTATCTAAGGTAATCAATCCGGCCCAAGTGTTATTGATAATCGCTTTAACTTTAGCTTCACTGCTCTCCAGTGCCTGTAATTCGCGCAGTTCAAACTGACTGCGCTGTTTAGCGATTCTGCGCCTGGCAATGATTACCATCACCAACAAAACCACGGCAATGTACACAGTTCCCACATAGAGTAGGGTTGCAAGTACTTGTCGCTGCACGCTCTCCAGGTCCGCTAAAATAGAGACATTAAGATCACTGTTGCCGACTATGCCCGACTGCATCAGATACTGCTGCTCTGTTTTACTGCCATCGGCCTCGCTCAACGTGATTATCTGGCTGTTTTTACCGCTGGGCTGCCACTGGGTAATATTTAAGGGCACTAGTTTCTTGTCAAGGTAGCGCTTACTGCTCTCAATGCGCTGTAAATCATCAGCTGCCAGTGGCTTTAAGGTTTTAAATATCCAGTCTTTACGGGTGGAAATAAAAATCACCCCGTCTTCATCAGAAACCAGTAACTTAATATCTTTTTCGTTCCAGTCCCTCTCTATTTCATTGAGATCAATTTTAACCACTATGACCCCGAGGATGCGCTCTTTATGGCGCACCGGATAAGAGTAGAAAAAACCGCGTCTTTTGGAGGTTGTGCCCAAGGCAAAATACTGACCTAAGCCACCTGCGATGGCGATTTTGAAGTAAGGTCTGTAATTGAAATTGCCGCCTATAAATGAGCGTTGGCTGGCCCAGTTACTGGAGGCGACGGTCAGGCCATCGCCATTCATCAGATAGCTGTCGCGCGTGCCGAGTATTCGGTTGATTTCGCTCAACAGACGATTGGCTCGCAGCAAATCATTTGAATTGGCCTGTACACGCAGCATCCGTACTAAATCGGGGTGCTTTGATAACAGCTGCGGTATGTCACGAAAACGCGCCAGTTTTTGCCGCATCGTCAAGATGTAGCGATTCAGGTCGGCATGGGTACGTTGCTGTAATTCGCTGATGGCATTTCTCTGAGAGTACTCAGAAATTAAGCTGAGCAGGAAAACTAGCCCTATGGTCAAAAGTATCGTTATAAATGAGCGCTTAAACATCGATGGACTAACACCTGACAGACAAAAATGTGCCTATATACTACGCGATTGTCTAATTTACTGGAATAACTGGAATAAAGAGTTTGCCTGTAGGCGGCAGAATAATTATCACAAGTTGCCCACTGCGGTTTATACTCCCAGCTCTGTATTATCGGTATTTTGGAACAAGTCGCAATGGATATAGCTCAACAGATCGCAACCGGATTAGAGATAAAGAAACACCAGGTAGAGGCAACCATACAACTACTCGATCAGGGCGACACTGTGCCTTTTATCGCTCGCTACCGCAAAGAAGCTACAGGCGCCCTGGATGATATACAATTGCGCCAGCTGGCCGAGCGATTGGAGTATCTGCGACAACTGCAGCAGCGTAGGCAGAGCATCTTAAAAAGTATCGCGCAGCAGGGAATGCTCACTGAGGCACTGAAAAACGCAATCGACAGCTGTCAACATAAAACCGCCCTTGAAGATTTGTACTTGCCCTATAAAGCTAAACGTAGCACTAAAGCGCAATCTGCCATAGATGCCGGGTTAGAAGCCCTGGCGGATGCCTTAATGGCCGATGAGAGTGTCAATCCGGAATATATCGCCAAGTCGTTCCTCAACGGCAAAAAAAATATTTTCAACGTAGAAGATGCACTTGACGGAGCCGAACAGATACTCATGCAGCGCTTAGCTGATGATGCAAAACTACTTGGTCTGTTGCGCCAATGGTTAAATACCAACGCATTGTTAGAAGTCAAAGCGAAACGCGGTAAAGCGGATCAGCAGAGTAAGTTTCGCGATTATTTTAACTACTCTCAGGCACTCAACAAAGTACCAGCGCACCGGGCGCTGGCAGTCTTTCGCGGTATTAAAGAGGGAGTGTTAAAACTGGCGATATTGCCTCCTGCGCATAATTTACTTTATCCGCAGCGATTAATAGAACAACAGCTGGATTTGAGTAAGCGGCGAACTCAGGATTACTGGCTCAGACAACTGGCAGAGCATGCCTGGCAAGATAAACTGCAACCGCAATTGCAAAGTGATTTGTCTAAAGCATTGCGCGAGCGCGCTGAAATAAACTCTATCGATGTGTTTGCGAAAAATTTATCCGATTTATTGATGGCGGCCCCTGCGGGACAAAAAATCACTTTGGCGCTGGATCCTGGGCTGCGCAGTGGTGTGAAAGTTGCCGTTTTAGCCGCTAATGGCGAGCTGCTAGCAGAGTCAGTAATTTATCCACATGCCCCGCAAAAACAGTGGACAAACGCATTAGCCAGCTTGAAAGTGTTAGTGGAAAAATATGCAGTTGCCCTGATCAGTATCGGCAATGGCACTGGCTCCCGGGAGACCGAGCAATTAGTCAAAGAACTGCAGAGTCACACATCAATCGCTTTCACTCAAGTACTGGTCAGTGAAGCGGGCGCCTCTGTGTACTCAGCATCACAGCTCGCCAGCAACGAATTTCCGGATGTAGACGTCAGCATTCGCGGCGCCATCTCCATTGGCAGACGGTTGCAAGATCCGCTGGCAGAACTGGTAAAAATTGAGCCCAAGGCAATAGGTGTCGGCCAGTATCAGCACGATGTCAACCAAAAGGCGCTGGGGTTAAAGCTGGCTGCGGTGGTTGAGGACTGTGTCAATAAAGTCGGCGTCAATTTAAACAGCGCCTCAGTGCAGTTGTTGACCCAAGTAGCAGGTATTAACCAAAGTATCGCTGAAAACATTGTTAACATGCGTGCGCAGCGCGGCACCTTTAACAATCGCCAGGCACTGCTTAAAGTCCCAAGACTGGGGGAGAAAGCCTATCAACAGTGCGCCGCTTTTCTGCGGATAGATAACGCTGCTCAGCCGCTGGATAATAGTGCCGTCCATCCGGAGAGCTACCATCTGGTAGAGAAAATGGCTGCCAGTGTGCAGGCCAGCAGCGCTCAGTTAATCGGTAACCAGGAGTTGCTACAACAGCTTAATGTTGAACAATTAAGCAACCAATATGGCCGCTATACCGTGGTAGATACTATTGCCGAGCTGGCGAAACCCGGACGCGATCCCAGACCCGAGTTTACAACTGCCAATTTTGCTGACGATGTCACTACCATCAATGACCTGGCCAATGACATGCAGCTTGAAGGGGTAGTCACTAATGTCACCAATTTTGGCGCTTTTGTCGACATAGGTGTGCATCAAGATGGCCTCGTACATATTTCCCAGCTGGCCAATCAATTTGTTAAAGACCCGCACAGTGTAGTCAAGACAGGTCAAATAGTGCAGGTAAGAGTGCTAGAAGTGGATGCTCAGAGAAAGCGTATTGCACTGAGTATGAAATAAGCTTTTGCGGGTATCTATTTGGGGTAATCATCCTGCAGTGAGAATTGGTAATCTGTCACTGCAGCGTCTATCTGAGTATCGACACTCAATTTAATCATCAGTCGTAAATCATTCGCAGAATCAGCATGACTGAGCGCGGACTCATAGCTGATTTCACCGTGCAGGTAAAGCTGGTACAGAGACTGATCAAAGGTCTGCATGCCCAGATTAGAGGATTTCTTCATCGCATCTTTGATATCGCCAAAGCGACCTTTACTAATTAACTCGCCCACCAACGGGGTATTAAGTAGTATTTCAGTTGCCACCCGTCTGCCCTCACCATTTTTCGCCGGGATTAACTGCTGCGCAATAATGGCTTTTAAATTCACCGACAGCTCCATGCGCAATTTCTCATGATACTCCGCGGGAAACATGTTGATAATTCTCGCCAGCGCCTGGTCGGCATTATTGGCGTGTAAGGTGGCCAGACACAGCTGACCGGTTTCCGCGAACGTTAAACCATAGCGCATTAACTCTAAATTGCGTATTTCGCCCATCAGAATGACATCCGGAGACTGGCGTAAACTGTTGTGCAGTGCCTGCTCAAAAGAGTCTGTATCGATACTGACTTCTCGCTGGGTAATAATACTCTGCTTGTGCGAGTGCATAAACTCAATCGGGTCTTCAATAGTAATGATGTGTCCAGCGCTGTTGGCATTGCGGTAATCTATCAGAGAGGCGAGTGAAGTACTCTTGCCAGTGCCGGTGGCGCCAACAAATAAAATCAAACCGCGCTTTGACAGGGAGAGCTCTTTAAGCAGAGCGGGCAAATGCAGTTCTTCCAGTGAAGGTATTTCAGTGTATATACGCCTCAGCACCATAGCTGGGGTCCCGCGCTGGTAGTAAGCACTTACCCTAAAGCGGCCAATATCGACACTTATGGCAAAATTACACTCTTGTGTCTGCTCAAATTCTTTTCTCTGGCGGGTGTTCATCGCACTGTGGACCAACATCCGTACTTGCTCATCGCTCAGCGGTTGCTCTGAAACAGCGACCAATTCACCACTGACTCTGATGCTCGCCTTGGCATCAGTGACTAAAAACAAATCTGAGGCTTTTTGCTTGACTATTTCTTCTAACAAATCATTAAGAATCACAGATTGACCTTATATTTACGCAGCTATTTATTACCCCGCGACAAACTCCCTGTTCATCAACAAACTAATATCCTACAGTACCCAGAAGACTTTTATCTAACTTAAATACATATATTATCAAGCCATCAATGCTCTTCAGGGAAAAATAAGCAAGCGACACTAGCAGTAGCTAAACTGACTTTAACTACTGGCTTCAGCCTTAAAAAGCACTGGGGACTTTCGCTTTTTCTCTGGCGGCTTCACGGGAGATCATGCCATTGCGCACTAATTGGGTAAGAGACTGGTCTAAAGTGGTCATACCTACAGCGGATCCGGTCTGAATAGAAGAGTATATCTGGGCACTTTTTGCCTCGCGAATTAAATTGCGGATTGCCGGAGTGCCGATCAATATTTCATGCGCCGCCACTCGCCCGCCACCGATTTTTTTCAGTAGCGTTTGCGATATTATCCCCTCCAGGGATTCTGAGAGCATAGCTCTGACCATAGATTTTTCCCCCGCTGGAAAAACATCTATGATCCTGTCCATGGTTTTTGCCGCAGAAGTTGTATGCAGTGTACCGAACACTAAATGGCCCGTTTCAGCGGCGGATATAGCCAGGCGGATAGTTTCCAAATCTCGCATCTCTCCCACCAGAATCACATCCGGATCTTCACGCAGTGCCGAGCGTAGAGCTGCGCTGAAACTGCGGGTATCACGGGAGATTTCCCGCTGGTTGATCAAACTTTTTTTACTTTCGTGAACAAATTCTATCGGGTCTTCTAAGGTTAAAATATGGTCGGCACGGGTTTCGTTGATGTAATTAACCATCGCCGCCAAGGTGGTGCTCTTACCTGACCCTGTGGGACCGGTTACCAATACCAGACCGCGGGCTTTATTGGAGAGCGTTTCAAAAATTTTTCCCATTCCTAAGTCTGACATAGAGAGTATTTCGCTGGGGATAGTACGAAACACTGCCGCCGCTCCACGGTTCTGGTTAAAGGCATTGACACGAAACCTCGCCAGCCCCGGCACTTCAAAAGAAAAATCAGCTTCCCAGTTCTCCTCGTAATCTTTTCGTACTCTATCGCTCATTATGTCGTATATCAGCGTCTGTACTTCCTTGTCCTCCAGGGAGTCCATTTTTATTCGGCGGATTTCACCATCAACACGTATCATTGGCGGTAATCCCGCGGTAATATGCAAATCTGATGCTTTTTGTTGCACGGAAAAAGATAATAACTCTGTAATATCCATAGCTTAAATTCTCGTAATTTATTTTAAAATACAGCGCCCAGACGTCAAAGCATCAGCACATATTTACCAGGGAACATGCGAATAAGCCCCGCAAAAGATACCGGACTTATTCGTATGCACCTTAACATCGCCTATACTAAGGTTTAAAATCACAGAGTTACAGTGATTAATAGATAAAAACTCATTGGCCAATCAAGATTCTGAACAGACGACATATGATAAGCATAGCAAACAATTTAACTCAGGTTAGCACAGCTATTACCGATGCTTGCCTAAGCGCAAACCGATCCATCGACGAGGTGCAATTACTGGCCGTTAGCAAGACCAGAACTGCTGCGCAGCTGCGCGAGTTACATTGCGCAGGACAGGTTCATTTTGGCGAGAATTACCTGCAGGAAGCGCTGGATAAAATAGCAGAACTTTCACAGCTACCTCTGATCTGGCATTTTATCGGACCAATACAATCAAATAAGACCCGCGCAATCGCTGAGAACTTCAACTGGGTACACAGTGTTGATCGACTAAAAATTGCCAAAAGATTGGCTGAACAGCGCCCTGGACACTTGCCGCCGTTGAATATCTGCATTCAAGTTAACATTTCGGCCGAAGCCAATAAAGCGGGCTGTAGCATTGAAGAAACGGCAGCGCTGATAGGACAAATTTCACAATTGCCTCAACTTAAAGTGCGCGGTTTAATGGCCATTCCAAGAGCCACACAAGTAACAGTCGAACAACAACAAGCTTTTGCCGCACTGGCGCAGTTATTATCCGACTGTCAACAACAGTATCCGAGCCTAGATACACTCTCTATGGGAATGTCTGCTGATATTGTCCCGGCCATAGAGCAAGGGGCCACTATTGTCAGGGTGGGAACAGCACTGTTTGGTCCGAGAATTTACCCTAATACACCCGCTTAATCAGCGATCAATTCAAAGAGAGTTATTATGCAAGCGACTATTGCCTTCATCGGCGCCGGTAACATGTCCAGGGCTATTTTTGGTGGCATGTTGAAAAATGGCTACCCCCCAGAGCGAATTATTGCCACGGGGCGAGACCTGGCAAAGTTAGCCGATTTGGCCGAGCTGGGAATTAAAATTGGCACTGATAATGCCTGGGCCATGGCACAGGCAAACGTTGTGGTACTGGCGGTAAAACCGCAACTTATGCAGTCTGTCATAGCCCCTCTTGCCAGCGCGGCACAACAGCATCAGCCACTAATCATTTCGGTAGCAGCAGGTATCAGTGCCAGCAGTATTGAGCAGTGGCTAGGCGGTAATTTGCCAGTCGTGCGCTGCATGCCCAACACGCCCGCGCTGGTTCAGTTGGGTGCCAGTGCTCTGTGGGCAAATGAGGGAGTCTGTGACAAACAAAAGCAACTCGCCCAGCAAATCATCGCCAATACTGGATTGGCTGTTTGGGTCGATACGCAAGATCAATTAGATGTAGTAACAGCGCTATCGGGGTCGGGACCCGCTTATTTTTTCCTGATGATGGAAGCTATGATCGACGCGGCCATTAAACAGGGATTGAGCAGAGAGGTTGCCGAGCAACTGGCATTACAGACCGCCAGTGGGGCTGCAGCTATAGCACAGCAGAGCGATGTTCAACCGGCGGAGCTCAGGCGCAGAGTAACCTCACCTAAAGGGACTACCGAGCAAGCTATATTGAGTTTCCAAGCAGCAGGTTTTGCAGAAATTATTGAACTTGGTATGCAGGCTAACATCAATAGATCTAAAGAATTGGCCATAGAGTTGGCTTGAACCTGTTATTTCCACACATTTAGCCTTATTGAATGCTAAACTTTATCTTGGAAAACACTGGCAACTCAGAAATATCTCTGGATTGTTGGTATTTCCCGGACTAACTCAGACCCATAACTAATTAGGCAGTTTACCGATGGAAGCAAACCCTCTTTTATTAATTATTCGCACCTTAGGCGATCTTTACATTTTTATATTACTGCTGCGGGTGATTTTGCAGGTCGTCCACGCCGATTACTACAATCCTATCTCTCAGGGGGTAGTACGTATAACCCAGCCGGTAATTAACCCATTTCGAAAAATGATTCCGCAAATAGCCAATACCGATTTATCCCCGGTGGTCTTTGCCCTACTGCTTAAAGCACTGTTTATCTATCTGCTATCAAGCCACGCTATCCCGTTTCTATGGATAAGCATACTGGCTTCCGCCGGAGTGCTGTACACCTTCTTGGATATCATTTTCTACGCGGTGCTGGGCTCTGTCATCATCAGCTGGGTTGCCCCCGGTAGCCCTCACCCTGCTCCCCAACTGATTATGCAAGTCACCGCACCCTTTTATAAATTGATGCAAAAAGTTATCCCACCGATTGGCGGCTTTGACTTATCTCCGATAGTTATCATTATCTCCATTCAATTAATACAATCGCAACTGCGCCCATTTATTTAAATGGATACCAATGACCAGCTCCCTCAAGGTGCTGGTCAAATCTGCAGCGCGCTTGCCAATACTAGAATTTAGTAGAGCGATTTTAACGGCTAAAGCGCATAATTGAGCAGTTATCGAATAACTATGCCACAGCTTTTCGAGGCTGAGCTTTTAATCTATTGCTGCAAGCACATCTAAATCAGTTTTCAGCAATGAATTCAGGATCGGAGAAATATCATGAAAACGCTTTTCAATGCCATCTTCCTGCTGATGTTCAGCACTGCAGTTATGGCTCAGCAAACCGTAGAAACCCCTGATTATATAATCCATTACAATGCTTTTAACAGTACTGTAATAGATGCGGACGCCGCAAAAAAGAACAAACTAGTGCGCAGTAAATACACTGCAATGTTAAATATTTCAGTCTTCGCCAAAAATGCCGATGGCAGTAGCAGCGCAGTGAAAAGCTTTAACAGCGGCACAGTAGAAAACTTATTAGGCCAGCAACAGCAATTAGAATTTGTCACTATTGCAGAGGGAAAAGCTGTTTATTACATCGCTAGCTTTCGCTTCGCCAATGAAGAAGTGATGAACTTTAAGGTTGCGGTTCAACCCGATCCAAACAAGCAGCCCATTGCCGTCAACTTAACGCAAAAATTTTACGTCGAGTAGCTCAGTATTTCTGCAGTTGAAAAATGTATACACTCCATATAGAGAAATAAATGATAGATAAGATAGTGTTGGCCAGCTCAAACAAAGGCAAGTTAAAAGAGTTCAGTGAAATATTTTCCGCCATGGACATCCAGATTCTGCCACAGAGCGAATTTAAAGTGAGCGACGCCGACGAGACCGGGCTCACTTTTGTGGAAAACGCTATCCTCAAAGCCCGCCACGCCTGTGCAGCTACCGGCATGCCTGCACTCGCTGACGATTCAGGCCTGGAGGTTGATGCACTCTTAGGAGCACCGGGGATATACTCTTCAAGGTACTCAGGTGCAGGCGATACTGCTAATAATAACAAGCTGTTGAGCCAGTTAGAGCAAGTGCCTAACGCACAGCGAACCGCCAGATACCGCTGTGCTTTAGTGTTTATGCGCCATGCAAAAGACCCTACCCCGCTTGTTTGTCAGGGAACATTAGAGGGCAGTATCCTCACCTCTGCAAGAGGAGAGTTTGGCTTTGGCTATGACCCGCTTTTTTTAGTGGATCCCGACCTGCTTGATGGCCGATCGCTGTCGGCTGCTGAACTCAGTGCAGAGCAAAAACATAACATTAGCCACCGCGGTCAGGCGGTCGCCGATTTTGTCACTTTAATCGATAACTATTTACGCTAATGTCAGAACCGCAAACCCTGCCTCCGCTGGCTCTGTATATCCATATCCCCTGGTGTATCCGCAAATGTCCCTACTGTGACTTCAACTCCCATGCGGTGCGCGGGGAGATTCCCGAACAGCAGTATGTGAAAGCTCTGCTGGCCGATTTGAGCGCTGAAAAAAACGCCGCGCAGGGGCGCGAGATCAGTAGTATCTTTATCGGTGGAGGCACTCCTAGCCTGTTCAGTGCCAACGCAATTGCCGAGATACTCAACGGCGCGCAACAGATTGTCCCCTTTAGCAGCGATATCGAAATAACCATGGAGGCCAACCCCGGAACGTTTGAGCGCGAGCGCTTTGCCGGGTTCAAAGCCGCGGGTGTCACCCGTCTGTCGATCGGGGTGCAGAGCTTTAATACTGAACATTTACAGCTGCTGGGCAGAATACACTCCGGGGATGAGGCGATCAAAGCTATTAGTGCCGCCAGCGAGATCGGCTTTGCGCACATTAATATTGACCTGATGCACGGCCTCGCCAACCAGAGCCCGCAACAGGCACTGCAAGATCTAAGCACTGCCATTGCTCTGGGGACCGATCATTTATCATGGTACCAACTCACAATTGAGCCCAATACTGAGTTCCATATCCGCCCACCAACGCTCCCGGATATAGACAGCTTATGGGATATACAACAGCAGGGGCAGGAGCTGATAGCGAGTGCCGGTTTTAACCAGTATGAAATCTCTGCTTACGCAAAGGAAAACTCCCAGGCACAACACAACATCAATTACTGGCAGTTCGGCGATTACTTTGGCATAGGTGCCGGTGCCCACGGCAAATTGAGCTTTTACGAAGAGAAGACTGGGGCTTTAGAAATAGTCAGACGCTGGAAGAAACGCTCCCCTAAAGCTTATCTTGAGAGTCTTGATCCTCTGGGGGGGCAAAACATCATTACCGCTGATGAGCTCCCCTTTGAATTTATGATGAATTCCCTGCGATTAACGGGAGGCACTCCCGCTGAATATTATAGCCAGCGCACCGGACAGCCGTTAACCAGCATTGAATCTCAGTTGCAGGCAGCCACTGCTAAAGGTCTGCTAAAGGTGGGTGATAGAATCACCCCGACCCGACAGGGCTCATTGTTTCTCAATGACCTGTTGGAGTATTTTATTTAATCGCCCAGGCTCTGCATCTACTTAACCAGTCGCTGCCACAATACTGGCAACCGCTGCCGGCAGGTCACTGATGCAATTGATCTGCTGGTCTGCCTGAAACTCGTGCGACCACTGTTGCGGTAACACGTTGACCCAAATAGTAGCCATCCCCAGCTGCTGCGCCCCAAGCACATCGGCGATAGGGTTGTCGCCAATATGGATCACTTGTTCAGGGTCTAGCTGCTGATGCTCTAACATCAACTTAAAGATTCCCGGATCTGGTTTCTCAACCCCCGCCTCGTGGGCGTTAAACTGGAAGTCAAAGTGCTTACTCAAGCCCACTTTGTGAATATCGGCATTGCCGTTGCTAATCGCCCCCATGCTATATCCCTGCGCCTTGAGTTGGTCCAGAACTTGCCATACATAGGGAAAATATGTCACTTGCTGACGCGCCACTATCGCCACTGCGAAGGCTTCTTTAGACAACTGCAGAGCCTGTTGTGGTGAGTATCCTGCACGGGACAATCCTATTTCCAGACACTTCAACCTGATGCTAGTGACACTGTGGGCTATCTGAGGAAACTCGGCGACCACATAAGCACGTAGTACAGCAAAATTTCCAATATCGAACTGCTGAGTAAAGTCGGGGGCATTCTCTGCCAGCCACTGGTAGAGTTTTAAATCCATGTTTTTGATAACAGGCGCGACATCCCACAAGGTGTCATCTAAATCGAAAGTCAGACATTTTATCATAGTGTTCTCATCGCTTTTTGGCTCTGGGGTGGGTTTGATTATAACTGGCTAATAGCCGTTTTATGTCACCGGCTTGCTCTGTCAGCTGACGGCTGGGTCCAACTGCCTTGCCCAGACGCTGGCTGATAGTCTCTATATTAACCTCTGCGGCCATTAATTGCTGGCTATACTGATGTCGTAACTGATTGGCATTGAGCCCGAGCAGCCCCATCTTTCGCCCTCTGGTATGGATACGCAGCTGGATCGCTCTGATGCTTAGTCGACGTCCCGATTTTGCAATAAATAATGCCGGCTCAATAGCCAACTGCCCGGAGCGATAGGTGAACCAACTTTTAACTGCGGCTAAAGTATTTTCAGGGATATTTATGATGGCAGCGGGATGACCTTGGCGATCAATAATCAAAGCTTTGCGGGCAAAGTCCACTGAGAACAGATCCAGGGCCGCCACTTCAGCCACTTTAATGCCGCTGCAACTAATCAGCGCTAACATTGCCCGGTCTCTGGCGGAGATGAAATCATCCACTATGAAGTCTAATAGCGCTTTTAGATCGATAGTTGCAGTGCGGTTCTTGATAGTCACTGGGGCTGGCAACTTCAGTCCCAGCAAAAGATCAGTGTCGATTATTTGTCGGCGGCGCAGGTAATCGAAAAATCCGCGAATCGAACTGACTAATCGGGCAGTGCTGGCAGTGCTGAGCTGTTGGCGCTGCGCATCACTGATAAATGCTCGCGCCTGTTTAGCGGTTAATTGCCGCCAGTTAATAATCCGATAATCGGCGACAAAATGCAGCAGAGCGTGCAAGTCACTACGATAGTTGACTAGAGTATTTTCGGCCAATCGTCTTTCATTTTGTAACTGTTGTAAGTACTGCTGTATCGGCAGCGCTAATTGTTTGTCAACTTTAAAGGAGACCATCGTTAATTCTCAGCGGCCTTTGGGTAAGCCCGTTACAGTCAAACTTATGCAGGGCTTTCTGATTGCTGATGCAATATTCGACTCGCTACCCGACTCAATACTTCACCGACATAACTTAAAAATAGCGTGCCCTGGCTGCTCTGAAAATAATCAGCATCGTAGCTGCCAATTCCAAGCAGACCGATAGTCTCGCCCTGCACCAGTGGAATAACAGCAGCGGATTGGATCATCGCGGAGCGACCTTCGAACAAGAAGTGATTTTCTGCTGCAGACAAATTACCGCAACTGGGTTCACAGCTAAGCATCAACGGCTCGACAATCCCGGCCATTTCCCTGGGCATCATACGTCGATTGTTAACGGTCAGTTGATTCTCTGCAAATAAAATCAGGGAAGTAGCATCACCGTAAAAATCCCGGCACAAGCTCTCCTCCAGAGCACCTCCCAAGTCATCGAGGGTCTGCGCGTCTAACAGCGCCAGTACCATGCGTTTGGTTTTCTCGAACTGGGTATCATTGTGTCTGGCGGCATCACATAAATCAGATAAATGCACAGTCAGCATTTTATTTTTATTTCTCAACAGCGATGACTGTCGCTCAACCAGTGATATGGCGGCTCCCGATGGATGCGGGACGCTCAGCACTTCCAGTAAATATTCATACTCGAGGAAGAAGTCTGGATCATTTTGCAAAAACGCTGCCACTTGTTCCCGGGTTAACTTTTCGCCAGTCACTTGCTTATCTAACTTACTCATATAAACATCTTTCCTTCAAATACATTGGTCGCAGGTCCGGTCATTATAACAGGATCCTCGCAGCCACCGCGCCAAAATATTTCCAGGGCACCGCCTGTCACATTGACTTTCACCCGCTCAGCTAACAGTCCTCTCAACCGTCCTGCCACTACGGCGGCACAGGCACCAGTGCCACAGGCGAGAGTTTCGCCGACCGAGCGTTCATAAACCCGCAAGTTTATCTCTGTTTCGCTGACAATCTGCATAAAACCTATGTTGGCACCACTGGGAAAACAACTCAAACTCTGCACAGCGGGGCCAAGTTCCCCCACTGCTGTAGTGTGCACATCGTCGACCACTATCACCCCGTGAGGGTTACCCATAGAGACAGCCGTTATCTCTAACTGCTGGTCTGCCACTTGCAGACTATAGCTAATCTGCTGACTCTGAGCGATGAAGGGGATCTCTGCGGGTGTTAAAACCGGCGCCCCCATATCGACTTCGACCTGGCGGTCTTCACGAATAGTTAGCAGCATTTTGCCTTTGGCAGTCTCTACTTTCAGCTGCTTCTTGACACTCAAACGCTTCTCCCGGACAAACTGGGCAAAGCAGCGGGCACCGTTTCCGCAGTGTTCTACCTCAGAGCCGTCGGCATTAAAAATTCGATAGCGAAAATCCATATCGGGGTCACTGGGAATTTCTATAATGAGTAACTGGTCGAAACCAACACCCAGTTTTCGATCACCGAGACGCTTTACCATCTGCGAATTGAATTTATAGCGCTGAGTGACTAGATCAACAACCATAAAATCATTGCCTAACCCATGCATTTTGGTAAAACGTAATAACATTTATATGTCCAGATATTGTTTGTTGGTTGCCTTTCGCTCACTGCTTAGCAGTGGCTTGCCCTAATTCTGGGGCAGTATTTTTTCGCCTTTGATCAGGTCATCAAAGGTCTCTCGGGCCCTAATTTGGTAGCTCTGATTGTCATCGACCATCACTTCTGCCGCCCGGGTACGGGTATTATAATTAGAGCTCATCGTAAAGCCATAAGCACCGGCTGAACACACCGCCAACAGGTCTCCTGCTGCAATATTAAGTTGACGATCTTTTCCCAGAAAGTCGCCGGTTTCGCACACAGGTCCCACCACATCGTATTCTTGGCACTCCTGGCTGTCACTTATTTGCAACGGCAGTATATCCAGGTAGGCGCTATACAACGCCGGGCGCAACATATCATTCATCGCTGCATCGACAATCGCAAAGTTCTTGCTTTCATTATGTTTTAAATATTCTACTTCGGTCAGCAATACCCCGGCGTTGGCAACGATAGAGCGACCCGGCTCAAAAATTAACTTTATCTCTCTGTCGCCAATTTTATCTAATACGGCGTCAATATACTGTTGCGGGGTCGGTGGTACTTCATCTGTGTAACAAACTCCCAAGCCCCCGCCGAGGTCCAAGTGCTTAATGCTGATCCCCTGAGTATCCAAGACGTCAATCAGCGCCAGTAATTTATCCATCGCATCCATAAACGGCGCTATTTCAGTCAATTGACTGCCGATATGACAATCCATGCCAATGATATTAACATGCCTTAAGCTGGCTGCGTGCTGGTACAGACGCGGGGCGTCTTCAATCGCTATGCCAAATTTGTTTTCTTTTAAACCTGTAGAGATATAAGGATGAGTACCGGCATCTACATTGGGATTCACCCTAAAGGAGATGGGTGCCACCATCGCCAGCTGTCCAGCGACGGTATTGATGCGCTCTAGTTCAGCTGCAGATTCAATGTTGAAACAGTGAATACCGGCCTTCAGGGCATAGCGAATTTCACTGGACTGTTTAGATACCCCAGAAAACACTACCCGATCTGCAGACCCACCGGATTTCAAAACCCGCTGCAGCTCCCCCTGGGAAACCACGTCAAAGCCTGCGCCTAAACGGGCCAATATGTTTAGTACTGCAAGGTTACTATTGGCCTTAATCGCAAAACAGACCATATCATCGCGACCTTGCAGGGCGTTGGCATACGCCAGGTAGGCGAGTTCAATGGCATCTCTTGAGTACACATAAGTCGGGGTACCGAATTCTTCTGCAACTTTACTCAGCAGTACATTTTCACAGTGGAGTCTATTGTCGCGGTACTCAAAACTATCCATTTACTTCATCGCCTCTACGGGGTCATTGTCAACCACAGTTCTATAATCAGTGGCTATAATCGCTGTTATTCGTTGCTGGCGGGTTGTTCGATCACTTGCCCGCCAGTGTTTTCTACACTGCTGTCCTCCAGGTACAAAGGACCTTTCTGACCGCAACCAGAGAGCCATAAAATACTGGTAAAGACACTCAGCTTCAATAATAGTTTGTAAATTTTCACTGTTAAACCCCTATGCTATATTTTTGCCAATCTCATCACTGAGCAGCAAACTTGATGTTGTCGTCAATTACCCTGGCCAAGTCCGAGCTTGGCTGAGCCCCAGCGCGTTGCAACACTATTTTTTCAATAGAACTGACTGTATTTGTTGCAACAGGATTGTTGTTGCCCCGCGCTGCGATAAAAAATATTTTTCTGCTCGCAAACCCATTTCCTGCATCCGTTCAGGCTCTGCCAGCAGCCGCTGCAACTGCTTTAAAAGTTGCCTGTAATCACTACAGCTAAGCATCCCTTGTGCGGCTTCTAGCTGCGGACAAATCACCGAGAAATTGTATTGCTGCGGCCCCATCAATACTCCTTTAGCGACACTGGCAGGCTCCAGCGGACTCTGCCCACCGACCGCGACAAAACTACCTCCCACTATTGTCAGATCTGCCACTGCATATAACATGCTCAATTCGCCCATAGTATCGCCGATATATATCTGACACTGGGGATCGAACTGCCCGCTACTGCGCCTGACGACATGCTTTGAATACTTCTGGGCCAGCTCTGCTACTTCGCTAAAACGCTCCGGATGCCTGGGCACAATAATCAGTAACAAATCCGCAAACTGCTGCCACAAATCCGCCAGTAACTCTAACACACCCAGCTCTTCTGTATTGTGACTGCTGCCTAGAATCAGCACTGGCCTGCTGCCTATTTGCCGGCGCAGTTCAGTCGCTTGCGGCAGTGTGTTTTCTGCTATTTGCAGGTCAAACTTGATACTGCCGCTGATCAATAATTTTTTTGCATCCAGCCCCAAGTTTAGAAAACGCTCACCATCACTCGTGTATTGGGCCACCAGCAAATCCAAGTGCTGCAACATCTGCGCGGTTAAGCCGGCCACTTTTGCATAACCTCTGGCGGACTTGTCTGACATTCGTGCATTCGCCAATAGCACAGGGATATTTTTGCCGTGACACTGCGCCAGCATATTTGGCCACAGCTCTGTCTCGACAATCAGCAGTCCTAAAGGCTTGTGAGCACGCAAAAACCGAGCCACAGACCCCGGCTGATCATACGGGCAGTATTGATGCCAGAGTTGATTGTATTCCGCAAATAATTTTGCAACACGATCAGCCCCGGTGGGCGTAGAAGTCGTGACTAGAATAGTCAGTTGCGGATACAGTGTCATTAGCTGTTTTAGCACTGGGGCAATGGCGACACATTCGCCGACGGAAACTGCGTGTACCCACAGTGGCGGGTTATCTGAGACTTTTGAGGCAAAGCCAAAACGCTCGCCAATTCGCTGCCGGTAGGCGGGAGCTTTTCGACCGCGCAGCCACAATTTAAAGAGCATTAGTGGCGTCAGGAAATAAAAAATACAACTATAGATAGTTCTCAAGGGATACTTCACCAGCAAATTGCTTAATTACGCTTCTTTTGGTAGCTATTGTAGTTTATCCCGGGCAGCAGATCAGTTAGAATTTCATTAAATTTATTAAGGTTGATCGCTATCATGTCCTCTTATCTAAAAGCACTGCAACGCCACCAAGATCTGTTTCAAAAAATGGCCCAGTGTGAATCTGTGCTGGCAATGTTAGCGCAACAGATCGATCAGTGTTTTGCCGCTGGCGGCAAGCTATTCTTCATGGGTAACGGTGGCAGTGCCGCCGACAGTCAGCATTTAGCAACCGAATTTGTGGTTCGTTACAAAGCCGAGCGTGCACCTCTGGCAGCCATCGCACTAACCACTGATACTTCACTACTGACAGCCCACGCCAACGACTTTTCATTTGCTACAGTGTTTAGTCGGCAAGTCGCAGCACTGGCCAAGCCCGAAGATATCATCATAGGTATATCCACCTCGGGAAACAGTGAAAATATCATAGACGCCATCCAAACTGCGCAGCGGATCGGCGCCAGCACTTGGGCATGGACAGGTGAAAGCGGTGGCAAACTGATCGACATTGCCGACTACACACTGGCTGTTCCGGCCACGGAAACAGCACGTGTACAAGAGGCGCATATCTTTGCCGGTCACTGGCTTTGCGAGGACGCCGATCGACGCGCCCTGAGCAGAGCTGCTGAGCAAAGCTAATCTGACGATGTCTATCAAACTAGTCATTCTCGATCGTGACGGGGTCATAAACCTCGATTCAGACAACTACATCCGTACTTTGCAGCAGTGGATTGCGATTCCCAGCAGCATTCAAGCGATTGCCGATTTATCCCGTGGCGGCTATAAAATTGCTGTAGCCACTAATCAGTCGGGTATTGGCCGCGGCTACTACGATTTGGCAACGCTAGAGTCAATGCATCAGCAGATGATTGAGCTGGTAGAGGAAAAGGGCGGAAAAATTGATAAAATTGTCTTTTGTCCGCACCTTGACGATGATCACTGCGCCTGCCGCAAACCTAAGCCCGGCATGTTAGAGCAAATACTCGACGAATTTACAGAACTACAAGCACCCGCCTGGTTTGTCGGAGACTCGCTGCGTGACTTACAGGCAGCCTGGGCGCTCGACATGCCCGCTGCTCTGGTAAAAACGGGTAAGGGTCAGCGCACTTTAGACACTATAGCGCTACCCGAATCAACTTTAGTGTTTGAAGACCTGGCCGACTTTAGCCGCTACTTATTAAACACGGACAGCTAACATTAGCGTCACTGTAGCAAGAGTTAATCATTGTTTTTACAAGCGCATTAGAGAGTTTATATGAGAGAAGTGAACACTGACATTGTCATCGTCGGCGCAGGTATAGCAGGACTATGGATGCTCAACACCCTCAGCAAACAGGGCTACGATGTACTGTTATTGGAAGCTGAGAGTATCGGCTCAGGCCAGAGCGTCAAGTCTCAAGGCATTATCCACGGCGGCATCAAATATGCCCTTAATGGCGTTTTGTCCCAAGCCTCCGATGCTATCAAAGGCATGCCAGCACGTTGGAGAGCTTGCCTTACAGGTGAAGGCGAACTGGATTTACGGGGCGTGACGACCCTTAGCGATGCACACTATTTGTGGTCTCAGGGTTCACTGGCCGCCAAAATCACCTCATTTTTTGCCAAGAAGGCAATGAGCGGGCGCGTCGACAGCATCGACAAAAATGATTACCCGAAGGTTTTTGCGCACCCGGATTTCAAAGGTAATTTATATAAACTCAATGAAATTGTACTCGACGTTCCCTCGCTGCTAAAAGTGCTCAGCGAGAAACAGCGACAGCGCATTCTGCAAATAGACACTGCTGACTGTCAATGGGATAGAGATCACGCCGGTAACATCACTGCTGTCAGCTGCCTGAAAGAAGGCATTAAAATAAACGCTCAACGCTTTGTATTTGCCGCTGGCCAGGGAAATGCAGCAATACTGAAGCAGCTGAAAATGTCCAAACCTGAAATGCAATTGCGCCCCCTGCACATGGCCATGGTCACGCACAATACTAATTTGCCTATTTATGCCCACTGCATTGCCGCCAGTAGTAAACCGCTGGTAACGATCACCCATCACATTAATAGCGATGGCAGCTATACCTGGTACTACGGTGGCGACATTGCCGAAACGGGGATGGGGCGCGACAGCCAACAGCAAATTATCGCGGCCAAAGAACTTACTGCGAAAATACTGCCCTGGGTGACGTTAGAAAACGCCCGTTGGAGCACCTTACACATCAGCCGTGCCGAGCCAAAACAGAGCGGTCTGAGTCGCCCGGATGCGGCTTACTGCCACAGTGAAAAAAATTATCTGGTTACCTGGCCCACCAAATTGGCACTGACTCCGGACCTTGGCGATAAAGTCTCCGAGCTTTTCAGCCAACAACAGCTAAAGGCGCAGTACCGGGCCGACCTTGAGATAACAGCCAGCATTAAGTCGCCGCCAATCAGTGCACCTGCCTGGAGCGATACCGGGCGATGAAATACACAACCATAGCCAGTACTGGCGTCAACGTTAGCCCTATAGGTTTTGGTACAGTCAAAATTGGCCGTGATTTGGGTGTCAAATACCCCAATGCCTTTACTATTCCCGACGACCAGCAAGTGCTTGAGCTACTGGGTATCTGTCGCGAGCTAGGGATTAATTTGCTTGATACCGCACCCGCCTATGGCAACAGTGAGCAACGCTTAGGTCAGTTACTGAAAACTGCAGAGCGACAACGGTGGATCATCAGCTCCAAAGCCGGTGAAGAGTTTGACCCGCTGACCGGGGCGTCACATTATGATTTCAGTGAGCGGGCGATTACCGAGAGTGTAGAGCGCAGTTTGCAGCGCTTAAAGACCGATTATCTTGATATTGTAATGATTCACTCCAACGGCGATGATTTACAGATAATAGAGCAATATTTGGCACTGCAAACGTTAACTAAACTTAAACAACAGGGGAAAGTCCGCGCCATCGGCATGTCTACCAAAACTATCGATGGCGGCATTGCTGCACTGCAACAGGCGGACTGTGCGATGGTGACTTACAACTTAGTGCAGACAGAGGAACTGGCTGTGATCGAGTACGCCCAACAACACAATAAAGGCATTTTCATCAAGAAAGCCTTCGCCTCGGGACACCTACAAAAACAGCAATACGCCGACCCGATACTGTCCAGCTTAAAACTGATATTTGCGCAGCCTGGCGTCAGTAGTGCAGTGATTGGCACTATAAATGAACAGAATTTACGGGCCAATGTACAGAAATACCAACAGGCAATTTCCGATCTTTCTGTTTGAACGGGCACATAATCATTGATCATCACCCGTTTACTCAGATAGCTGCTAATTAAAACAGCAGCCACCTGGCACCAAGGTGAAGATAATCAATTATTAGCTATTGATTCACTAAGGTTTATCTTCTCTTATCTGCTCGACAATGGCTGTGGTAGAGCAATTATCCAACAGTGACAACACTTGTACATCGCCACCGTAGCTGCGCACGAAGTCGCCTCCCACTACCCCATCTATACCGTAGTCACCCCCTTTCACTAACACTTCTGGCCGTATTTGCTGCAGCAAATGTTCAGGTGTCGGTTGGTCAAAGCACACTACCCAATCAACTACTTCCAGCCCAGAGAGCACCACCATTCTGCGATCTTCGCTATTGATCGGCCTGCCCTCGCCCTTCAGCGCTTTAACTGAGCGGTCGCTGTTGATTGCTACGACTAATCTCTGCCCCAACCCCCGCGCCTGCTCCAGATAACCGACGTGACCTGCGTGTAAGATATCAAAACAGCCATTGGTGAAAACTATTTTCTCCCCGGCTAAGCGAGCATCTTCAACCGCTATCATTAACTGCTCTTCGTTGACGACCCCACGAGCGCTGCGCTGAGTGGCGGCGATTTCTTTTCTAATTTCAGGGCCACTAATTGCATAAGTACCTAATTTGCCAATGGCAATACCCGCTGCCATATTGGCAATAGCCACAGATTGCTGCATTGGGGTTCCGGCTCCAAGGGCTGCGGCCAGAGTGGAGATCACAGTATCACCGGCACCGGTCACATCAAAGACTTCATGGGTTCGCGCTGGAAAGTGCACCTCTGTCCCCTGCTTTTGCAGCAGGGTCATGCCTTTTTCACTGCGGGTGATTAGCAGGCATTCAAGTTCTAATTCTGCAATTAACGCAGTACCGCGCTCAATTATTTGCTCTTCAGTGTGACATTTACCTACCACCGCCTCGAACTCGGTCATGTTCGGGGTCAACAACGTCGCCCCTTTGTACTGACGGTAATCACTGCCTTTAGGGTCGACTAATATTAGCTTGCCCTTAGCCTTGGCCATAGCGATCAAGCTCTGACAATCCGCCAGAGTGCCCTTGTTGTAATCCGAGAGGATGATCACATCCGACTGGTCAATCTGCGCCGCTAAAGCACTGCTAATTTGCGCTGCATAACTGTCGGAAAAACGCTGTTCAAAATCCATTCTCAACAGTTGTTGATTGCGACTGATAGCCCTTAGTTTGGTGATGGTCGGCTCAGTCTCTGCCACACAAAAGTGACAGCTGACACCTGCCGCTTTTAAACGTGTCTCTACCACAGCCGCCGCTTCATCTTGACCGACAATTCCCAACAGCACGGCCCGCGATCCCAGGGCTGCTGTATTTAAAGCCACGTTAGCCGCGCCACCGGGCCTGTCATCTTGTTTGCTGACGGTAATCACCGGCACCGGAGCCTCGGGAGAGACCCGCTCTGTCGCCCCGTGCCAATACCTATCCAGCATCACATCGCCCACGACTAAAACACTCGTTTTGTTAAATTCTGGCATGGTTATATCAAGCACAGATGATTACTCCTAAAATTAACTATTTGTTTCACATGACTCACTGACCGCGCTCTCTTCCTCAAAGCCCTGCTGATACAGCTGGGCATACAAACCATTTTGCTGTAGCAATTGCTGATGGTTGCCGCGCTCAACTATTTCGCCATTGTCCATTACCAAAATAATATCGGCATTTTTTACCGTAGACAGCCGATGGGCAATCACTAAGGTGGTTCTATTTTGCATGACTCTCTCCAGCGCTTGCTGGATATAGCGCTCAGAGTGATTATCTAATGCAGATGTCGCCTCATCCAGAATCAGTACCGGGGCGTCTTTTAACACCGCTCTGGCAATCGCCAGGCGCTGTCGCTGCCCCCCTGATAACATCAGACCTTTTTCACTGAGTTGAGTTTCGATTCCCTGAGGCAACTTTTCGACGAATTCACTGGCATTGGCTATTTCCAACGCCTGCTGCACTTGTGCATCACTTTTTGCACTCAAACTCCCGTAGGCGATGTTGGCTTTGATGCTGTCGGCAAATAACACTACTTGCTGATTAACGATGCCAATTTGCTCGCGCAAGCTATCTAGTTTGTATTGTTGTAGCGGCACTTCGTCTAACAGTATCTCACCACTGCTGAGATCAAAGAAGCGCGGCAGTAAATTGGCCAAGGTGCTTTTACCACTGCCTGAACGCCCGACTAATGCCACTGTCTCTCCCGCATTCACAGTGAAATTTATATCTTTTAATACCAATTCTTCTGCGTAACTAAAATTGACATTTTTAAACTCCAACTTACCTGCCGCTCTGCTGATATCGATGCTGCCAGTATCTTTTTCCCCGCTGAAGTCTATGACCTCAAAAACACTCTTTGCCGCAGTTATGCCTCGCTGCAGTGGTCCGTTTATCTCAGTCAGTGCCCGTAGCGGTTTAGCAATAAGACCTGCTGTAATTAAAAATGCAATGAATTCACTGGCTGCCATCGGCTGCATCAGTCCTGGATAGAGTGCGACAAACACTAAAAGCGCCAGGGCCGATGACACTAAAAACTGCACAATAGGCGAATTTAGTGAAGCAGTTACCGTCATTTTCAACGACTGTCGTTTAAAGTCCTCGCTGGCCTGCTGAAATTTCAGCAGCTCTGAATCATAGCCTCCATAGGTTTTCACAACTTCATTTCCCTGCAAGCTCTCTGTGGCCCTATGGGTAATATCGGCGACTGAGTTCTGCATGTTTTTTGCCAGGCGCCGAAAGCGCTTGGAAGCATAGCTGATCACTAGGGCAATAAAAGGGCTTGCAGCGAAAAACAATAGCGATAACTGCCAATTTAAGTAAAACAAATAACCAATCAAGCCAATGACGGTAGCACCCTCGCGTATCAGAGTTCGCACCGCGGAAGTGGTTGCCGCAGTGACCTGCTCGACGTTGTAAATCAGTATCGCCAGGTAGTGACCGCTATCATGCTGCAGATACTTTTGTCTGGGTAACTGCAAAATGGAGGAGAATATTTGGCCGCGCAATTCATTAACGATGCTGAAGGCGACTCTGTCCAAACAGTAAGTACCAATAAAGCCGCCAACGCCCCGGGCAACAGTGATTGATATAATAGCCAGCGGCAAATAAATGTAGGCGCTTGCAGAAGGTGCGTCCATTTCCGCCACTATCCGCTCCATCAGCACAGCGAAAGCTGTCTGTGTTAGGGCGTAGAGGATATAGCCAAAGATACTTAGTAGGAAAAAGCCCAGGTAAGGTTTCAGGTAACTTAGGAGTCTCTTATAAATCTGCCAGGCATTCAAATTCAATGTATAACAACCTTCTAATCTTGATATCTGTCGCTAAATGAAGTTTTCAACACTAGTGATAGCGCCGACCCTGTCATCTGCATATAATGATTTTTAATTGTAACTTAATTATGTAACTAGCTGTGAATGATCTAAAAAAAAATTGGCCCACCTATCTCACTTTATCCTTAGTACGCGCCCTGGCAAAACTCTCTTTCAAACGAGGCATATTTGTAGGCACTGTACTAGGGAATTTACTGCGGCTGCTGGCAGTGAAAAGACGCAGAGTCACCGAAGTTAATATTAAGCTTTGTTTTCCAGAGCTAGAGCCTGAACAGCGAAAAAAATTCCTCAAAGAGGTCTTTATCGCCAACGGTATTGGCATAGTGGAGACCGCGTGGGCGCATTATGGCGACAGGGAGATGTTTGCTGATAAAATTGACATCCGCGGCCAGCAACTCTTAGATGCAGCATTGCTCCAAGGGCGAGGTGTAGTATTAGTTGGCGCGCATTTTAGCACATTAGATTTGGGTGGCCTGTTGTTTTCTTTTACCAATGCGCCACTCAACACTTTATACCGCAAACACAACAATCCATTACTCGACACTGCCATCACCGCCGGTCGCTCTAAATACTGCCAACCGATAGAGCGCAAAAACATGCGCTTAGTGATCAAAAAGCTCAAAGATAACCAGTGTGTATGGTTTGCCCCGGATCAGGACCTGAACAGCAAAGGCTGTGTTTTTGTCAAATTCTTTGGCCAGTGCGCCTCTACCATCACCGCCACTTCTAACTTAGTGCGCTTTAACGACTCAGCGGTATTAATGCTGGCGCACTATAGAAAACCCGATAATAGCGGCTATATTCTGGAATTCACACAAGTGTCGAGCTGCGATAGCAATGACAAGGCCGCCTTTGCTCAAACCATCAATGACAGCATTGAAACGGCGATAAAAAAACAACCCGATCAGTATATGTGGATGCACAAAAGATTCAAAACTCAACCTGATGGCGACCAGAAACTCTACGCAGCGGCGAAATGTTAAGCCTGACTGTACTCAACTCGTTCTGTTTTGTTATTAAGCATCAGCGAGACCAGAATAATCAACAGGCCTGTATACATTATCATCCCGCTGTTATGCGCGAAGAACACTTGGGTAATATTGGCAAAGACAAAAAACCAACCGAATAAGATCAAACTTACCGCAGGCGCTTTGGCACTCTGACTACTTTGCTGTTGCTGTTTATGACCTATATAAACAGGGTAAAACAACAGCGCCAGCAATATGATTAAACCGACAATTCCGCGGCGTGCAGCCGCGTATACATAGGCATTATGAGAATGGGTATACTTATTGACCGAAGGGTCTAACCTACCCGCTTTTACTAGGGCTTCTTTTTCGGCGACATATTCAGTAACACCTGCGCCAAAAACTGGGTTTTTAATAGAAACTAAAACAGCGGCTTTCCACAACTCCAGTCTAATACCAGCGGAAGTAGTGGCATTACCTTCACTGAAATATTTTTCGGTGTTGACAACCCCTGAATTCAACCTATTCATGATACTGGATTGCGGGATAAGCATTGCTCCAGTCACAGCTAATAAACAAGCCCCGATTACTGCCTGCTTTGCATATCGTCGCAAGTGCTGGCGATAATAAAAGCCGGAAATGATAAACATCAAAGGTAAACATATTAGTGCGCCTCTGGTCTGGGTAAACACTACTGTGATTAGCGCCAGGGCACCGCAAATAACCAAAAGTATTGCAGCCCATCTAGCTATAGCACCTTTCATGGCGTAGCAATATGGCGCCAGTAATACAGACAATAATGCATAAGCAAAGGCGACATAGCCCAGCTGTATAGGATTAATAGAGGTTCCTATTCTATTTACCCCTAAGTAGTACCTTTCATAACACGCTAAGATAAACAAACCTAAAGCACCCACACCAATTCCCATAACAATTACAGAAGAGGGGACCCTGACGGCATTTAATAAAAAGATTAAGGGAACAAACAGCAAAATTTTGCCTTCTGGATCTATCATCCATATAGGCACCCCATAACAGATAACTTCTAACAGCACTGAAACGAGAAACATCAGCAGTACCGCTATTAAGCCTTTTTCGACTGTAGATAAGTTTATTTGCGTTCTGATTTGCGCGCTGAACAAAAACAAGTAACTGGAAATAATAATGGGCCCGGTAATTCCGTAACTACCATCAAATGATACCGATAGCGCCAAAAATAAAAACACA
>MABF01000201.1:40834-47664 GCA_002163025.1 'Osedax' symbiont bacterium Rs2_46_30_T18
TCAGGATGGACTGATTTAAAAACACTAATGATCCTTAGAGATACTTAATTATTGATTAACTTGGTGAATTCTTGCCAGACTGTCTGCGGTAGCAACGATCTGAAGATTGCAGGCTCTACTTCGGCATTATTTAGGGCAAAGTTGGATGCCAGCAGTGACTGCTGAGATTTACCATAGCCTCCAACTAATCCGGGATCAGTTGGGCCAAACAGAGTAATGTTAGGTTTATCCAGTGCCGCACTTAGGTGTGACAAACCGGTATCTACCGAGATGCAGCCCGCCGCGCAGGCCAGTACTTGAGCTATTTGACACAGCGACAATTTGCTTAGCACTTCGACCTTTGAATTATCTTGAGCCAGTCGCTGGGCTCGATCCCGCTCCAGTGCATTGCCCCAGGGCAGTTTAACTTTCCAGCCACTGGCAGTTGCCAGCTCGATCAATTGACGCCAATAAACCTCAGGGTAGTGCTTATCAACTCTAGTAGTACTGTGGTTAAAGACCAGATAATCTTTATTCTCTGACTGCTCAAAGTGTTCACTGATGGCAAAATCGCCGGGGTTTTCTGGCAACTGATAGTTTAGCGCTGCAGCGAAAAGCTGTCTGATCCGCTCTACCGCATGCTGCTCTTTGCCGACAGCGATGGGTTGTGTATAACACTTACTGGCCCAGGGCTCTTTAGCGCTGTGTTTATCTAAGCCAAAACTCGGGCCTCTGGCATAGCGGACAATTAAACAGGCACTTTTCAACAGCCCCTGAGCATCAATCACTGCGTCGTATTCTCGTATTTGCAGCTCTTGCTTAAACGCTTGCCATTCACCATTGCGCCAAGTATCTAAGGGTGACTTGCGCCAGCGCCTTATTGCCACTGGAATAACTCTGTCCACCGCGCTGTGCCACTGCGGTATCTCTTTAAACCCCTCTTCAACCACCCAGTCGAAGCGGATACCCGCTATTGCGTTCACCGCATCCGTGAGGGCCGGTAACGCGTGGATAACATCACCCATTGAGGATGTCTTAACCAGTAATACTCTCAATTTGCCACCAATTTCTGCAGCCGCTCAAAAACCTTCTGCGGCTCAATATCTATCATACTCTGATGATATCCCTGCTCGGTGTTAGTACGGCGCAGTTTCAGATAGCCGTCGATCAGTCGAATAACTTCTGCATTGTCACTCAGCGGCGGGGTAAAGTCCGGACTGGTGGGCCCGTACAGTGCTAACATCGGGGTATTAACTGCAGCACCTATGTGCATCAATCCGGAGTCATTGGATACGATAGCGGTGCATTGATCTAAAATATCGATCGCCTGGGTCAAATCGGTGTGCCCGGACAGATCGACAAAGCTCTGTCGCTCAGTAGCACTGAGCAACTCTTTAATTTGTATAATCGCCGCTGTGTCTTTAGCAGAACCCAAACATATAATTTGTTTACCCGCTGCAATTAATAAGCGGGCAAGTGCAGCGAAATGGTAATGTGGCCAACGCTTGGCCGGGCCAAACTCTGCCCCGGGACAAAAGGCCACCGCCCTATCGCTCGCCAGCGCATGCTTTTCAATCATCGCTACTTGCTGATCTCTATCAATCTGCAGGGACGGTTCTATGATGGTTTTCAGCTCGGTTGCCGATTGTTTAGCCGGCTCTGCCAGCGCTATATAACGCTGCACCATCAGCGGGAACGCCTGCGGATCTAATTTGCGCATGTCATTAAGCAAACCGTAGCGCATCTCACCACGCCAGCCGATGCGCTGTGGAATCTTGGCCATCCAGGGAACCAGCGCCGACTTCAGCGAATTAGGTAATATAATACTCTGCTGATAATTATTATCTGCCAACTGGGAGGCAACTGTTTTCCTGACGCCCCACTGCAGCGATCCGTGGCCAACCGGCATAGCGATGGCCTGGCGTACCTGGGGCATTCTCGCCAGCACCGGACGACACCAGTTGGGTGCCAGTACATCAATTTGACAGCCCGGGTTATCTTGCTTCAGTCTGAGTAGTAGAGATTGGCTCATCACCATATCCCCAACCCATGAGGGTCCGACGACTAAAATATTCAATTCATTCCCTCCACCCATAGTCATATTTCTTATTGAACGGCACATCATACTAAACTTTTCAGCTTTATCCCCCGTTTATTGAAAAAAACTGGAAATATTTCCCCCTGGCTAATTCCTTTTTCGATCACTGGTGATTACAATCATGCGGGAAGAAATCCGCTCGGCTGATATCAATGTTAATGGCCTTAGATTATCTTCCTGGTATTGCAGGTTAATTAAAGGTGTAAACAGTAATAGACACTTGGGAAAAATATCTTCTCAGTGTTGCACTTAACATCTTTAAGCTCTTTTTCAAGTTACACTTTCTATATATTTTTGAGGTTTCAGATGGCTGCGTTTGGTACAGTTTTTATGCCGCAAATGGCAATTTCTCGTTTTGATGGATCCACCTGGAACCAAGCTGAAATGGTGGCTAGTGACAGCATTCAACTGCATCCTGGCGCCCACGTTTTGCACTATTCCAGTACTTGTTTTGAGGGTTTAAAAGCTTTTAAGCAACCCAATGGCTCCATAAAGCTGTTCCGCATGGATAAAAATATAGCCCGTTTCGCCCAGAGCAGTGAGCTGTTGTCACTGCCAGCCATAGATAAAAGCGCTACCGCGAAGATGATCACCGATTCAGTGGCCATGTATGCCAGTGAAGTTCCTGCACCTCCGGGCTCTATGTATATAAGGCCAACCCATTTTGGTATTGACCCGGCCATCGGCAAGGCAGCTGCACCTTCACTAACGTCAATGCAGTACATTTTATTGTCGCCAGTTGGCGAATATTTCACTAGCGATGCAGGCACCTTGCGCCTGCTGCTGGACGAGACAGGCATGCGCTGCGCACCGCACAATGGCATGATCAAAAGCGGTGGCAACTACGCCAGCGCCTTGCGTCCGATCATGCAGGCACGCGACAAATACCAGGCCGACCAAGTACTGTTCTGCCCGAACGGATTTGCCCAGGAGACTGGCGCCGCCAATTTTTTACTGATTGATAACGGTGAAATCATCACCAAAGCGTTGGATGAGAGCTTTTTGCACGGCGTCACCAGGGACTCTATCTTAACCTTAGCGGCAGATATGGGCCTTACTGTCTCAGAGCGTGAAATCTCTGTTGATGAACTGCTCGAGCGCGCCGCTAAACCAGGCTGTGAAGCCGCCCTCTCTGGTACTGCAGCAGTGCTAGCTCCAGTCGGGACATTTATCCACAATGACCGCGAATATAAAGTGGGCGCTGGCATTGAAGGGCCTGTCACTAAAGCGCTACGACAGGCAATGAATGACATCCAATGGGGTCTGGCTGAAGATAAACACAATTGGCTGTTCGATATTTAAAGCGATAGCGTACAAAGACGAAAAACAACAGCTACTGCAGACAACAAATGCAGTAGCTGTTATTCCCGATCACTGATTGCCAGACGAGCCGGCAAACTAATTACTGACAAACATCAGTGTATCTCAGCGCGAATATGCCGCTCCCATAAAGCACACACTTGCTCTCGATACTCGCTCAACATTTGTGGATCTATGCTCAGGGACTTTTCCTGCATCGCCTGTCTATGACCTACGGCTCTGTAAGCTTTGTAAGCTTCCCGTAATAATGTCGCATCTGCAGCCGTTAACAATCCCTGCTGTTCAATCGCCTTTAAGATGCGCACATTATCGGTATAGCGAATTAGATTACTCTGCTGCCCGGCATACGCGAGACAAAAGTATTGCACTAAAAATTCAATATCGACCAGACCACCAGCATCTTGTTTTAAATTAAACTGATTCTTCGATTGCTGCGCTGACGAGCCCAAATGGGAACGCATTTTTTCGCGCATATCACTGACAGCAAGCAACAGCTGCTCCCTGTCTCTGTGCTGTGCCAACACTCTATGGCGAACCAGAGCAAACTCAGCCGCCAGTGAATCACTGCCTGTTATTACTCTGGCCCGCACCAGCGCCTGATGCTCCCAGGTCCAGGCCTCTTTTAACTGATAAGTTTCAAAAGCAGCCAAAGTGCTGACCAGCATGCCCGAATTCCCGGCCGGACGCAGTCGCATATCTATTTCATACAATTGTCCACTGGTGGTATGAGTATTCAGGATGTGGATAACTCGCTGACCTAAACGGGTAAAAAACACTGAGTTGGCAATCGCTTTGCCGCCATTGGTAAAAGCGTTGGAATCTGCGCCGTGCAAAAACACCAGATCCAAATCTGATGCGTAGGAGAGCTCAATACCCCCCAGTTTTCCGTAGGCTACTACAATAAAGTTACGCCCCTGCTCCTCCCCTTCACTATTACAGGGCACCCCGTGCTTTTCGACCAAAGCGCGCCAAGCCATATCCAGCACTTTTTCCAGGATAGCCTCTGCCAGCCAGGTCAGATAATCACTGACTTTCATCAAAGCCAGCACCCCGGTAATATCACTGGCAGCTACGCGCAGTAAATGCGCATGTTTAAAGTAGCGCAAGCTATCCATCAACTGCTCTTCGTCGTCCTCTGGGATGCGTAACATCTGCTGATTGAGCTCTGAATTTAACTGCAGCTTATCCGGGGGGGAATACAATGTTTGCGGGGTAATCAGCTCATCCAGCAGTACCGGTTGCCTGGTCAGTATATCGGCGAACCAGGCACTGGCAGAACAGAGCTTGACCAGTTGCTGTAGGGCACTGGGGTTTTCAGCTAACAAGACTAAATATGCGGAGCGGCGCAGTATTGCTGAAATGAGTTTTAATACCCTTGCCAAAGTTTCGCTACTATTATCACGCAGCGATATCTGCTGCAGCAGTTTCGGCACAATCAATTTTAACCGCTCTGTAGTTATCGGCTGCAACATTCTCAACGTCTTAGATTGCACCATATCCAATATTAATTTCGCGGCAACTTGAGGTTGATCGAAGCCTCGCTGACTGCACAAATCCGCAGCTTCGAGCGCAGACAAATCTGAATCCCACAACAGTAACCAATCGCTATCTTCGCAGGCCACATCCTCCAGCCCCTCGGAGGGGGCCAGTAATTGTGCAAAGTGCTTTCTTACATTTTTCCGATGCTGCTCCAGGGTACTGCTGAAGCTTTGGTTATCTGTGAAACCTAAACTACAAGCTATACGTAATAACGCATGTTCCTCTGCAGGCAATTCTTGGGTCTGTCTGTCTGCTATTGCCTGAATTGCGTGCTCAGTATTGCGCAAAAATAGATAGCTGTCGGTCAGCTCTGTAACCACTTGCACTGGTATAGAGACGGTGTCAGGCAATAAGGGCAAGATATTCAGTAGCGCCCGCTGCTGTAGTCGCTTGTCTCGGCCGCCGCGAATCAGCTGGAACGCCTGGGCGATGAATTCAACCTCGCGTATTCCGCCCAAGCCAAGCTTCACATTATTTGCCAGCCCTTTGCGCCGCACCTCAGAGTTGATCAGAGCTTTCATCTCGCGCAGCGATTCAAAAGCGCTATAGTCAATGTATTTACGGTATACGAAAGGTTTCAAATCTAGCATTAATTGCTGCGCCCTATCGCCGTTCCCCGCTACAACTCGGGCTTTTATCATTGCGTAGCGCTCCCACTCACGCCCGTGCTGCTGATAATAATTTTCCATAGCGGTAAAACTGCAAGCGAGCGGACTGACCGAACCAAAGGGCCGCAAGCGCATATCAACCCTGAATACAAAGCCATCGGCAGTAGGGGCATCTAGCGCCTGAATTAACTTTTTACCTAAGCGGATAAAGAAATCTTGGTTATCTAGGCTCTTTTTCTGCCCGCGAGTCTCACCATTCTCCCCATAGCAAAACATCAAGTCGATATCCGAGGATAAGTTAAGCTCGTTCGCCCCAAGCTTACCCATCCCCAACACTACCAAATACTGCTGCTCGGCCTTACTTTCAGCGGTTTCTCTAGAGTAGGGCACCCCCCAGCGCCGACAGAGAAAAACGTATAATTTGTTGAGGCTTTGCTCAATGCAGGCATCCGCAAGAGCGCTCAATTCAGCAGTCGTCTGCCGGACATCAGAAAAACGATTTAAATCGCGCCAAATTATACGCACCATCTCGCGCTGACGAAAAATGCGCAGCACTCGGCCCAGAACAGCTTCATCCTCGACATCTACAATTAACGCCTCCAACATCAGAGCATAAGCTTTGGGGCTGTAGATTTTGTCCAGATCGCTACTGGCAACCAGCTGGGCCAACATTGCAGGCTTAGTGACTAACTGCTCTACCACAAAATCACTGCCGGCAACCACTCTAGTCAGAGCAACGAGTTGATCGCCAGTCAGCGTTACATCTTGCATAGACTCCGCCAGTCTCTGCCATTGTTGCTGCACGTATTGATGCAGTGGCTGTGGGATTTTACTGAGTTGCGCTTTATACATAGAGAACCTACTTACACATTACTGATACAGACATTAATCGCATTCATGGGACTGATTAGATTGCTCTAGCAACTGATAACCTCTGGCCGCCTTAGATACGTCACATGCTCGCAGTTCTGGGCACTGTGCTGTTAAAATAGCGGCTATTTCAATCAGCGCTGTAGCACTGCCCTCGAGCAATTCCAACTCAAGCTCGCAGATCGGCAATTGCTGGTCGACACCATCAGCTGTTACCAGTCCTCTATCCAGGGCCATTTCTACAGATGATTCCACCCCATTGGCATCAATATGCTGAAAATACCACAATTGACGGCTAAAGTTAGTAGTGAACAACGCTTTCAGGTCACCGACAGCAATTGCAGCCGGCCAGTGCTGCTGTGGCAAGAGCGACAGATCCAGCTGCGGTTGCTGCAGATCCCACTCCCACTCCAGCC
>MABF01000201.1:47837-54870 GCA_002163025.1 'Osedax' symbiont bacterium Rs2_46_30_T18
AAACTGCATTTAAGTAATTTTTCTACGCCCTCTGAAGCGATTTCCAATTTAATTTCAATCTCTTTGTTCAAGGAATAACTCCAATATATCAACAAGATAATTAATAATTATAATAGTATAACTTTATATATATGAATAAATATGCCAAAAGCATAACTTTTCACTACAATTTTAAGACATCAACACTTATACTTCGCAAAAAATACAGCCAATGAGGTTCAGGATTATGGTCTCTACTAATCCATTTATGCAAATGTTTGCACGCTCTCCGTTCAAACCGATGCAAGAACATATAGCAAAAGCACAGTGCTGTGCCGAACAACTGATTCCATTCTTCCAGGCATCTTTTGACAATGATTGGGGCCTTGCGGAACAATATCAGCAAAAAATCGCCGACCTGGAACACCAGGCTGATGATATCAAAAAAGAGATTCGTCAATCACTTCCCAGCAGTTTATTCCTTCCGGTACCGCGCACCGACTTGCTTAATCTTTTGCGCATGCAGGACAAAATAGCCAACCGCGCTAAAGACATTTCCGGAATCATGCTCGGCAGACAAATGTCTATCCCGCAGCTGATTCAAACTGAAATGCTTGAATTTGTACTCACTGCGGTCAAGACATCAGAGCAGGCGTTAACCGCTCTAAATGAACTGGATGAACTAATCGGCGCTGGCTTTCGCGGTCGCGAAGTCGAAGTTGTTGAAGCTATGATTCACAAACTTGACGATCTTGAGCACAAAACTGATGACCTGGAACGTCATATACGCCACTCTCTGTTCAAAGTAGAAAAAGACCTCGATCCTATCGATGCAATGTTTCTCTACAAGATCATCTCATGGATTGGAGAACTCGCTGACCGCGCACAAGATGTGGGCGGAAGACTTCAATTACTGCTCGCTCGTTAGTAGCAAAATCTAAGAGTTACAAAATATGAATATAATCGCTCAGTACGGTGATACTATTATCATCTTAGCCTGCCTGTTTGGCTTTTTCATGGCCTGGGGTGTAGGCGCCAATGACGTAGCCAATGCTATGGGTACTTCAGTTGGCTCTAAAGCACTGACTTTAAAGCAGGCAATTATGATTGCCATTGTCTTTGAGTTTGCCGGTGCCTATCTGGCTGGTGGCGCGGTAACTGCCACTATTCGCAAAGGTATTATTGATCCCGCACTGCTTGCAAGCACACCCGAGCTGTTGATTTTTGGCATGATGTCGGCGCTTCTGGCCGCCGCTATCTGGCTACTTGTCGCCACTTTCTACGGCTGGCCAGTCTCTACTACCCACACTATCGTAGGTGCGATCGTCGGCTTCGCCGCTATTGGCATTTCCCCAGATGCTGTGAATTGGGGCAAAGTCGCTAAAATTGTTGCCAGCTGGGTCGTTTCACCCGTTACCGCAGGTTTTATTGCCTTCTTCTTATTCAGAACCGTACAAAAACTGGTACTTGATACCGCCACCCCCTTTGCCAACGCGCAAAAGTATGTGCCTGGTTATATCTTTCTGGTCGGCTTTATCATCTCTATGGTGACCTTCACTAAAGGCCTGAAACATATAGGATTAGACCTGAGTTTTGGCAACAGCGCGCTCATTTCAGTTGGTTTTGCTTTTGTCACTATGATCATCGGCAAATTAATGCTCAATAAGATCAAAGAAGATAAAAATGCCGACAAAGACTATCACTTCTCAAGTGTAGAAAAGGTCTTTGGTGTGTTGATGATGTTTACCGCTTGCGCGATGGCTTTTGCCCACGGATCCAACGATGTTGCAAATGCTGTCGGTCCGATCGCCGCCATAGTAGGCATAGTCAGCGCGGGTGGCGAAGTACTGCAGAAAACAGCGATGCCCTCGTGGATACTGCTATTAGGTGGTGCCGGAATCGTTACCGGCCTGGTTATGTACGGACATAAAGTCATTGCCACTGTTGGTAACAATATCACTGAACTTACTCCAAGTCGCGGCTTTGCTGCCACTCTGGCCGCCGCGACTACTGTTGTTGTAGCCTCTGGAACAGGCCTGCCTATCTCAACCACCCACACTTTGGTTGGGGCAGTGTTAGGAGTTGGCCTTGCCCGAGGACTAGCCGCTTTAAACCTCAAAGTTATTGGCACTATTTTTGTCTCATGGGTCGTGACTTTACCTGCAGGTGCCGGCCTATCGATCTTGTTCTTCTTCATGTTCAAAGCTATCTTTAGCTAGGCAACCACTCTTCGAAACAGGCCTGCTGCACTGACTGCAGGCCTGTTTTACAGCACATTTCAAATTATCCAATCTCCTCTCGACCTGCGTATATAAACCCTGCACAATACAGCCCAATACTAGATAATAGCTTTGGAGCTCGCTGTGCCCGACGTTAACCAATACGTAAACTGGTTTCGCCAATCATCCCCTTATATCAACGCGCTACGCGACAACACTGTCGTAGTTATGTTGAGCGGGGACACCATCAATGACCCGAATTTCGACAATGTTATTCACGATATAGCACTGTTAAACAGCTTGGGAATGCGCTTAGTACTGGTCTATGGAGCCCGCGCGCAAATTGAACAGTGCCTGAGCACACAGGGGCTAGCCTCCAATTTTCACCACCGTCGACGTATCACTGACGCCGCCACATTAAATTGCGCAGTGACAGCCAGCGGCTGCGTCCGCGCCAGCATCGAAGCTAAACTCTCCATGGGCCTAATCAACACCCCGATGCACGGCTCCAGGATTCGCCTGCTGTCTGGAAATTTTGTCACTGCCCGACCCGTGGGAGTGTTTGATGGAGTTGATCTGTGCCACACCGGCGAAGTCAGACGTATCGATCACCGAGCGATCAAACAGGCCCTGGATCTGGATTCCATAGTGCTGTTATCGACGATCGGCTACTCGCCCACCGGCGAGCTATTTAATTTGCCGGTCGAGGAAGTGGCAGCACAAGCAGCCATTAGCTTAAGAGCAGATAAGTTAATATTGCTGGGCACAGAACAGGGTATCACCGACAGCAATGGTGATACCCGCAGCGAGCTTTTGAGCAGCACTGCGCAGCGACTACTGAGCCAATACCGCAATCAGCTCAACGACCCAAACCAAACTCCGAGTGAAGTTTCCCAGCTATTAGCCACTGCCATCACCGCGGTTGATGGCGGTGTCTCGCGCTGCCACATGCTTTCCTATAAAGTTGACGGCGCAATGCTCGCTGAGCTCTTCACCCGCGATGGCAGCGGCACTATGATCACTGAAGCATCATACGAGCAGGTGCGCGATGCCAGCGTTGATGACATTGGTGGAATTATTGAGTTAATCAACCCTTTAGAGGAGAGCGGCATACTGGTACGCCGCTCCAGGGAGCGACTGGAAGCAGAAATAGAGCAGTTCATCGTGATAGAAAGAGACAACGCTATCATAGCCTGTGCGGCCCTTTACTGCTTCACAGAGGAGAAAATTGGCGAACTCGCCTGCATTGCAGTGGCCCGTGATTATCTGGGCGGTAACCGCGGCGATGCATTGCTTAAAGCGATTGAGCAGCGAGCGCTTACCAGGGGCTTAAATTCACTCTTTGTCTTGACCACCAGAACCGCACACTGGTTTCTGGAACAGGGGTTTGCGGCTATTACTGTCGAGCAGCTTCCCAGGAAAAAACAAGGTATCTACAATTTACAGAGAAACTCAAAAGTTTTCAGTAAACAACTAACTAGCTCGTAGTTTAATAGCCTCTGAGCAGAGCTGTTCTACTACGCCTGCAGGGGGCCCATCAATTCAGCCATTGCAGAATGTGCCACAAATCACTGCTGCTCGGCCCGCCCTTCAACAGCCAAACTGACAGATCCTGTTGGCCAGAGCGCTTAGTACCAGCAGCCATTATTGTTTGCCAGAAACACATACAAGCTTTATATTTACTGACATCACCGCCAATAAATCTCGCAGAGAAGGAGTTTGTATGCATGTCATTATGGATATCATGGTATCGCCATCGGGAGTGGGAATGTCTATTTCTCCCTATGTTGCACACTGCCAGAAAATATTCCAGGAGGCACAGCTAAACCATCAACTACACAGTTTTGGCACCAATGTAGAAGGTGAATGGGATCAGGTAATGGCCGCGGTAAAGCGCTGTCATGACGAATTACATGCTATGGGAGCAGTGCGGATCACTAGTCATATGAAATTGGGCACCCGTATCGATCGCCCTCAGACCATTGCCGACAAGATAACCAGCGTGCAAGATAAATTAGCTAAAGGTTAAACCTCTTAAAATCAACCTTAGCCTCTGGGGAAGGTAACACTGAATTTTGCCCCACCCAGTGAGAAAGAGTCTTCTACTTCTAAATGACAATTGTAAGCGCTGAGAATATCGACAGAGACACTTAGCCCTATTCCCTGCCCTGGTGCCGCTGAAGTATCTGCCCGCTCGCCCCGCTGTAAAATCACCTGGCGCATGTTCTCAGAGACCCCCGCTCCGTCATCCTCAAGAATAATGAAGACATTATTTTGATCGCTGTAAATGGACACCGCTACTTCTGAGCGACAGTACTTGAAGGCATTCTCGAGCATATTTCCGAGCATCTCCATTAAATCGCGCTCGTCGGCATTGAGCTCAATACTGCTATCCAGGTTTAAGATCACCCGCACTTCTTTTTCACGGTATACCTTTCCCAGAGCTGTTAATATTCGCTCGACTATAGGTGTAACTTTTACCGCACCGCGTTTAGCCCCATCACCCATGGTGTTTACCGCTCTGGTCAACTGATACTGGATGATTTGATCCATACGGCGAATCTGTTCACTGGCAACACTCAAATAATCACTGTAGTCCAGGTTTTCACTGGTGGCCCCCTGCATCACTGCTAGCGGAGTTTTCAAACTGTGCGCAAGATCAGCCAACGTATTTCGGTAGCGCTCTCGCTGCACCCTCTCTGCGTTTAAAACATTGTTCAGGCTATTACACATAGAGTGGAATTCTAAAACATTTTCATCTTGCAGTTGATCAGACTTACCGCTGGCGATGTTCTCAATGGCAGTTACCATCTTGGTTAAAGGGCGCAACCCCCTATACAATATCAACCCAAAACAAACCAGCAGGACCATCGGGACCAGCAGCATATAGGTAACCAGTGAGATTCGATATTCAGAGTTTTTAAACGCCAGTGCAGCCCCAGAATTACTGACAATCAAACGCTGATCACCTCTGACTGACAGACTCAGAAAATAATGCCCCTGAAGCAATTGCAGCGATCTATCTTCGAGTGGACTATTGATCAGCTTCTGTAAACTTGAGGAGGGAGTCGCTGGCGAAGAAGTTGATTTCATCTGCCAAATTAGCGATTGCTGAGAATTGTATAAATACAGATTATTATCCGCTGCAATTAAGCTTTGCATCTTACCGCAGTGATTAATTTGGCTGGCTAACAGTCCCGTGTGATCACTTAGACAAAATGAGAATAATTGACTCTGCAACTCTAGCTGTTGCTCGAGTATTTGCAATTGAGAAATGCGATTGGATAGATCTAACTGCCAGCCAATTAGAGAGGATGCTGCTATCAAGGTTAGTGAGAAGGCAAATAGTAAGCGAAATTTTATCGACTTATATTTGCCCACTAACCATTCAATCATTGCGAGGTACGTACCAAATCAAAACGGTAGCCCAGCCCGCGTACAGTTGTTATCGGTGCCATAGTCTGGTCAGGGTCGAGTTTTTGCCGTAGTCGACGAATGAAAACCTCAAGCACATTTGAATCCCGATCAAAATCTTGATGGTAGAGGTGCTCAGTTAACTCCGCTTTTGACACTGTTTTACCAGCGTGCATCATCAAGTATTCTAAGGTACGGTATTCATAACTGGTCAGGTTAATTGGCCTTGTTTCAAAGGCAACTACCCGGCCGACAGTATCTAAAGTCAATGGCCCAAATTCGAGTACTGGCTTTGCGTGTCCCGCTGCTCTGCGCAACAGTGCATTCAAACGCGCAACCAATTCTTCTATATGGAACGGCTTAACTAAGAAGTCATCAGCACCTGCCTCGAGCCCTTCAACTTTATCTTGCCACTCACCCCTTGCGGTCAGAATCAAGATAGGGAAATTGCGCTCTGCTGCCCGCCACTGCTTGATAAGATCGACTCCTGACAGAGATGGCAAACCCAAATCTACGATGGTTAAGTCATAGTTAAATTCACAGCCCATGTACAGGGCTTCTCTACCATCTCCAGTCTCTTCAATAGTGTAGCCTCTTGATTCAAGTCCACTGACCAATTGACGACGTAGATCAGCATCGTCTTCTACGACCAATAGCTTCATCTCATTACTCCTGTACCTAAAAATTTGTGTTAGCAGTGTTTCGATCTTGTACTTGATGACAGCCCGTCCCCCCTTTAGAGGACAGCGCTGTCACCAGCATAACCTAGTACACCAACTAAGGCTTTTTATATTGTTTTTGTACAAGGGAAGATAAATTCCATTGCAACGCTTAATAGGTCATAACTCAAAAGAGTTAAATTTGCCATATTTATTAACGGAATGCAAAGCAGCTGCCATTATTGCCAGCACCAGCCAGACTATAACAAATTATTAGTGATCGTCCAGAATCCGGGCGCTAGCAGCTAGCTGGAGCAGTCGCTAAGAGGGGGACATCAATTGATTAGCGACGAAAAGACAGCGCTAAACTACTTCACTTTAATATATTATTTTTAGTTAGCACCAAATAGAATAACTAGTTTGAGAATCAGAAAATATTTCGCTAACTTCAGTTCTATTTATGTCGCGCACCGATAACCGAGCCAATATACAGGCCTGAAACTTAACCTTAGCAGATAAAATCAGATTTTCTGCCGAATTTTTTGACTAATCTAAGCGAATATTAAACCAGGAGTACTAGGGAACATGCGATTAAGTCCGGTATCTTCTCTGCGGGCTCTAAAGCGATCAGATGTGCGGCAGTCAACGCAGTGGAATGGCGAGCCCTTTCCAAGTTGACTAACAAAGCAGATGATTGCTTTAGAGCCCGCCCGTAGGGGCATCCAGAGCATCCCGATCTCGTTGTTATCGACTTTCGACAGG
>MABF01000004.1 GCA_002163025.1 'Osedax' symbiont bacterium Rs2_46_30_T18
ATCATTTTTATTCTGCTCACAAAACAACCTAGACTAAAGTATATAAGCTTTCTGATGATAGCTGTGGTAATTTTTTTTACTCTTTAAAGGAAGATTTGGCCATTGCCTGGCTTTGCTTCCAAAGAGAGCTCGACACTAAACTTTTTTTAAAGTCATGGAGAATAAAAACAATGAGCGACAAAAAAGATCAACAACCAAACCTGCTGCGCAGGAGAATATTAACAGCTGGAGGCGCATTTGCACTGGCCGGTGCAATGCCAATGTTTTATACACGAAACGCATGGGCAAATGAGTTTCCTAATGACCCAAGCAAACTATCCACTGTTACACTGGGCTTTAACATTCCCCAGTCTGGTGCATATGCAGACGAAGGGGCGGATGAGCTCAGAGCATACAAATTGGCCGTTCAGCATTTGAATGGAGAAGGTGATGGTGGTCTGATGAACACTATGAAGCCCTCAATGCTCACAGGTAATGGTATTTTAGGTAAGAAAGTCGCTTTTGTTACCGGTGATACTCAAACTAAATCAGACGCTGCCCGTGCATCTGCAAAGCGCATGATTGAAAAAGATAAAGTCATCATGTTCTCTGGTGGATCATCTTCGGGAGTTGCAATTGCCCAGCAATCGTTCGCCCAGGAAGCAGGCATCATCTTCATGGCGGGTTTAACCCACTCCAACGATACTACCGGTAAAGACAAGCGTCGCTATGGTTTCCGCCATTTCTTTAACGCGCATATGTCTGGATCAGCTCTTGGCCCTGTACTGGAAAAGGAATACGGCAATGAGCGCAACGCCTACCACCTAACCGCTGATTACACTTGGGGTTGGACTCAGGAAGAATCTATTAAAAACACTACAGAAGCGCTAGGTTGGAACACCACCAAAACCGTAAGAACACCTGTTGGTGCCGGTGATTTCTCTCAGTATATCACCCCAGTATTAAACTCAGGTGCCGATGTCTTAATCTTGAACCACTACGGTAAAGACATGATCAACTCACTGACTCAAGCGGTGCAGTTTGGTCTAAGAGACAAGCAAGTTAACGGTAAGGATTTCCAAATTATCGTTCCTTTATTCTCTAGATTAATGGCGCAGGGTGCTGGAGATAACATCAAAGGTATTTTGGGAACAACCAACTGGAACTGGACCCTACAAGATGCAGGTTCACAAGCTTTTGTTAAATCCTTTGGTGCAGAATACGGGTTCCCACCATCTCAGGCGGCACATACTTGCTACGTACAAACGTTATTGTATGCAGATGCCTGTGAGAGAGCCGGTACTTTCTATCCACCAGAAGTTATCAAGGCATTAGAAGGTCACAAGTTTGATGGTATGGGTAACGGCGAAACAGAGTACCGTGCAGAAGATCATCAGTGCTTCAAGGATGTATTGGTCGTAAAAGGTAATGAAAAAGCCCAAAGTCAGTTTGATTTACTCGAAGTGGTACAACAAGTACCGCGTTCACAAGTTGAATACGATGCCAAGATCTTTGGTGGCGAGCTAGGTCCTTACAAAGGCTAAGCACAGGTAAAACTCAGGGCCTGGATAACTCAATTCAGACCCTGATTGAACGAAGTCAGCTGTTGTATTTCAAAGATAACAGCTGACGATTTATATAACCTAGAGCAAAACTAAAATGGGTCTATGGTCCGTTAAATAACTTTTTGCCTCTGTCCATAACTTCGATAATTACAATAAAAATCATATTACTCATAACATGACAATGTGTATCCAGAGTAATGAGTAAACTGGAACCTACTGCAAAATGCTGCATCAATAGACTATTTTGTAGAACGTTTTAGGTGTTTATGCTTTAAAGCGGCTTTGGCCTGATCTCTACTCGATTGGAAAAGCATGCACTGTAATTGATTTTCGAAATGATTAGTTGATCTAATTAGCTTTTGTGGATGAGATTAAAAATCATATTTTGACTGCCTGACTACGCCCACTTATTTTCGCCCTACACTAGCGATGTTGTTTAATCTTATGGATGCAATACTCTTACAGCTACTTAATGGTTTGGACAAAGGCGGCGCTTATGCACTTATCGCCCTAGGACTCACCTTAGCATTTGGCACATTGGGAATCGTTAATTTTGCCCATGGCGCACTCTTCATGCTAGGGGCATTTTGCGCGGTAACTTTTAACAAGCTACTCACTGTTTCAAAATCGGTTAAAGATGAGAGCATCACCTTTTTTGATGCCTACAAAGAGGTACCTTATCTGGAAATTTGGTGGGGGGACACTGGCGCAGCCATCATCGATTATGCCGTACCACTATCAATTCTGTTCGCTGTTCCAGTGATGTTATTAGTGGGCTGGGTGTTGGAGCGCGGTTTCATCCAATATTTTTACAAGCGAGATCACGCCTCGCAAATCCTCTTCACTTTTGGTATGGCTATCGTCATACAAGAAATAGTCCGGCATATCTTTGGTGCCAACCCTATCCCTACCCCCGCGCCGGATGTTGTGTCTGGTAGTGCTAATATCGGTCAGTATTTTGGTTTAGGTGATAATGTTGTCTACCCCTGGTGGCGGCTTATTTATTTAGGCTTTTCCCTCTGTGTAATAAGTGCCGTGTTCGCCTTTCTTAAATTTACCACTTTTGGCATGGTTGTCAGAGCCGGGATCCAAAATCGTGAAATGGTCGGTATGTTGGGTATCAATATAGAGAGACGTTTTACCATCGTTTTCAGCCTATCAGCCGTGGTAGCCGGAGTAGCCGGGGTGATGTATGCGCCTATAGTTCCTCCAGATTTCCATCTAGGCATGGATTTTCTGGTACTCACTTTCGTAGTGGTCGTTGTAGGCGGAATGGGATCTCTCCCGGGCGCTGTCGCAGCGGGATTCTTACTAGGAGTACTGCAATCTTTTGCCTCGATGAATGAAGTTAAAGCGATCATTCCGGGAATCGATCAAATCATAATCTATTTAGTTGCCGTAGTTGTTCTATTAGTCAGACCGCGTGGCCTGATGGGTGTTAAGGGGGTTTTTGAAAACTAATATGAAAAACTTAATAAAAAAACACTGGGTGATAATGGCTATTTTCTCCGCAGTGGTCTTATCTATGCCAATCTGGATGTCTCCGTTTGGTGCCGCTTACCCCGATATTTTGCAGAAATTTGTTATCTTTGGGGTTTTTGCCATTGGCTACAACATATTGTTTGGCCTGACAGGTTACCTTTCCTTTGGCCACGCCGCCTTTCTAGGAGTGGGCTCATATACCGCGGTCTGGTCATTCAAACTACTGTCGATGAACATCATTCCGGCGATTCTGTTAAGTGTGTTAATGTCAGGTATATTTGCCGTTGCCATGGGCTATATCGCCCTGCGCAGGTCAGGTATATACTTCTCTATTCTGACCTTGGCCTTCGCCCAGATGTGCTATAACCTCGCCTACTCAGTGCTTACACCTATCACTAACGGTGAAACGGGACTGCAGCTGGCTAAAAGTGACCCGCGGATTATTGACAGGATGTTCAGCGAGGCGGGTGAAGGCCTGCCTTCAACGACCCTCTTTGGCATAGAAACCAGTGGATACTCCGGGTTTTATATCTCCGCCGTTATCATGATTTTGGCCTTCTATATCTCATTGAAAATTTTCAACTCATCCTTCGGTTTAAAGCTCAAGGCGATCAAATCCAACCAAAATCGCATGCGCTACTTAGGCTTTAATACTAAGCCCTACTTACTGACAGCCTTTGTTATTTCCGGAATGTACGCGGGACTTGCAGGCGGACTGCTAGCGGCAACTGACCCGCTAGCCGGTGCAGAGAGGATGCAGTGGACCGCATCCGGTGAGGTAATACTAATGACCATACTCGGAGGCGTTGGTACATTATTTGGCCCGTTACTCGGCGTTATTATCATTAAGTATTTTGAAAATATCTTCTCCGCAGTTAACCAGGTGGATCTGCACAGCTTTTATGCATTACTCCCAGATTGGTTGGAGGATACCATGGTGGCAATTTCTTCAATGTTTGTCGGTGAGGGATGGCACTTGACCTTGGGACTACTGTTTATGTTTGTGGTCGCTTTCCTACCCAGAGGCGTACTGCA
>MABF01000049.1 GCA_002163025.1 'Osedax' symbiont bacterium Rs2_46_30_T18
GCCAGGAAAATACGCGAACTACTGGCAACTTGTGATGTATTAATAGAAAACTTCAAAGTCGGTGGACTGAAAAAATATGGCCTGGCTTACTCGGATCTATGCAAGGATTTCCCAGAGCTGGTTTACTGCTCTATCACCGGCTTTGGCCAGACTGGCCCGAATGCCCATAAGGCAGGTTATGACCTACTAGCGCAGGGGTTCGGCGGCATCATGAGTTTAACCGGAGACCCCGAGGGCGAGCCGATGAAAGTAGGGGTGGGTATCTGCGATGTAATGACCGGTATGTATGCCAGTTCAGCGATCCTGGCCGCGCTCTACCATCAAAAATCCGGGGGTGGCGGACAGCACATAGACATCGCACTGGTCGATGTGCAGACTGCCTGGCTGATCAACGAGGGCACTAATTATTTACTCTCAGGCGAGCAGCCCCTACGCCGCGGTAATCAACACCCCAATATAGTCCCCTACCAGGTTTTTCAGGTGGCGGACGGACACCTCATTGTTGCCGTCGGTAATGACGCGCAGTTTGTGCGTTTTTGCAATTTGTTAGGTGCCGCTGAATTAGCGATAGATTCAAGATTTAGTACAAATACAATGCGCCTGAAAAACCGCAAACAGCTAATTGAGCTATTAACCCCGCTGCTGTCGATGCAGCATAAAGACACCCTACTGGCACAGATGGATCTGGCGACTATACCCGGCGGGCCTATCAATACCTTGCCTGAAGTGTTTGCCACAGAACAAGTAGCGGCGCGGGAAATGAAAATAAGTATGCCGGATCCAACCGTACGCAGCGGCCGCGTCGAACTGATCGGCAACCCGATCAAGTTCTCTGCTACACCTGTCAGCTATAGACGCCCACCTCCTAAATGCGGCGCCGATAGCGAAGAAATCTTAGCCGAACTGCAACAACTACAATCCGAATAATATTAATAAAAATTAGGAGAGTTAACTGTGTTCCAATTGACTAAAGAACAACACAAGCTGCAGCAGCAGGCCAAAGAACTATCCGACAGCCACGTCAAATCTCGGGCGGCCGAGGTGGATCAAAGCGAAGAGTATCCATGGGACACTGTAGAGAGACTCACGCAAGCGGGTTTTATGGGCATGACTATCCCCATAGAATACGGTGGCCGGGGCCTATCATATTTTGATACGGTATTGGTCATAGAGCAGATGGCCCGCAACTGCGGAGTCACCGCCCGTATAGTAGTAGAAGCCAACATGGGTGGTGTCGGCGCTATCATGGGCTACGGCAGCGATGAGCAGAAAAAACTAGCTGCCTCACTGGTTCTCAAAGGCGACAAACCTGCTATTTGCATCACCGAGCCAAACGCCGGCAGCGCCGCCACAGAAATGACCACTGTAGCGCTCAGGCAGGGCGACAACTATATTATCAACGGTGAAAAACACTGGATTACCGGTGGTGGTGTCTCTAAGTTACATTTAATTTTTGCTCGGGTTATCGAAGAGGGTGTCGATCAGGGGATAGGCGGGTTTATCGCGATTCGCGGTAAAACTGAAGGTTTAATAGTCGGTGAGCGCGAGTATGCGATGGGCTTGCGCGGCATCCCGGAAACACAACTGTTATTCAAAGACATGGTCATTCCCGTTAAGCATGTTATCCAATTACCTCACGGCTTTAAAGGTGGTTTCGGCGCACTGATGAGCGCTTACAATGCACAGCGAGTCGGCGCCGCAACTGTTGCCCACGGTATTGCCCAGGGCGCTTACGAGCGAGCACTGGAATTTGTCAAAAGCCGCGAGCAGTTTGGCCGCCCGATTGCCGAATTCCAGGGTATCCAGTGGATGATTGCCGATATGGCTACCGGCTTAGCGGCCTCTCAGGCACTGATTTACAAAGCCGCCCTCAGTGGCGCAAGTGGCTACCCAGACAAAAACGCAGCTGCTCAGGCGAAGATCTTCGCCGCCGACAACGCTATTGCTGTCACCAACAGCGCCCTGCAAGTTCACGGGGCAGTCGGTTACGGCCGCTCTCTACCGATGGAGCGCATGGCCCGAGATGCCAGGATGTTTACCATTGGTGGCGGCACCGCGCAAATGCTGCGCAACCAAGTTGCCGGGTCGGTTCTGAAGATGAAAACTCCTCAGACCAGAGATGGCTACCTTAAATTGCAATCAAAAGAATAGCCTTAGCAATTTCCTCACCGGCAGTCTCATGACTGCTGGCAATGCCGCTGTCAACTGGTCTTGCAGCGGCATTTGTTTACTGGCAGCTAGCCGATATCTGCGATAACTTAGACCGTCACAGTCAATAACAATATAGAGAGCCCCGCATGGCATTAACCGATGGATTTGGCGCAGCTGTATCGCACCATCAGCAACGAGATGTAGACGATTTTTACAGCGCTGCTCAAGACTTGCTCGGCTATAAACCTGACCCAATCAATAAAATTAACCAGGTTCTGCAACGCTCCCCGGACTTCATTATGGGGCACTGCTTTCGCGCCGGGATGCATTTAATCGCCAGCGACTTCAACCAGCAACACAAACTGGCCAACAAGTACCAGATACTGCAGCAACTGTCCCACGCCGCCAATGACCGGGAACTAGGTCATATCAAGGCGATTGGACAATGGCTGGACGGGAATTGGTACGCAGCCTCCCAAGTCTACGCCGATATACTGCACTACTACCCAAGGGATCTGACAGCGCTGCAATTTGGTCATCAAATCGATTTTTTGCTGGGTCAGTCCCACTCTAATCGGGACCGCTGCGCCAGAGTATTAAAACATTGGTCAACGGCCGATCAAGACAGCTCTTATCTGTATGGCATGCTCGCCTTTGGCCTTGAAGAATCTGGCCACTACCCTCAGGCAGAGGCTATGGCAGAACAGTGCTTAAACTTAAACCCGCAAGACGCTTGGGGTACTCACGCTCTGGCGCACTGCTATGAAATGCAGGGAGAGTCTCAGCAGGGTATGGCCTTTATGCAGCGCAGTGAAGAGCACTGGTCAAGAGACAACTATTTGGCCATTCACAACCGCTGGCACTCGACCTTATTTATGCTGGAACAATGTGAATTTGATCGGGCACTGGTAGTCTACGATCAACACCTGAAAGTGCACGCCGATTCTGAGCTAATGGACATGCACGATGCGGTCGCATTGCTCTGGCGATTGACGCTGTTGGGTTGCGATGTTGGCAACCGCTGGCAGAGTGTGGCAGATAACTATTGCAAATTTATCGATCAAGCTTACATGCCCTTTAACGACATGCACGCGATGATGTCTTTTGTGATGAGTGGGCGCAACCAGGAAGCGCAGCTGTTGATTGCTGTTTTAGAGCATCAGGCTGAGAGTGATAGCACCCGATCAATGATCATTCGCCTGGCGGGGCTGCCTATTCTTAAAGCAATTATAGCTTTTGCCGATGGCGACTTTAGCACCGCCAAAAGATTACTGACAAGCAGCCGACACTTATCCCATTTAATGGGTGGATCTATCGCTCAACGAGATATATTGAACTTGACCTTGCTTGAGGCTGCCAGAAAATCTGGGGATCGACAAATGCTCGCCGGTTTACTCGCCGAGCGCTGCCTGCTTAAGCCAGAGTCGCCATTAACCCAGTGGTTTAACAGACTCTAAGTAATAGTCGCCCCTTATTGGCTCTCATTTTTTGTCAATAAGGTATATAATTTTCTGCTTCAATTCGCATGCCACTAAGTGACGCACCCAACATGATCCCCACACTCGAAACAGAACGTCTGCAATTAGTCCCATTAGATAGAAATTGTGAACAACTGTACTGCAATTTTTATACCGATGCAGATGCATCCAAGGCCTATGGCGGACCTATCTCAAGCGCTGCCGCCTGGAGCCGATTAAACGCTGATCTGGGCTCGTGGTATTTATCGGGTTTTGGGGTATGGGCGATCAAAGATAAGCGTTCATCCGAACTGTTGGGAGTTTGCGGATACTGGCAGGGGAAGGGCTGGCCGCGGGAGCTGACCTGGTGGCTGTTACCTGACGCTCGCGGTAGAGGTTTGGCAAATGAAGCCTCAGTGGCGGCGATTAAGCATGCCTATGAAAATTTTTCATGGAGCGAAGTGGCCACTTATATGAACGATAAC
>MABF01000198.1 GCA_002163025.1 'Osedax' symbiont bacterium Rs2_46_30_T18
CCAGTTCGGTGCGCAGGTCAAATTCAATTTCTTCCAGTTCCAGTTTGCCGGATTCAATTTTAGTGAAATCAAGAATGTCATTGATAATCAACAATAAAGATTTAGCACAATCGTTAGCCACATCAGCATAGTGATATTGATCCTGGGGCAGATTGGCGCGCATTAATAATCCCAGCATGCCCATGATGCCATTCATGGGGGTGCGAATTTCATGACTCATACAGGCCAGAAATTCCGATTTAGCGGCGTTTAACTGCACATTTTTGTCATTGAGCTCTTCCAGCTCACTGGCACGTTGCTCAAGATCCATGAGCAAATTTTCGCGCTCTAATTCGGCAAGATAGGCATGGACTTTCAATGCCAGCCTTTCATTGCACTGCTCAAGCAGTTGCATATCATTGCTTTTAGGTAATGAAATATGGCAGGTAACCAACACGGCAATGCACTGGTTATTGTAAAATAAGGGGTGTGATTGCAAGCTAAATAATTCGGCCTTACCTAGCCCAAAATTAAAATTTAGTTTTTCATCTTGTAGGCTAAATTCAAAGGAGGTTTTGCGTTTTAACTTAAAACAATTCTCGGCGATATCAAATTGCTGCAACATATCAACATTCAGGTTATTACTATCCAGGGTCGCTATGTTGACACAGGATAAGCTGTTGTTATCTGTGGCCACAAACAAGGCGCAACAGGGAAAGTTGAACAACTCTCTTATGGACCCGGTGGCCTTTATTAAAGCTTGTTTTGAACTATCCCCCTCCGTGGCATCGGTGAAGGCCGCGGTTAGAACAAACCCTCGTTGCGCCTCAAAAATATTACCACGCATGGTATCCAGTGATGACAATAGCTCGCCGGTTTCATCGTTAGCGGAAATATGCTCAAGCTCGCGTAAATCCCCCCCTGCTATCCGGGCCGACATGTCCACCGCCAACT
>MABF01000204.1 GCA_002163025.1 'Osedax' symbiont bacterium Rs2_46_30_T18
AGACAGCTGGTGTATTGAGCTTAAACCTTGAGAAATTCATCAATTCTTCCGTGCTCTATTATTATTTTTATTCCGTTTCTGTCGTAGCAGTGAACAGCCAGCAGCTTGTCCAAACCTGCACAGCAGCTCTGCTGCCCCAACCTATGATAATCGGACCTTGCAGATCCACCTCTTTGTTGCAGATAACGCCACTAGAGCCCTTATTAGCGATGCCCTATAACTGATGTTCGATAACCACTGGTGGTCATTTTTATGGCATTTTTAAAGAAGATCTTACTAGAATGCATTTTTCATCCCAGTACAGACGATCCAGCTGTTTACGTGTTTGACCTGAATATCTCGAATAGCCACTGATCTTTGCACCGCGCTGGCGGTCTCGGGCGTGACCTATAGCGATGTTAATTTCATTACAAATGGCGATTTTTTGTACTTTTTGTTGCTCCGTTAGCGCCGCCTGTACTGAAAAAGAAGGCAGAAGAATAAGCACAGCAATAAGAGACAGTTTCAACAGATTACCCTTTTATTACAAATTAATAGCCTGAATATTAATATTTCTGTGTTGTTGAAGCTAGGAATAAATCTAATTGCAGCCAGAAAGCTGTGCTAAATTTATGCAGTCTTATTGCCTCTCAGGTTTTTAGCTAGCCATCTCATAGCCAACCAGTAAGGCTCAATAATTATAGTATGTATTGTATATTATGTATTTTGTATTTTTAATACACATAAAAGCAGCTTAATGCCTACTATTCAATCTAATAACACTTGGCTGATGCTGCGTTGATCACGGAGAAAATACTTCTCATCAATGCTCTTTGGCTATTAAACAGCACTGATTTAACAGCGCCGGCAACATCAAACCCTTTAGTAGTTTACTGCCAGTTACAGCAGCTGCTCTGAGCTTAAAACATTTTTAATTTTGACCTTACTAAAATACATTTATGCTCAAAATACTCATCGTCCAAGGCATAAACTTTTAGGCGTAACTTTTCCATTTTTGCCGAGCTCCCCCCCAACCTGCTGGTGAGTTTGGTTTTTTTGATCTTGGCGTTAATCTTGTCACAGCGTTTTATCAGTTGCTTTTCTGCTGCGGGGGTAAGGGCCCAGGCGTTAGTTGCAAGTAATGCCATACACAGGCAGCCTAGGCTGCACCATGCAACACCAATGGGGACCGAAAAGGACTGACAGGCACTAAATTTGTACTGATATCGCTTAGATACAGGCAGAGCTAGTGGCCGATTTTTCATGCATATCTCCTATTTACACTATATGAACAGAAAATAAACTAACCCCATACACTATCAGCAGTCAACTATATTATCGCACTGTTAATCTTCACCTATCTTATTACCGCTTACACTGGGAGCACTTTGGATGATTCGATCTGCAAGGCGCGAAAACGGCATACTTTGCAACCACACTGTGCCATGCCCTGAAAGAGTAGCCAAAAACAACCCCTCGCCACCAAATATCATTGATTTCAAACTGCCTGCGCGCTCGATGTCGTAGTTAATCCCCTCGGTAAATCCCACCAGGCAGCCGCTATCTACTCGCAGTGTCTCTCCTGTCAGCTGCTTTTTGATTAAGGTCCCACCGGCGTGGATAAATGCTTTTCCGTCTCCTTCTAAGCTCTGCAGGATAAAGCCTTCTCCGCCAAAAAAACCAGCTCCCAGCTTTCTGTTAAAGGTGACTGAAATTTTAGTCCCTAGTGCAGCGGCTAAAAATGAATCTTTTTGACAAATCACCCGCCCACCCAGCTCAGCCATATCTAAGGCCACGATACTGCCAGGATAAGGCGCAGAGAAGGCTACCCGGCGTTTTGCTGAGCCACTATTAGTAAAGTGGGTAATGAACACAGATTCACCTGTCAGTTTGCGCTTGGCAGCACCGAACATCTTCGACATCAGCCCCTCATCGGGGTCAGAGCCATCGCCCATTTTAGACTCAAACTCTATTCCCTCTTCCAGATAATTCATCGCCCCGGCTTCAGCAATCACCGTCTCACCCGGGTCCAACTCTATCTCTACTAATTGGCAGGCTTCACCGATAATTTCATAGTCAACTTCATGGCTTTTCATTGCTCATCTCCTTGTATTTGGGTGTGAATATTCAGCAGTAGATTATTGGCTCACCACTGATCAGTCAATTTAAACTATCTTTAACATAAAATTTAAGGCAAAAAAAACCAGCACTAGGCTGGTTTTTTAACGCGCTTATTTTACTTGCTAAGCTCTAGCAATAACTTATTAAGACGTGCTACATAACTGGCCGGATCATCTAACTGACCACCTGAGGCCAAATCGGCCTGGTCAAAGATAATGTTAGCTAAATCATTAAAGCGGTCTTCGTCAGTCTCGTTGTCCATTTTTTGGATTAACGGGTGATCGACGTTTACTTCAAAAATCGGCTTAGAATCTGGAGCATCTTGACCTGCAGCTTCCATGATAGCGCGCATCTGTGCACCCATGTCGTAGGCATTCAATACCAGACAGGCGGGAGAGTCAGTTAGACGGTTAGTGACACGTACTTCAGACACTTTATCCGTTAGGCTCTCTTTCAGACGCTCTGTCAGCCCCTCCGCCTCTTTTGCTGCCTCTTCTTGAGCTTTCTTTTCTTCTTCGTTATCTTTATCACCAAGGTCCAGTTCACCTTTAGCGACGTCTTGGAAAGACTTGCCATCAAAGTCGAAGATATGACTCATCATCCACTCGTCGATGCGCTCGGTAAGTAGCAGTACTTCGATACCTTTTTTGCGGAAGATTTCCAGGTGCGGGCTGTTTTTAGCGGTATTGTAGTTCTCAGCTGTGACGTAGTAGATCTTTTCCTGAGTTTCCTGCATACGCTCAATGTAGCTGGTCAGGGAAACACTTTGTGCATCAGTATCATTGTGAGTAGAGGCAAAGCGCATCAGTTTCATAACCTTTTCGCGGTTGGCAAAATCTTCTGCCGGCCCCTCTTTGATCACGTTGCCAAATGCTTTCCAGAACGTCTGGTACTTGTCTTCATCTTTGCTCAATTTAGATAACATATCCAGCGCGCGCTTAGTTAAAGCAGCACCTAACTTTTCTGCACTTGGATCTTTCTGCAATATCTCGCGAGAGATATTCAGTGACAAGCTTGCAGAGTCCACTACACCTTTGATGAATCTCAGGTACATAGGTAAAAATTCATCAACCTGATCCATGATGAAGACACGCTGGATGTACAACTTCAAACCACGTGGCGCTTCACGATTCCAAAGATCATGTGGAGCATTGGTAGGCACATATAAAAGGCTGGTATATTCCTGCTTGCCCTCAACGCGGTTGTGAGTCCATGTTATCGGATCGCTGTGATCGTGGGATACGTGCTTATAAAATTCGCTGTAATCTTCCTTACTTACATCGGACTTATTGCGCGTCCACAGCGCTGAAGCTGAGTTTACAGTCTCATCTTCAAGCACAACAGGTTCTACTTCTTTAGGCTCTTCACCTTCTTCTGCAGGTGGCACAAATGGTGCTTCTTGCTGCATAAGGATAGGAAGTGCAATGTGATCAGAGTACTTGCGAATTAAATGACGCAGACGACTACCATCGGCAAATTCTAGCTCATCGTCTTTAAGGTGCAAGACAATCTGCGTACCACGCTTGGTTTTATCAACAGTGCCCAGCGTGAACTCACCTTCACCTTCAGAGCTCCAGTGAACACCTTCGCTGGAATCTGCACCGGCTTTACGAGTGAAAACATCAACTGATTTAGCAACGATGAAGGCCGAGTAGAAACCTACGCCGAACTGACCGATTAACTGACTGTCTTTAGACTCATCACCTGTCAACTGCCCCAGGAAGCTAGCGGTACCAGATTTGGCGATTGTTCCCAAGTGGTCAACCACTTCCTGACGCGTCATGCCTATGCCATTATCTTCGATAGTGACGGTCTTAGCTTCCTTGTCAAAGCTGATGTGGATATTTAAATCACCATCACCTTCGTATAAATCTCCATTTTCCAGCGCTTCGTATCTGAGCTTTTCTGCGGCATCAGACGCGTTAGAAACCAACTCACGTAAAAATATTTCTTTGTTAGAGTATAGAGAGTTGATCATTAAGTTCAGTAACTGTTTAACTTCCGTTTGGAAGCCTAACGTTTCTTGCTGGGTTTCAGTAGTCATTTAAGTTTGATCCTGTGCTACAGAGTAACAGCCAATTGCTGCTAATCTATTTATTAATTCAATACCTGAAAGCAGAAATGGGGGCGCAGACGCTATATTCAAGGGGGACTATTAAGTTATTTATCTAGATTTTCAGCCAGCTGCGACATCTAGCCAGCCAACAGCCACTGAACCAGGCGTTCAATGGCTACGGTAAATTCATATATCGCTTCTCTTTGCCTTCTTTTTGTCCAAGTTAATCTTGCCGATTTCACCTAAATTCATCATCAAATTTTGCAGAGTCTCAGAGCGAAACTCTCTGCGATAGAGGATAAGCGCGACAAAAGCAGCGCTGAACATAAACAGCAGCGGAGAGATGAACCAAGCCAACATAGATACTGAAAAATAATAGGTACGCAAGCCTAAGTTAAAATTGCCAGCCGCTTTAGAGCACATTAGAGCAATGCGCTCGGCGTGAAACCTTTTGCCTTCGTCCGAGCAATTATCCGCAGGTGCGGGTGCACTCCCGACCATCACCGATAAAAAACCATATTGGCGCAAGCTCCAGGTAAATTTAAAGAAAGCATACAAAAAAACCACAATTAAACAGATGATTTTGAAACTCCAACCTTGGGTCTGCGTTGAAATAACCGGTAAATCCGCCAATACTTTGATCACTATGTCACTTGAACCTAACAAAGTAATCAGACCGGCGATGATTAATATAGTGGTTGAGGCAAAGAAAGACACACTGCGCTCTAAGTTGGCGATGGTCGTTTCATCAGCTATTCGCACTTCTCTTTCCAGCATATGCATCATCCACTCATAGCGATACTTGTGCAGCACATTCGCCAGACAGGGAGTGTCGTAACTTTTATACCTGGCATAATACAAATAGCCTTTAAAACAGCATAAAAACCAAACAAGGGCGATTAAATCCCAACCACTGTGAACGATAAAGTCAATCATCACCTGCATTTTTCTTAAGAGTCCCTGGTTATTAAACCGTAATTATAAAGAGGCTTTGTTACTGTTTGAGTAAGCTGCACACGCTTGCGGCCTCTCGATTAGTGATCAGCACTATGATGGACAACTCCGTATAAATTCGCCAGCTCAATTTGCCGTTGCGTCTATATATATGTTGGATTTCCAGTATATGTTCACTGGCGAGTAAACACAGAACACAAAAAGCGGTTGTTATACAATCAGCCGTTTTATCAAGCGCTATTTATCAGCTCCAAAGACAAGCTTTACTTGTCATGTCAATCAATGGTGATAATCTAGCAACTTATTTTACTCGCCCCAACTTTGTTATTCGGTAATTACATGTACTTTGAATTGTTTGATGTTTTTATAGTTTCACTACTTTGTTTAGCTATTTTGTATTGGATTAACGGACAGAAGGTACGTGAAATCGCACTTGCTGCTGCCAGGGTTGAATGCAAAAAGTTAAACTTGCAGCTTTTGGATGGCAGTGTCAGCTTGAAAAAGATTCGCCCCAAGCGCAATCCTACCGGTCAGCTAACCCTGAGACGAGAATACCATTTTGAATTCTCGGCTACAGGTGATGAGCGCTACCAGGGCAAAGTGATACTGTTAGGAGTAATCGTCGAGTTAATCGAACTACAGCCACATCGAATCGTTTAAATTTAGCAAGACCCGCACAACTGATACAGGTATCTATATGGAAAGGTTAACAATTTCGTTAGATTCAGAACTCGCTGAGCAATTTGATCAGTATTTAAAAGCCCATGGGTATAAAAACCGCTCTGAGGGTATGCGTGATTTAATCCGCGATAAATTGGAGCAACAAGGCCTTGAAAAACCCATAGGCGGCGATTGCATTGGCTCCATGACTTATGTCTACAACCATCAGGAGCGCGAGTTAGCAGCCAAACTTGCCCAGGCCCAACACGCCAATCACAACATTGCCGTCTCGACGTTAAGGGTGCCTCTGGATCACGATCACTGTATGGAAACAGTTATGCTCAATGGTGACACCAATAAGATAAGAGAATTTTGCAACGATATAATAGCCAGACCCGGGGTTCGCCACGGCAAAGCTTATCTAGTACCGGTCGAGGTGGAGCATTACCATCACGAGGGTAAGGCCCATATTCACAGCACTCCCAAAACCTAACGAGCCAGAGCCACTTGCTGCTGCATTCTCAATAGCCACTGCTGCAAATTTGGGTGATTTCGTAATAATGCCTTTCCCTGCAGGCATTTTCCCAGACATTCAAGCATTGGCTGTACATGGCAGTCAGCCAGTGTCAGCTGTTCTGAGCAAAAATAGGATTGCTCAGCCAATAACTCGGCCAGTACGTTGAGACAGACGCTCGCTGCTTCTATGGCAGCCGTGACCACTTCAGGGGTTGGCTGCTCGCCTCTGGCGGGCCTAACTGAACATTCCACATATATCCCCCAGACCATAGGCTGGTAGGCATAGCTGTCCATCAACGAAATAATCTGGGTCATTTTCGCTCGCTGCGCTGCGGTGGTTGGCTGCAGTACCCTGCCAGCGAAACTTTCATCTATATAGCGGGTAATAGCCACCGTTTCGTAGAGGGTAAAGTCGCCATGGGTGAGCACCGGTATCTTTTTAAACGGGTGCAGTACAGCATGTGACGCCTTTATCTCTTCACAGGCAAAAACATTCGTTTCTATCAGTTGGAAATCTACATTTTTCAGCCGCAATACCAAAGTGACTATTTGACAATAGACACTTTGCTTAATTGCATGCAATTGTACTGCTTGCATTGCTCTTCTCCCAAAACTTAATCTTATGAGCCCTGCCCATTGCACTTTAAAACTGTAAAAAAACAGTATGAATAATTGTAAATTCGTATGATATAACCTATTATTTGCACGGCTCATTCACACGAATTATATTTTTATCATAAGGCATCTATGTCCCGTTTCACTCATATTAAACAAGCATGTAGCAAAACACTTTACGCCTGCGCCCTGGTTATTGCCAGCAGCAACAGCTACGCACATTTCCAGGAAATAATACCCGATCGCGATTTTTTAAACAGTGACCGCCAACAGCCACTAAACTTCGAAGTGCGCTTCACCCACCCTATGACTCAGGGACCGGTGATGAATATGCAAAAGCCAAAATCACTGAGCGTTTTCAGTAACGGCACTCGCTCCGATTTACTGTCGTCTTTACAGGCGACAGGCGACAACGGCGCTCAGCAGTGGTCATTTAGCTATCAAGTGACTGAGCCCGGTGATTTAAGTTTTGCCATCGAGCCACACCCCTATTGGGAGCCATCCGAGGGCAAGATGATCATCCATTACAGCAAGGTAATAGTAGATGGCTATGGCGACTTTACCGGCTGGGATCAAAACTTAAATTTACCGGTGGAAATAGAACCTCTAACCCGCCCGTACAGCTTGTGGGTTGGCAATGCCTTTCGCGGTATCGTCAAAAGGCAGGGAAAAGCGGTGCCATTTGCCGAGGTTGAAGTGGAGTGGCGAAACGACGGCTCTGTCACTGCTCCCACCGATAGCTATATCACTCAAGTGATCAAAGCTGACGCCAATGGCACTTTCAGTTATGTCATGCCCAGGGCCGGATGGTGGGGCTTCGCAGCACTGATGGACGCTGACTACCAGCTTAATGCGCCAACTGGCGACAGGGTCCCGGTCGAACTCGGTGGTTTAATCTGGATCAACGCTAAAGCAATGCAATAAAGGTGTATAAATGGCACATATTCCAGACGGCGTAGTCAGTACGCCAATACTGACGCTGGGTGCGCTGGGTACAATTGTCGTGCTCAGCTACGGTTTGAAAAAATTAGATAACGATAAAATACCGCAGACAGCAATGCTGGCGGCGGTGTTTTTTATCTCCTCGATGATTACTTTCCCGGTTGGTCCCAGCTCCATTCACTTGTTGTTTAATGGCTTGATGGGATTAATGCTCGGCTGGGCTGCTGTTCCGGCTATCTTCGTAGCACTGATACTGCAGCTGATGTTTTTCGGTTACGGGGGTTTATTAGTGCTTGGGGTTAATACCTTTAATATGGCGTTACCTGCCATTGTTGTGGCCATGGTTTTGCGACCGCTACTGCTTTCTCAGCTCTCCAACCCAACAGGTGCCTCTAAACGCTTTGCCATGATTATCGGCGCCCTCGCTGGCGTAACAGGGATTACCCTGACAACTTCGTTACTCGGTGCCAGCTTAGTGTTTAGTGGTCAAGAATTCGCACCTATGATGAAAGTCATCTTAGCAACTAACATCCCTCTGATGTTTATTGAAGCAGCCGTAACCGCCGTTGTGGTCGGCTTCTTAGTCAGGACATCCCCCAGCACTTTCGATCCTGCGGTCAGCAATTGATGGTAATGCGAGCGGTTCTGATCTTCACAGCGCTGTTGTTTAGCCACAGCGCGAGCGCCCATCTGTTAAAAATATTTGCCTACTCTCAACCAATAGGTAGCGACCAAGAGGCTTTACAAGTGCGGGGCAAAGTCTACTTCGCCGGCGGTGCCCCAGTGGCTAATTTGTCATTAAAGGTAGTCGATAGCAACGGTAAAATCACTGCTAAACCTAGCACTGATCCGCAGGGAAAATTTGCCTTCAGCTTAATCGCTGGTAACTATCAAATTATTGCCGACAGCCTCGATGGGCACGTGGCCAACTGGCAGTTGAAAGCACCCAGTCAACGACTCAAGTCCACAGCACAAGGCGCAGCCCCAGTAGTCGAAGATGCAGCTGATCGGTCAAACCTTTTTTCGAAACAGCAATTGCAATCGGTGATTGCCGAGCAGCTAGCACTGCAGATTCAGCCGCTGACAGAACAGCTAAATAGCTTAGAAGAAAAAGCCCGCTTTCAAGATATCTTAGGCGCCCTGGGTTATATTTTTGGCCTGTACGGTTTGGCTATATGGTGGCAACAACGCAAAGCTAAGCGTGACAGCTAATCCACTGCACTAATACCATTTTTATCTTCACTACCCCTCTGGAACTATCCCTCTGACACTATCAATTTCAGCTCAACAACAGACTATTGTCTGTTGTTGAGCGCTATTCACGGATCAACACCTCTGCAAGCGCCAGATCAGCTTTAATCCCCCAAGGAGACCAAAGAGCAAATCATGCCTTAACCTAGTTTTGCCTAATTACTTGAGCAATTCTGCTTAGGTCATTAAACTGTGAAGGCTTTTTATCGACAGACAGCAGATTTATACTAAGTAGCCCCTGCATGCCCCGATTCGCTCTGTTGATGATTCACAGATAAAAGTAACACTTAAAGGTGCCGCTGGCAGCCTAAGTACCTACTCATTTATTTAGCGATTTCTCAGGTTGTTTATGCACATAATTGATTTAGCCCGACCCTTAGTTAAACTGCTGTTGTTAACAACACTGCTGTCTCTGTCTGTTTCAGTCCCCGCTCAATCTTTTTTCGACTCTACAGACAATCAAGAGCGGCAAGTATCAATACCTGAGCACATTTTGCCCGAGCAGATAGGAGATTTCCTTGCGCCTCTTGATGAGAGGCAAGTGCGCAGCTTACTACTGGAACAAATACATCAGCAGGCAGCCTCTAACTTGAGCAATGACCTGCAACAGCCACAGTCTGTATTTTCCGTTTTGAAAGGAGCCAAAGACCCCTCCTCCCCTCTGGGTCGAGGAATACGCTCTACCTTTGCCGCGACTGATACATTCTGGTTACAGGTGAACTTTGTATTTAAAACCTTTATCCCCCACGGGGGAATAACAGGCTTACTGCAATTACTTGGCCACCTAACGCTGACAGTGCTGCTGGCAAGAGGCTTGGAGTGGCTGTTAATACATCGCTGGCAACGCTGCGTCGATAGCAACAGAGCAAGGCAAAGTACCGATAATCCCACTGTGCGCAACAGTTATCCTTTCTATAATTTTTTCATTAATTTTGTAGGCTTGATGATCTTTACCGGCGGGGGTTATGTTGCGGGAGAACTACTCACGGGTCTGATTTTCTCCGCCTCTGAGCTGAGTACTGCTGCAAATTCCTATGCATTTCTGTTCGAGTCGCTGTTTTCAACGATAATGCTCTACAGGCTGACTACTTTACTCTTTAAGCTGATTATCTACCCGGCCCCCAAAGGGTTGGGATTGATTTCTGACACTATTAACAACCAAGCAGTCTATCGATGCATGGCGGCCTTTGGCTTCGCCTATATAGTGGGAACGGAAGCTCTTTTTTTGTTATACAGCAATGGTCTGAGTGATGAGCACTTCCTGCTGGCCATGTCGGTGCTCTTTAGCTTCATTATTAACCCAATCATCTTCTGGTTTGTCTGGAGTCAGCGCTACGACATTGACCGGGTTTTATTTGACAGCACTAAGACTGTCGATAGCTCGGGCAAATACCCATTCGCAAACCGGGCATTAATTTGGCCCTCCATGGTTACTTTTGTGATCAGCATGGCTTTTTTAAACTGGCAGATCCACGCTTTAAGCGGAGATTTAAAGCGCCAGCAGGCGATACAGTTGGCATGGTGGATAACATTGCTGTTTCCTATTCTTGATTTATTAGTCTCTTCGCTGTTACTAAAGCTAGTCGCTCTGGATATGTTCCAAACCCCGGGCTTTTTAAAACGCAAGCAACGCTTCATCTTCCTGGTTCGATCCGTCGTGCGTCTTTTGTTACTGGCTATTTTAGCCGTGAGTTTCCTCGAAGCTTGGGGGTTTCAGCCCTTAAAAATGCTGAGCTCGTCCGGTGGCAGCAGCATCTTATCCTCTACAATGGATATCGGTGTCACTGTCTTGCTGGGCTTTGTTATCTGGGAGGTCATCCAACTGTGGATGGAGCGACTATTACCCGATGGTAACAGTGATGATAGCACCGAGATGGACGGCGAAGGCGCCAGTGCTACCGCAAGTCGCAGCGAGACGCTGCTACCGCTATTTCGCACTATCTTGTTAATACTGTTATTACTGATTGTAGTTATGTCGGTGCTATATTCTCTTGGTGTGCAAATTGGACCGCTATTGGCCGGAGCCAGTGTCATTGGTATCGCTATCGGCTTCGGCTCGCAAAAGCTAGTACAAGACATTATATCCGGGATGTTCTTCCTTATAGACGATGCTTTTCGCAAAGGAGAATACGTGGAGGTCGCCGGAATGAAAGGGACTGTAGAAAAGCTCTCCGTTCGATCTATGCGCTTGCGTCACCATTTAGGCGCTGTACAAACTGTTCCCTATGGTGAAATAAACACCGTAAAGAATCTGAGTCGCGACTGGGTCACCATGAAACTGGAACTGCGCCTGCCCTATGACGTTGATATTGAAAAAGTGCGGAAAATCATCAAGAAAATCGGCCAGAAAATGCTTGAAGACCCTGAAATTGGCCCCAACATGCTGCAGCCATTAAAGTCTCAAGGAGTGCTGCGAGTAGAAGAGTCTGCATTGATTATTCGCATGAAGTTCACTGCCAAACCCGGAGAGCAGTGGGTGGTACGCCGGGTTGCCTATACCAGAGTGCGCGACGCATTAGCCGCCGCCGGCATAGAGTTTGCCCACCGGGAAGTTAAAGTACGCTTATCCGAAGAAATGGAGCAGTTACAAAAACTCGACTACCAAAACAAACTACACCATTCTTCAGAAAGCGCTGAAGAGACACTGAATCGACCGGGAGCTTCAGCAGCAGACAAACCTGCATTGACCAGTGCTATATCAGCGGCTGCCATGTCCGCAGTACTGAGCAATGACATAGCTAAACACAAAAAAATTGATGATCAGGACGAACAATAGGCGGTAGTTTAATTACAACAGATAAAATCCGCCTCATAGCTTTTTTATCTGCCAGATATCCTACAGCAGTATTTCCAGTTAATTTTCAATATCTTAAAATCCTAGGTAGCGGTTTAAGGAACTTGAAGCTGTGCTTTAGGTCTATGAAGCATAGATTGAGCCCGCAGAGAAAATATTGGGCTTAATAACATAACCTATGCTTTACACTTATCACCAAAAAGGAATTGGCAATGAAACAAGTAATTACCTTGTGCAGCTTTCTAATTGCTCTGGCAATGGCATCTGCCGCCTCTGCAACCGAAGTCGTCAGTAAAAGCTACTGGGGAGAAAAGGCCATAGGCAGCCACGATACTGTCGCCTATCACGACCCACAAGTGAGAGAGACTCACCAACAAGTAAAGGGAAAAAAAACTTTCATCGTTAAACATTTGGACGCCAACTGGTACTTTGCCAGCCAGGCATCCGCCGATAAATTTTCGGCTAACCCCGAAAAGTATCGGCCTCTGTACAATGGACACTGCGCTAACGCACTTAGTTTAGGCGAGGGACTAATACCCACTAATGGAAAGATTTGGGAATTCTTTGGTGATGAGCTGCATTTATTTTATGCAGAGGCAGGACGTCAACGCTGGCTAAAAGGCGACTGGAAAAGCTACCGTAAAGTAGCAGACCTGGCCTGGGAAAAATTAAAAAATGGCTAAACGTTGCCGCTTTATTTAAAAACTCAGCCGCCGGACAATTAATATTGCCGGCATTTTTTATTTTAAATATCGATCATAATAAATAACACCTTCACTGTAATATACATATTATTTATTTTTTCTGCTTATTCAAAACTTATAGTATTAATAACAATAGATATATAGCACCCTGCAGCTTTAATAGCGGCATAATAACCCATTTACTCTCTCCTCCTCTGCTTGAAATTCAATCATATATTTTAGTGGCATAGATATTGCTGGATTAATTTTGAAGTCTATAATCTATCCCTGCATTTTTATGCAGAGAATATAGAGCAATATAAAGGAGATGAACAACAGGCAATTCAACTTAGAATCACTTTAAAAGCATTAGATAAGATTATGATTTAATGTCTTTTATTATACTTTCCCTATGTTCAATTACTTAGCAAAAACGCTAATAGCATTGCTGCGCACCGCTCTCTGAGCATAAGCAGTGGCTACGGTTTGTTAAGTGTTTTGCACGCAATGTGGTACAGGCAAACTATCCTATGATCTTTTGCTTTTTACCACGAGTGCATCGGCGTGGGCCATATAAAATATCATTTTATAATCAGATATTTTATATTACTCGAGGCAGAAACTAGAAAATTAAGTTGTTATTTGAACAAAGGGCACTATCACAAATTAATAAATTTTGGTTTGTGATCATTTGATTATTATTCAAAGTTATTACTGTGGAATATCAAATAACGCAGTACTTTCTCTGTTTAAAATATTAATTGGAGATGTTCAATGATTATTCAAACAAGTGAAATTAATATGAGTTCCAAACACGAGAAAAGTGAGAGCAGGACATTCTCTACTCTCACTTCCGGGTATTTGGACGCAAGTTCTGGCATGCTTGGCACATCAGAACATAACGATTTGGGGCAACGCTTCGCCGCGTTAATGCAACAGTCAAATCAGGCTGCTGGTACAACGGGTAACGAAGGAGACCCTAACAATAATTCGATTTTGGTCATGACTGAAGAGGGCTTGAAATTTCGCACTTCTGAGCATAATCAGGACTTTCAAGATCAGCAGCTAATGACACAGATAAAGCTGTTCCGCAGCTTGCTACAAGCCATTACCGGGCAGGGAAAAGCAACCGCGACAGACAATTCTGACCTGTCACAAGCTGGGCAAATAGGCGATCATCTCTGTTGCCAGCATCCAGACTCCGAAACACCAATCCCACCCATGTCACCTGGCAGCATCAGTATCGAACTCAGCGTTAAAACCACTGAATCGGTCACTGAACACGAGAGCATGGAGTTCAGTTCCAGTGGCACTGTCACTACCGAAGATGGCCTGGACTTTTCTTTTGCTTTAGAGATGAAAATGGAGCGTGATTACAATTATCAATCAACCAGTGAATTTACTCAACATGTTGAATTCAAGGATCCTCTGATCATTAATTACCCGGGAACAGCAGCAGAGCTTAGTGATCAGAAGTATAGTTTTGATATTGATGCGGATGGTAACGAGGAGATGATCAGTTTTTTCAGTAATGGAGCAATGCTAGCGCTGGACAAAAACAGCGACGGTATTATAAATGACGGATCCGAATTGTTTGGCGCCCTCTCTGGCAATGGCTTTGCAGACTTAGCCGCTTATGATGAAGACGGTAATAACTATATTGATGAGGCAGACAGCATTTTTAAAGACTTAAAGCTCTGGACAAAAACGGACACAGTAGATAGCTTGCTGGGCTTAGATAGCATGGATATCGGCGCTATCTATTTAGGGGCTGCAGAAACTCCCTTTGATCTTAAAGGGGCTGACAATCAATTTAACGGCCAGGTAAAGGCATCCAGTTTCTACCTGACAGAAGCGGGAGAAGCCGGCTATATTCAACAAGTAGATATGGTGGTGTAAAGTGAGGTTATCAGCACTCGTTCGAGCAGACTGGCTACCCCAGGCCCCTATCAACATCCGCGGGCCAAGCAATGCACCGTAAGCGGGCCTTTAACAGCAAGAAGATAACGGTATAAAATTCTTTACAGTGAGCTACAATACCTACCGCGGACGCTCAGTCAATGAGCGCTCGCGGTACTCGTTAGCGAGTGTAATATTGGGTTAAAAGTACTTCTATTTCCTCAAGTATTGCAGGGTCGTCAATAGTCGCCGGGATCTGATAAGGTTGATGAGCAGCTATTTTTCGCAGCACTGCCCGCAATATTTTCCCAGAACGGGTTTTAGGCAAACGCTGCACCACAAAGACGTCCTTAAAACATGCCAGCGCACCTATCTGTGCCCGCACTTTGGCCACCAGCTCTGTCTGTAACTGGTTATCACTGATATTCGCATCTGTTTTAAGCACTACCAGACCAATAGGTATTTGTCCTTTAAGGCTGCAATTTACCGCTATCACTGCGCATTCGGCAATGTCACTGTGACTAGAGACTACCTCTTCCATTTCACCAGTGGAGAGCCGGTGCCCCGAGACATTGATAACATCATCGGTGCGCCCGGTAATATAAATATAACCATCTTCATCTTTGTAGCCGCCGTCACCTGTGTGATAGTAGCCATTAAAGGCAGCCAAATATGCTTGTTTATAGCGCTCTGGCTGATTCCAGATACTGGTAGAAACCCCTGGCGGCAAAGGTAGTTTGAGACAGATATTACCCACTTGATTGCTGCCAACTTCAGCACCTTCCTCGCTGAGCACTCTAATATCGTAACCTGGAGTGCATTTGTTGGTAGATCCCAACCTGGCCGCACAAGGGTTATCCCAACCCATCATCGGTGAGGTCATTGGCCAGCCCGTTTCGGTTTGCCACCAGTGATCTAAAATCGGCACTTGCAGTATATCTTTAAGCCACTGATAGGTAGAAGAATCGAGTTTCTCACCGGCGACAAACACCCAGCGCAAGCTTTTTAAGTCGTATTTTGCCACCAGTGAGCCCTGAGAGTCTTCTTTGCGTATTGCCCTGAAAGCCGTAGGTGCACACATCATTGAGTTTACTTTATACTCACTGATTACCCGCCAGAATGCACCCGCATCCGGTGATCTGATTGGCTTTCCTTCATAAAACACACTACTGGCACCACAAATTAACGGCCCGTAGACTATAAATGAGTGTCCGACTACCCAACCGATATCAGAAGCTGCCCACCAGACATCGTTTTCACCCATGCCATAGATACCATTGAAGGCCAGTTTTAATGCAACAGCATGCCCGCCGTTATCTCGCACTATGCCTTTAGGCTTGCCCGTCGTCCCGGATGTATACAAAATATACAGGGGATCATTGCTGTCCATTACCACACATGGGGTTGCCTCCCCATTGCGGACAAACTCCTCCCAGCTTACATCTCCAACATCATCTAGCGTCGCCGGTAACATTTCGCGCTGCATAACCACGGTTTTTTTCGGTTTGTGCTCTGCCAGTGAAATGGCTTTGTCTACCAGCGGTTTATAGGCAATTACTTTCTCAAACTCAATACCGCAAGAGGCGGTTACAATCAGCTTGGCCTGTGCGTCATCTATGCGCACTGCCAGTTCGTTAGCAGCAAAGCCGCCAAATACCACAGAGTGCACAGCACCGATACGGGCACAGGCCAGCATAGCGACTGCCGCTTGCGGGATCATCGGCATATAAATAATCACCCGGTCACCTTTGCTGACCCCCATCTCTAACATTGCCCCGGCAAAGACACTTACCTGCTCTTGCAACTGCAGATAGCTAATTTTTTGTTTTACCCCGGCGGCAGGAGAGTCGTAATAAAAGGCGACATGCTCACCACGCCCCTGCTCTACATGACGATCAACCGCTAAGTAGCAAGTATTCAGTTGTCCATCATCGAACCAACTGTAATTATTGTCACTGTCATTGCGCAAGCCGATCGAAGGTCTTTTATACCAACTGATGTTCTCTGCCTGTTGCAGCCAATAACTGCCACTGTTGTGCAAAGAATCATGATATTGCCTTGGGTAATCCATAAAAACTCCACTGTTATTTTTTTATTGGTTCTGTTTTTGGTCTATTATCCCTCAGTGGACACAAACAGACCCTATCTATTCAACATTGTTAACAGATTGATAAATTTTCCTGCAACAAATTGCGACTTTCTCATCATAGACAATGAATTGTCGACAATACATAGTTCTTTAGTCGTAAAACTTGTTAATTATTGAGCTCTTTGTCCAGCCACTATAGATGCCTGAATACCCATTACTGCTGAACAGCTGTCGCTGCAAATACACGGGAGTAGCACTGAGGTTTATATACGCGGAAAATAGTAGCAGGCACTGAATCAACCTGCTACTCAAGGGGGAAATTTATTTACATCTTCAAACCATCACTGACTATTGGCACTGAGCCCAATCAACGCTCTAGCCAGCGAAAATTTACTTAGGGAACATGCGATTAAGTCCGGTATCTGCTCTGCGGGCACTAAGGGGATCAGATGTGCGGCAGTCAACGCAGTACAATGGCGAGCCCTTTCCAAGTTGACTAACAAAGCTACCGCGTCCTGCTATCGCTCCTTACCTACGTGGGTGCAGGCAAAGCAGATGATCGCTTTAGAGCCCGCTCGTAAGGGCATCCAGAACATCCCGCTCGAATGTTTATCGCACCCACGGTGCATGATAGCTTTCGACAGGCACTGATCTTTTGCTCCATGCAAAGTCTAAGTACCTACGTCCATGTAGGCAACCAGCATGCCTGTAGTTAGCATGCCCTTTGGTGCGATGCCTAGATCTTAGAATGCCTTGAATGCCAGAGGCGCACCTGACTTGATCGCATGCTCCTTAGTCCTGGTCTTGATACTGTTGGATCACACTAGAGAAGTCCAACCCACCATTACCTTTGACCTTATGCATATTGAATAATGCCCGTGCCTGCGAGCCCATCGGTGTGGGTGAAGCGCTCAGCTGAGATAACTCCATGGCCAGACCTAAGTCTTTAAACATCAGATCAGTCTGAAAGCCGCCTTGATAGTCATTTGAAGCGGGTGCATTTGGCATTACCCCCGGGAATGGGTTGTATAGCTCCAACGCCCAGTTACCACCGGAACTTAAGCGCATGATTTCAGACAAAACCTTAGGATCCAGGCCGTTTTTAACCCCCATGTTGAGTGCTTCACTGGTTCCTGTCATCAATATTGCCAGTAACATATTGTTGCAAGCTTTAGCTATCTGGCCGCTGCCTTGAACCCCGGCGTGAAAAATATTTTTGCCCATTACATCCAGTATCGGCTTGGCGTTAGCAAATTGTTGCTCACTGGCGCCAACCATAAATGAAAGTGTGCCGGCGACAGCGCCACCCACACCGCCAGAGACAGGCGCATCGATAAAGTTAATGTCTCGCTGCGCAGCAACTGCAGCCACTTTTTGTGCCGTCTTTGCATCGATGGTTGATGAGTCTATGACTAACGCGTCTTCGGCCAGGTGATCAAACAACGGATCATCTCCAGAGAGATACAGCCCTTCTACGTGTGCCCCAGCAGGCAGCATGCTGATAACAAACTGCGCACCTGTCACCGCTTCTTTTGCCGATTGCGCTGCAGTGGCTCCAACAGTCACTAAGGTCGCCACGGCTGCTTTTGATAAATCAAAAACGCTGACGCTGTGACCCGCTTTGATTAAGTTGGCCGCCATAGGGCCACCCATGTTACCTAAACCAATAAATCCTATATTCGCCATTGTATATTCTCACAGTTATTGCAGCTGTACTTTATGAGGCTGCATAATTACTTTAATAACAAAAACTTAAAACAATAATCTTTTATTTACCTTCAACCTGCTTACAGATCCTGCAGCGGATTTACTGTCCAGGGTGATACAAACAGCTGCTCTAAAAACACCTGATCTACCTCTGAGATTGTTTTAAAACGCCAGTTAGGCTTACCGTCTTTATCTACTAATAAAGCTCTGATTCCCTCTGCCAGTTCGCCGATAGCGCAACATTGAGTCGACAGGGCCAGCTCTTCGATGAACACTTCTTTAAGCGATAAATGCTTCGTGGTTTGCAGTTGTCGATAGATCATTGCAATGGACATCGGACTGCCGTGAGCCACTGATCTTTGCGCTTTAACAACCCAGCTATCATCTAACTCAAGTGCTAATAAATTGGTCACGAAATCATCCGCGCAATCCACATCGGTTAAACTCTGGATCAGATCAAAGTGCTGGCGAACTTGCGAAACTTGAACATTCTCGCTCGCCTGCGCTGCCAGATCTCTCAGTATATTGCCGATAGTGGCATCTGCTGCGCTACTGTCATGCCAGTTTGCCTGTAACAGTCTGCTCAGCAGCTCGGGGCGTTGCTGATTGTCTAGCTGACGATCGGCGATACCGATAAACACTGCATCTGCGGCGTTGATTCGCGCACCAGTAATACCTAAAAACAGTCCGGTTCGCCCGGGGCAGCGATTCAAAAACCAGCTGGCCCCCACATCCGGGTAGAGACCAATAGTCACTTCAGGCATGGCGATCATAGTGCTCTGTGTTACGACCCGATGGCTGCATCCCGACAATAGCCCCAAGCCCCCTCCCATCACTATTCCCGCTCCCCAGCCTATGATCGGCTTAGGGTAAGTATGAATAGCGTAGTCCAAACGGTACTCTTCGCTAAAGTACTCGGTGGCATATTCAGCAGTGCCTGTGTCTTTCAAGTTGTGGTACAAACTCACTACATCACCACCGGCACAAAATGCTTTTTCACCGACGCTGTCCAAAATAATAGCCGCGACACTATCGTCGTCGGCATACTCGTCCAGCTTAGGCTGTATCAACCTGATCATATCCAGTGCCAACGCATTTAACGAGCGCTCGGCATTGAGGGTAATTTCAATAATTTTTTTGCCGTCAGCGGCCAAATGCTCATGAAACAATACTGAACTCATAGATTTTCTCCCCTGGGAGCCTGATTTTTATTAATTATTTATTGGTCCACTGCGGTGCACGCTTTTCTAGAAATGCATTTACACCCTCTTTTTGATCTGCGGTATTAAACAGATCGACAAACAATTCTCGTTCAATAATGTAGCCTTGATCCCAATTGCGGGTGCGGTTGGATTGAATCAAGGTTTTACAAGCCGTTACCGACTTAGGGCTCTGCTGAGCAACTTGCTGTGCCAGCGTCAGCGCCCTGGTATAGCTGCTGCCATTTTCAACACACTCTTCAACCAACCCTATGCGCAATGCAGTGGCGGCATCGACCCGCTCACCACAGAGAATGATTTTTTTCGCCCAGCCCTCACCCACCAGCATGGTCAAATTTTGGGTACCGCCAGCACAGGGAAGCAAGCCAACTTTGGCTTCGGGAAGTGCCATCACCGCCTTTTCCTCAGCGATGCGAATATCACAGGCCAGTGCCACTTCTAGACCACCACCCATCGCCCAGCCGTTGACGGCCGCTATAGATACACCGCGAAATTGAGACAGCACGTAAAACGCCTCACCGAAATACTTACCCATATCGCGAGCGACGGCCAGATCGCCATCACTGAACAAGTTTAAATCGGCACCGGCGGAAAAAAACTTCTCATTGGCTGAGCGGATCACCAGAGAATAGACAGATAAGTCATTGTTCAGGTCAGTGACGATATCGATGAGCCCTATTAAGCTCTCTTTAGTCCAAGTGTTGGCAGGCGCATTGTTCAAGGTAAGGATAGCTACATTGCCCTGCTTTTCTAGTAGTAAGGTCTCTGGGTAACTTTTTGTCATAGTAAGCTCTCTGCTACGCCGCCCCTGATAACCCGGGACGGCTAATAATGAATTATAATATCTGATTGGTTTCTTCGATTAAGATGCGACGGGCGATAATCACATTCATGATTTCGTTGGTTCCCTCCAAAATGCGATGCACTCTACTATCACGCACGTAGCGCTCCAGCGGATATTCTTTCATGTAACCGTTGCCGCCGAGAATTTGCAGTGCTTCATCACAAATATTGAAACAGACATCCGTGGCGAAACGTTTCGCCATGGCACAGTAGGTACTGCGATCCGGGTGCTTGTTATCTAGTTTTGAAGCGGCTAATCGCACCATCTGTCTGGCGGCCACCAGCTCAGTGTTCATTGTTGAAACTTTAAATTGCAGCGCCTGAAAACTGGCGAGTTCCCTGCCAAATTGCTGACGTTGATGCAGATATTTTAAGGCGTAGCTCAATGCCGCTTGCGCGGTACCGACGGAACAAGTGGCGATATTTACCCGACCCCCATCCAGCCCCTGCATGGCAATTTTAAAACCATCGCCCTCTTCTCCAAGTAGACAACTCGCCTCTACTTCTACATCTTCAAAGCTAATTGAGCGGGTCGGCTGACAATTCCAGCCCATTTTATGTTCTTTGCGGCCGTAGCTTATTCCGGCACTATTAGCGTCCACGGCAAAGGCAGAAATGCCCCTGGCGCCATCGGCGGATGTTCTGGCCATCACCAGTAATAAATCCGTTTCGCCGGCCCCGGAGATAAACACTTTGCCGCCATTGAGAATGTACTTATCGCCCTCTTTACGGGCGCTGGTTTTAAGCGAGGCGGCATCTGATCCGGCATTGGGCTCAGTAAGACAGTATGATCCGAGTTTTTCGCCGCTACTTAAGGCTTCACTCCACTGCGCTTTTGCGCTATCTGTGGCAAAGGTACTGAGCATCCAGCTGACCATGTTATGGATAGTCAGATAGGCAGTAGTTGCCGTACAACCTGCAGCCATCTGTTCGAAAATAATACTCGAATCTAAACGAGAGAGCCCCAAACCGCCCCCGGATTCTGGGGTGTACAAGCCACACAGACCCATCTCACCAGCGCGCTTTAATACATCCACAGGAAAATATTGTTGCTCATCCCACGCGGCGGCGTTAGGCGCTAATTCTTTCTCGGCAAACGCCTGAGCCATTTCGCTGTAAGCCAGTTGATCTTCGTTTAATTCAAAATCCATTGCAGTTTCGCCTTTTTATTATTGCTAGTGCCTGTAAAAAATTAGCAGCGCTAGTGACCAAATTGTAGTTTGTTTATATAGCCTTATGAGCATATAAGCAAAAGCCCGATGCACTATTCATGCATCAGGCCCTAAAAAACCCAGAAAGTCAGGACTTTTATTTCATATCAATAGTCGTGTTTACACCGGTATCAATATCTTCCTCGAACCAGCGCGCTGTCACTGTTTTAGTTTCAGTGTAGAACTTAACCGCCTGCTTGCCGTAGGCGTGCTGATCACCGTAGAACGACTTGCGCCAGCCGGTGAAAGAAAACATAGGTAGTGGTACTGGTACAGGTACGTTTATACCGACGATACCGACCTTGATCTCATGCTGGTATTTACGTGCCGCTGCACCAGAAGCTGTAAAGATTGAAGTACCGTTACCGTATGGATTTTCATTGATCAGGGCAATCGCCGCTTCCAAAGTCTCGACTTCTAAAGTGATCAGTACCGGGCCAAAGATTTCCTCTTTGTAGATCGACATATCGGTAGTCACATCGGTGAACATAGTAGGACCGACGAAGTTACCGTGGGGAAGGCCTGGAACTTCGACGTCTGAACCATCCAGGATACAGTTGGCACCTGCCGCTTTGCCCTCGGCGATAAAGCCCAGTACTCGCTCCTTCGCTGCCGGGTTGATCTGTGGACCGTAACCGGCTTCTGCATCATCCCATGCACCCGGGCGTACTTTAGCCAGAGCTTCTTTAATCTCGGGGATCCATTTTTTAGAATCACCGACAAATACTGCCACAGAGATAGCCATACAACGTTGACCCGCAGCACCCACAGAGGCGCCGGCAATGTTATTAATCACTTGCTTTTTAGCAGCGTCTGGCATGATCACCATGTGATTTTTAGCACCGGCAAACGCTTGCACACGCTTCATGTGATCGGTACCCGTACGGTAGATGTACTCACCCACCGCCACAGAGCCTACAAAAGAAATCGCGGGTGTATCAGGGTGTACTAACAACTCTTGTACGACCTCTTTACCGCCGTGTAATACTTGTAAAATCCCCGCTGGGGCACCGGCTTCGATAAACAGCTCGGCCAGACGTACCGGTGTCATTGGGTTTTGTTCAGACGGCTTAAGGATAAAAGCGTTACCACAAGCAATAGCGATCGGGAACATCCACAGTGGGATCATCGCCGGAAAATTGAAGGGCGTTACGCCGACACATACACCAAGTGGCTGAGTGAAGCTGTAGCAGTCAATTTTACGGGCAACGTTTTCTAGAGTCTCACCCATTGTAAGAGAAGCGACATTGGCTGCGTGTTCAACCACTTCAATGCCACGCCAGACATCACCCATGGCATCCGGGAAGGTTTTACCTGACTCCAGGGACAAAATAGTCGCAATCTCTTCCTGGTGAGATTTTAACAGCGCCTGATAGGCCAACATTACCCGTGCTCTATCGCCTACCGATTTTTCTTTCCAGATATCAAAAGCTTGTTTAGCGCCTTCAATCGCCTGGTTAATCTCTTCGTCAGTAGCGCAAGGTACTTGAGCAATCACTTCCTGGGTCGCCGGGTTAGTGACATCTATAAGCCTAGTGCTTTTACTGGTAATGAATTCACCGTTGATTAACAGTGGAACTTGCTTGATCATAATAAGTTTTCCTGTGCTTAGAATAAAACCCTACCGCTATAGACTTTCAGCAGATTTGGTCAGTTGCTATCAATAAATTAATTTAAGCATATAAAAAGCGCTACAAGGATTGATAATCTTGTGCAATTGATGGATTATATTGCGATTCACCTAACCCTTTAGTATAGGTATAGTTAATGAGTCAGCCCTCCAACTGGCCTCTGCCTTCCGGCAGCCTACGCCTTGTAGTACCGAGAACTGTCACTGTAAAACTGACGCAGAATCCACTCTGTAGTGACTTATACCCAAAGGCTTCCGGCTACTACAAACATGCAAAGAAGCATACTATGTTGCGCCGCACCCACGATGACAATTTATTAATTTATTGCGTCGAAGGGGCCGGAACTTGTCAGCTGGAAAACACCAGTTACAGCATCAATGCCGGCGATTTACTGCTGCTGCCTCGCGGTGTGGCCCATTCTTACCAGGCCAGTGACGACAACCCCTGGACAGTTTATTGGATTCATTTTAGCGGCAATAAAAGCGCTGATTTCATCCACTATTTAAATGAGCGGCGAGATAACTTCATCATCCCGGTTGGGGTAAACGCGCGCTTAATAGCCAACTTTGAAATACTGCTGGAAAGTTTGCAGTCCAGCATTAATTTTAGCGCCTTTATTCACGCCTCGAATATGTTGCGACAGATACTCACCTATATCGCCCAGTTAAAACCACTGGCAAAAGCACAGCTAGTAGCACATCAATTTGACTTAGAATTAGTCCACTCTTTGATGCAATCGAGCTTGCACCAGAAATTAGATTTACAGACCTTGGCACAGAGCGTCAACTTATCGAAATTCCACTTTATAAAAAAATACAAAGAACTGACCAACACAACCCCGATCAACTACTTTATCCACTTAAAAATTGAGCGTGCCTGCCACTTGCTGGACATTTCAACTAAGTCGATCAAAGAGATCAGCTATAGCCTGGGCTATGAAGATACCTATTATTTTTCGCGTATTTTCAAGAAAGTCATGGGTATCTCCCCAAATCAATACCGAAAGATGCGCGACAGTACTTTCCACGCGAATACTGAGTAGCTTGTTAAACAGCGCTCCTCTATACTGCGCCACACACGACAGGCAGATGAGAACTACGCTATGCAATTCCCCACAATCGACAAAGCCCAATACAGCAAACGTTTAAAAAGAACGTTTTTTGCCATTTGTATTTACATGCTCATTGTAGCTTTGGCTGTCTCTACCCTGCTGATCGCTTTAATCGGCGCTAACCAGGGTGATAATTTCTGGTTAAATGTTGCTGGCGTGATAATAGCGGCACTGGGCTTAGCACTCATTTACAAAAAGGTTAAAGGCCATCCCTACCTTAAAGACATCATCTATGTGCGCGGCCTCAAAGCGCAGATGAATCGCATTTATCGCAGACAGCGCCAATTAAAAACGGCTGCCGAACAAGGGGACGTTAAAGCGATGAGTATTCTGGATTTTAGTTACGCAGCATCTGAATTTGTCTACAAATTAGATGATAATACTTTGACCTTAGAAGAGCTGGCTCAGGCGCAGCAACAGCTACAAAGCTGGTCGAAAAAGCATAATGTAGACAGCTTCCCTGAATACGACCAAAGCTGGTTAAGTGATTACTAGAAACACTTGCTGCTGGCTGTGAATTCAACAGTTCAGTCCGGCACATTCTGTTCTACGTTAAACGCCCTGTACGCACACACATAAAAACCGCAGTGGAGGCTGAAGGTTAAAATTATAAGTATTTTTAATTTTAACCTTCACGCAGTTATTATTTATCGGTTAAAACCACATAAGTGCGTGAAATAGATAGCACCAAGAGGATCTAGTGCTTCACGTGCAGCATCGCTAACCTCACCAAAAACTTCAAGACGTGAGGGAGGTGCTATTGCAAACAAATCTGGTAGTGTCGGGCCCACATTGCCTAGATGTGCCAACATTGCTTCAGAATCAGCAAAAGCCTCATGAAGCATGCAGTGTTGGTTATCCGCGCTAAGAAACCAGCTATAGCCCAATGTTTCGGGCTCATTTTTTTCAGCAGACGAAGTGTAGTTTTTGGCCTTTGATTTAAATTCATCCAGCTTGCCATCTACAATATCCATCACCAGTGTGTATGATATTTTTCCCATAAGACTTTCCTTTCTATAGTTTGTCGATAATGATAGTTGAAGTCAGATTAAAATCAAAAATTGAGGTCAGATTAAAATCAAACATTCTCCTTTCACCCATCCCCCAGGCCCCCTCGTTCTCCTTTAACATTTGAATGAGTTTTGGCTCGCAAATGAAATTTTCTATACTGGCAAAGAGGCTGTAATTGATATTATTAACCGTCCCTTTTAATCGTAGTTGTCGATGAGCTTATCTACTACTCCTGTGCTCCAGGCTTTTTCTAAAGACAGGTTAAAGCGCTGGATGAAAGCTTCCATGTTCAATGATTTGTGGATACCTAAGTGCTTTGCATCTACTTTAAAAGGTTTTGTGAGTACCGTAAATTGATCCATATTTAATGAATCGTCGCTATCTATGAAACTTTTTACTCCTCTAATTCCAGGTCCGATAAAAACGGCGTCTATTCTGTTATTGAGCACTAGTTTAAGGCCCTGGGCCGGATTTTCATGAGGCACAACTTCAAAAACCTTGTTGAGTAAAGCCTGATCAAAAACATCCCCATAAGATGCACCATGACTAGCGCCGATCCGCTTTCCCTGTAAGTCGAGTACTGTTTGAAAATCAAATTCATGTCCTTTTTTAACTACAATCATCAAACTTCCAAAGTACAGTGGATGTGAATAGTCAAAAATTTTCAGTCTATTGGAGTTTTTTGACAGTCCAATAATCGCCATCCTTCCCTTTAGCGCGTTGTTATAGGCACGTTTCCACGGTAGCAGTTTGAAGCTAGCTGGATATTGCATATCGGTGAGCACCCAGCGGGTAATATCGACAATAAATCCACTGGCCTGTCCATTGAGGATAAAGTATTTAG
>MABF01000193.1 GCA_002163025.1 'Osedax' symbiont bacterium Rs2_46_30_T18
ACCGTGCTATCGAACTCACTGATCAGGGCCGCCTGATCTACCCAGGTATTAGCCAGGCTTTTGAGCTCATATTACAAAGTATGCAGCTGCTGCAACAAAAACGCTCTGGAAACGTGTTGGTGATCTCGGCGGGCCCGGCATTTATCGCCAAGTGGCTGGCCCCCAGGCTGTACAGATTTATGGCTATACATCCGCATATAGACGCCAGAATCTCCGCTTCATTGGCCTTAAGTAATCTCAAAGTAGACGATGTCGATGTGGCGATTCGCTTTGGCAGTGGCAACTACCCTGACTGCTGTGTCACAAATCTGTTTGATGACTATATGTTGCCACTTTGCAGCCCCGAGTTTTTAGCTAAAATCCAACCTGTATCAGCGGCAGGTTTGCGCTGTGAAACTCTGATCTATGATGACACTCATATGTCTCACAACTTTAAACTCCCCTCCTGGAAAGATTGGTTCAACTCTATGGGAGTCAAAAACTTTTCCATTAAGAGCAAGGGGTTACACTTTAACTTGGCGGATCACGCCATTGCTGGTGCGATCGCCGGAGCGGGGATGTTACTTGGCAGACAAGTCTTAGCACAAAACGATATAGACAATGGCCGCCTGGTGATGCCTTTCGAACACAAAATAAAGCTGGATTTCTCGTATTATGCGCTCTGCTTGAAAGGCCGAAAAGAGGAAAAACACATCGCTGCTTTTATGCAGTGGTTAACAGCAGAAATCAGCGGAGATGTTGATTTAACGACGCCGACGCCTGTCGCTTAAGCGCATTTATACCCGACCAATTGAGTGGGCATAAGGGATAACAGGCACCGGACATTGCTAGTCAGTTGAGATCAATTCCAGTTTACCAGTACTTGGTAGTGGGCAAAACCCGCCCCGGCGGTTGCACTGCCCTGTATATCCATCAACTTAAAATACTCACCACAGACGGAGCAGTTCTGTACTTTTGCAGCGGCGTTACCTGCATCTTCAGCGTTGGCCCAATACACAATATCTGCGTAGTCTGTGTCATTTTTCTTCACCAATTGGCGCTTGATAAAACCTGGCTGCTGGCTTAAAAATTCGATATTTACTCTATCTGCCGCCGCCATTAACTGCTGGTCAGTCACTGGTGAGTTTTTAACGAATGGTGCCCATTCCACTACCTTCAGGTCAGCTGCAGTAATAGTGCTGAAAATAGACAAGATGACTGTGAACATTAGTTTTTTAATCGTTGCTAATTGCATAACCGCTCTCTTTAGTTGTAATAGCGTTTAATAATATGTCACGGCTACTGACAACTACTGTCAGTAGCTTTCTTGCACAGACTATCTTTAATTTGTTACGCAGCAACTGGCACTATTGCGACAGCGGGCTTCTTCAGCAACAGATAGCTGAAGCTCAGCACTAAGCTTACCAACAGAGCAATGCTCCACCCCACACCTATGCCCAGCATGCCGATCAGCCAAGTGATCACTAGTGAAGAGAGCAAACCGCCAAGTTGTACTGCCAAGTTCATAATTGACAAACTGCTGGCACGAATACTGTCATCGACTTCCCCATGCAGCAAAGTATTAATCAACGGGCTGCGCAAGCCATGAAAGAAGTAAAACAGCAAAAAACCCAGGCAAAAAACCGGCAGCGATTTCGAAAAACAAGCAGACAATAATGCGATAGACGCCAGTAGAGTGATACTCAGTAGCATCAGACCGGCGTTATCGTTAAACCAGTCCAGTACTTGTCTCGACAGGCCATTACCCGCAGCGGTGACAGCAAAAGTGCATATCAAAAACACCCCAAACCAGAGACTTATCATCTTAACATCAGTAAAAAAGCTCTGAAAAAAGGGCTGCCAATAAGCTTCTACTGGCATTATCACAAAACCGAAGCTCATTGAGCCGATCAGCAATACCCTCAGTGTAGTAGAACGACAACAATGTTTTAGCGCCGTCCAGGTATGACTCCCTGCACTTGTAACTTGAGTCAACTGCTCCCGCTCTTTATAAAACAGAGGTGTCAGCAGATATAAGATGCTGTAGGCCAATACTATTAATATAACGTTGCCAATATAAACATTGTCTAATAGGCCCAGTTCAGTATTAATAATGGGCAGCGCACTGCCGACACAAACGCCGATGATCAGTCCCAATGTAAGCCACATGCCCGCCTTGCCTAATGCAGCGTGCAGGTCATCGCGCCCGACCTTTTTCAGTTGCTGCGCATACCACGACTCGACAGTACCCGAACTCATAGCGCGCGAGACACCACACAACAGTGCACAGAGCAAAAAAGGTAGCAGTGAACTAAAAAAAATTAAACCGCTCCAGGCAACAATAGTCAGTAACAGCGACCAGCGATACACTTTTACCCTACCGTAGCGATCAGCGAGGCCACCGGTGGGTAATTCCGCCAGAACGTTACCGGCACCGTAAGCGGTAAAAAAGAAACCCAACTCCGCCAAATCGAAACCCAGGCCCAATAGCAGCACTGTCTGTACCGGTAACACTAAACCTAATATCCCCCAGTGCAATGCTTGATGCAGCCTATATCTTACATCTAAACTCATCTGATTCTCCGCTGTGCGATAGCTAAATAATGAGTCAATAGTAGATGGCCTCTATGTATTGAACTAGACCAATAAATCAGACATTATGTAAACTTTTGGTATACATTATTAAGTAGGTTGCGGGTATGAATTGGCTCGATCTGTGCATTTCCTTTGTCACTGTCGCTGAAACAGGCGGAATCAGGGCGGCCTCACGCCGTCTGCAAGTTACCCCGATGGCCATCAGCAAACAGATCAAACAACTGGAGCAGAAACTGGGTCAGGCGCTGTTTAGTCGCTCCACCAGAAATCTAAAATTGACGGAATTTGGTACGGTATTTCTAATTCAAGCCAAAACGTTGGTCGCCAGTGGAGATAATTTACTCAATTGGTTGGATAACTCCAGCGGTCAGCCTCAGGGAGTGATTGAAATAATAGTACTGAATGAGTTCGCCGATTTCATCGTTGATTATTTGCGCGAATTCAATCAGCTGTATCCGAAAATAGTTATCAAATTGCATGGCTACGCCAAAGCCGTAGACCCTAATCAAGATCAATTCGATTTAGTGTTTGGCTCCGGCGAGTATATTGGCAGGTTGCAGCCTGGGCTGGTCAGAAGACAAATGGCACGCTTTAGCGCAGACTTCTATGCATCCAAAGACTATTTAAAAAAACACGGCACCCCGCACTCCATCTCAGATCTTGGGCAGCACCTTTTTGTCACCAGCACGCAAAATAGCCCCTCCAATTTTGTCATCATTCGCGGAGGTGATCAGATACTAAACGACGGCAGCACTGAATTTATCAGCGTAACCGAGTCGATGATTGCCAGTAACTACGCCTCGCAAGTAGCGATCGCCAGTCAGGGATTTGGTATCGCCCAGCTGCCGACAGTGCTTCCGGCCTGTCAGACGGCAGTAAAGAACGGCGATTTGGTACGAATTCTCGAACCGCTCAGCATCCCAGATTTCACGCTGTATCTGTTCTATAAAAAGACCGACCACCCGCAGCCGAAGATAAAAGCCTTCCTGGATTTTTATATGCAAAAGGTCGATAGTTTTTTCAATATTTAAAGATAATGCATAGCGCTAACAGTCAACTCGCCCATCTTCTTGGAGGAGTATATTGCATGTATTAGGTGACATTCATGTCCTAAAACTTACATTCACTACTGCTAAAGTTATAATCCTGCTGTTTCACGATCAGTCCCTGTTCATATTGTCGATTCAATGGCATGCTGCATCTCGCGCATATTAGCTAGAGATATTGTTGATGTTAAAAATTCTTGTCGCAGATGATCACGACTTAGTCAGAGAAGGTGTTAATACCGCCCTGGCAGAACTTGACCCACAGATATCCATTTTGGGCGCTAACTGTATTGCCGCTGTGCTACAACTGCTTCCTACCCACCCGGATATCGACATCGTTCTGTTGGACTTAGGATTACCAGATTGTGAGCAATTTTCAGGGCTGTTACAAATTAGAGAGGCTGCTCCGGACATCCCGGTAGCTATTCTGTCGGCACTCGATGATCAAGTGTCAGTCCATGCTGCTCTGGCCGCTGGCGCTGACGGTTATATCCCAAAGACCAGCAATAAAAAAGTGATATTACAAGCCATCTGCCTGATCTTAGCCGGTGAAATCTACCTTCCATCAATATTACTGCAAGGCAACCAACGGACCGGTTCAGCGGCAAGTGTCACCCACTTACCACAGCGTCGGGATGCCGTTACTGGTCTCACCAGAAGACAAATACAAGTATTAGAGCTGATTGAAAAAGGATTATCCAACAAAGAGATTGCCAGACAGATTTTTTGTACCGAAGGCACCGTCAAAGCCCATGTCACTGCTATTTTGAAGACCTTTGGTGTCAGCAGTAGAGCCAAAGCTATTATTGCCGCTAAGGCTTGTTGAGTGAGTCGTGAGTTGGAAATAGTGTATGGCGGGTTCTAGAGGTCCTGACATTCTCAAGACCTCATAGATCAATCTGCAGTCAAGACGACATTGCACATCTCTAACGTAAGCGAACCTCAGTGTCCGCGTCGAAGAACATCACTTTTGTAGAGTCAAATTGAATAGCGGATTTGTCCCCGTGGCGCACCAGCGATTTACCTCTGGCCTCAACCACTATCCGCTCAGCTGTTGAACTGCTCAAATAAACGTAGGAGACACCGCCTAATTCCTCGGCGATATCCACAGTAAAACTGCCTTGCTCGGCCTTTAAGCTAATTTCTTGCGGGCGAATAGCAACAGTCACTGCCGCTCCCTCTGCCGGTAGTTGCACAGCAGTTTCCAGTAGCTGATTGTCCAGCGCAGCTACTCGTACGCCACTGCCTTCTACCACACCATTTAAGAAATTCATCGCCGGAGAGCCAATAAATCCAGCGACAAACTTATTATCCGGATCATCATAGAGATCCAGCGGAGCCCCTACTTGCTCAATTTTTCCATCGCGCAATACCACTATTTTGTCGGCTAAAGTCATAGCTTCGACTTGATCGTGGGTCACATACACCATAGTGGCGCCGATTTCATTGTGTAAACGGGCGATTTCCACGCGCATTTCTACACGCAATTCAGCATCTAAATTCGACAATGGCTCGTCAAACAAAAACACTTCCGGGCCACGTACTATCGCTCTGCCAATGGCGACACGCTGACGCTGGCCACCGGACAGTGCTTTAGGTTTACGTTTTAAATAATCATCTAATTTAAGAATCTTAGAAGCCGCTGCAACTTTTTCTTTAATCAGATCTTTATCTACCTTGTTCATCTTTAGGCCAAAGCCCATGTTTTGCTCTACAGTCATGTGCGGGTACAGAGCATAAGTCTGGAACACCATAGAGATACCGCGCTCGGCGGGGTCCGCCTTGGTCACATCGCGATTGCCGATACTCATCTGTCCACCGGTGGTCTCTTCCAGACCGGCAATCATCCGCAGCAAGGTCGACTTACCACAGCCGGACGGCCCGACAAAGACACAGAACTCGCCCGCGGCAATCTCTAAATCAATGCCGTGAATAACTTGTAAATTATCGTATTTTTTGATTATTTTTTTTAAGGATACGCCTGACATTGCAACTCCGGATATTATTAACTGTTAGTTTCAGGAAAGTGCCAAGATTCGGCAAGCTGACCTATATTACGGGCGGTTTCGAGGAGGTCTTGTTTAAACGCTTCCAGCTGCAGCAACGAGTAGCGCGATGTAGAGGTAGTGATAGACAAACCACCCAGCACTTTATTGGTGCCAGAGAGGATAGGGGCAGCGATACAAATAATATTAGCCTCGTGCTCCTCGCGGTCAAAGGCGATGCCCTGTTGGCGAATCTCTGTCAGTTCAGTACAAAGTGCCTGTGCACTGACCAAAGTACTGGCGGTATAGCGATGATAGGACTGTTGTTGTACTAGGCGCTGACGCTGCTCTTGGTCTAAAAACGCCAACATCGCTTTACCTATACCGGTGCAATAACCCGGGCCTATCTTGCCAGCGTCGGAGAACATAGTCAGCGGCGATGCCGGATTGCGCTTATCTACATACAGCACTTGTCCGTGATCCAGCTGCCCCAAATGCACTGTCTCGCCGGCTTTTAACGACAGCTGATCCAGTAGTGGCCTGGCGATAGGCGCCAGCGAAGATTGCTGCCAGGCCGCGTGCGCCAATTTAACTAAGCGCACTCCCAGGCTGTACATTTGTCGCTCGCTGTCATAACCGAGCATGCCCTGGTTGGTCAGTGTCTGTAACAGACGGTACAAAGTTGCCTTGGGATGTTCACTTTCTACAAGTAATTCACTAAAGCGTACCGGCCTGCCAACTGCAGCCACTTTATCCAACAAAGCCAATGCTTTACCAACAGTTCCATCGTTATTTTTTGCGGTTGCCATGTCTATTCTCTGGGTAAAATTTACATCATAACTGTTGACAAGTATTAGGTAAAAGGCGCATATTGTCAATAGTTGAAACCTAGTTTCACTATTTGGAACTGCAAAAAAATATTAGCCGGACAATTCTCAGGTATTAATGAGACCCCGCTGAGAAATGTCTAAATAGCAACAACTATAGAGAGAAGATCTGATGAAAAATAAAAACAATTTATTCAAGCAGAGCCTGGCAACGTTGGCATTAGCCACTGTGTTCAGCTCATCCGCGTTCGCCGGCAAATTGGTGATCAATACCGATACATCTGACCCGGCACCAAAAAAAGCTTTTGAAGATGTAATTGCAGGTTTTGAAGCTGAAAACCCAGACGTACAAGTGACTTTGAACTTGTTCGACCACGAGGGGTACAAGACTTCTATTCGCAACTTTCTGACTGCAGATGCTCCCGATCTGGCCACTTGGTATGCCGGTAACCGCATGCTGCCATACGTGAATGCAGGACTGTTTGAAAGTGTTGACGATGTTTGGGAGAACAACGGCTTAAACAAGTCGCTGGCATCCGCTGCCGCTTCTATGACTATCGACGACAAGAAATGGGGCGTGCCATACACATATTACCAGTGGGGCGTTTACTACCGTAAAGATCTATTCGCCGCCAACAACATCGCAGTTCCCACTAACTGGGCTGAGTTCAAAGCAGCTGGCGCAACGCTTAAGGCAGCCGGTATCACACCTATCACTATTGGTACTAAGTACCTTTGGACAGCAGCGGGTGTCTTTGATTACCTGAATCTGCGTACCAATGGTTATGATTTCCACATGGCTTTGACTAAAGGTGAAGTTTCCTGGACTGACGAGCGCGTCGTTAAGACTATGAACAACTGGAAAGAGCTTGTAGACGCCGGTTTCTTCCTCGACAACCACGCCGCTTACAGCTGGCAGGAAGCATTGGCTCCTATGGTACAAGGCAAAGCGGCCATGTACGTCATGGGTAACTTTGCAGTGGCACCACTGCGTGATGCCGGTCTGACTAAAGATCAGTTGGGATTCTTTCAGTTCCCTGAAATTACCCCAGGTATCGAGATGGCAGAAGATGCGCCTACCGATACGCTGCACATTCCCGCTAACGCTAAAAACAAGGTTGACGCTAAGAAGTTCTTAGCTTACCTGGCGCGCGCCGATGTACAAACACAAATGAACGAGACTCTAGGTCAACTGCCTATCAACTCAGCTTCAGTTGCCGGCGATGATGAGTTCTTACAAGCGGGCTTCAAAATGCTCTCTAATACATCACAAGTTGCTCAGTTCTTCGATCGCGATGCACCTGCGGAAATGGCCAAAGCAGGCATGGAAGGCTTCCAGGAATTTATGGTTAAGCCCGAGCGTCTTGCAACTATCCTCAAGCGTCTGGAAAAAGTACGTAACCGCGTTTATAAGTAATTAATGCGACTGCACCGCCACTACGACAGGTAAATTCGGTTGATCAATCTGCGACCCATTTACCCGTTGCCTAACAGTGGCGGTATTTTTTTATTTTGAGGTTTCACACTATGCGTGCTTTTTGGAAGGCCAATCAGTTAAAGCTGGCTCCCTGGTTATTTCTGGCGCCGGGCATTTTTATGTTTGTCCTGTATGTCATTTTGCCGGTTTTTCAATCTTTAGATATTTCCTTTTACGCCTGGGACGGCTTGGGCGAAAAAGAATATGTTGGCATGGCCAACTATGTCGAGCTGATGGATGACGAGGCCTTTTACACTGCCCTGCAAAACAATATTATCTGGTTAGTGCTCTATATGCTGGCGGTTCCCGCCGGATTGTTTGTAGCATTATTCCTCAATCAAACCGTGCGCGGTATCCGCATCTATAAATCCTTGTTCTTCTTCCCCTTTGTTATTTCACAAGTGGTTGTAGGACTGGTATTTTCCTGGTTTTACGACCCCACCAACGGTTTGATGAATGTCTTGTTAAACGCTATTGGATTCGACTCCATCGCGGTGTTAGCGGATGAACGATTTGTTACATATGGCATTATTGTCGCCGGTTTATGGCCGCAAACAGCTTACTGCATGATTTTGTATTTAACCGGTTTAAACTCGGTCGACCCAGAGCAAATTGAGGCGGGTAGATTGGATAACGCCAAGGGCTGGCGGATGCTTTGGTACATCATTTTACCACAGCTCAGGCCCGCCACATTTATCGCCGTAGTAGTCACAGTGATAGGTGCTCTGCGCAGCTTTGATTTGATTTCCATTATGACCAGCGGCGGCCCCTGGGGCTCGAGCCGAGTACTCGCCTATTACATGTACGAGCAGGCATTCTCTGAATACGGATTCCGTATGGGTTATGGTGCAGCTATCGCAGTTGTACTGTTTTTCATCATGATGATCTACATCGCCGGCTTCCTTTATAAAATGTATCGTGACGAGAAAGGACACTAAGATGTTTCCCACACCTATTGCGAAAACCGCCCCTAGTGTGCAACTGTTCTACAAGATAGCCCTGCCGATCGCCCTTATTCTCTGGCTATTGCCCCTGATTGCGGTAGCCATCACCTCGATCCGCTCCGCCGGGGATATCACCGCCGGCAATTATTGGGGCTGGCCAACCTCCTTTAACATGTTGGAAAACTATACCGCCGTCTTCACTAACTCGCCAATTGGTAAATACATACTAAACAGTTTTAAAGTCACCATTCCCACGGTTATTGGCACGTTAATTTTATCTTGCATGACTGGCTTTGCGCTGGGCATCTATAGATTTAAGAGCAACATGTTAGTGTTTTTTATGTTTGTTGCCGGCAACTTTATTCCCTTTCAAATACTGATGGTGCCAGTGCGTGATTTGACTTTATCAATGGGTATGTACAATACCACTACCGGCCTGGCGCTGTTTCATATCGCTTTCCAGACGGGTTTTTGCACTCTGTTTATGCGCAACTTCATCAAAAATCTGCCCCGGGAGCTGATAGAAGTCGCCAGAGTTGAAGGCGTCTCAGAAATTAAGATTTTCTGGTACGTTGTAATACCGCTGATGAAACCGGCGATCGCCGCCCTCTCAGTGCTGATCTTTACCTTTATCTGGAACGACTATTTCTGGGCCACTGTGTTGACCCAGGGCGCCGATACTCAGCCGGTCACAGCGGGGCTGTATTCGCTTAACGGCCAGTGGGTCGCCTCCTGGCACTTAGTCTC
>MABF01000022.1 GCA_002163025.1 'Osedax' symbiont bacterium Rs2_46_30_T18
AGCTATAGATCCGTTGCGCCCAGAGTGTCAGGCCGTTAGCGACGCTGCCAAAGTGGTCGCCATCGAGCACTTCAATAGCACCGAATTTCTGCTCAATCGCCTCTTTAATAATGGGGGACTTAGCTGAGCCGCCGGTTATATAGATCAAATCCGGGCGAGTGCCGGCCTGTTTGATAGTGTCGTCCATCAAATTAATCATCTTCCTCAGAGGCCGTTGCACTGCCTGGCGCATTTGCTCAAAACTCAGCGCGCTGCTCAGACTCTCTTCAATATAATCCAGTTGCACCAACGTTTGCTGCGTTGTTGAAAGCTGTATCTTGCTCTGCTCGGCACTGCTGACTACTTGTTGGTTCTGTCTGTTCTCTCTGAGCTTGATGAAACGCTGTAACAATTGTGGCTCACTGGTATCACGCAATAACTGTCGCAACAATAAGCTAGTTTCCAGTTTATTGAACTGAGCCTGAGCACCGACATCGTTGGTACTTACCGCATTCCAGAAAGCTTGCGTGGGCATCGGCAGGCCGTTTTTCAACACCGACTTCATCCCCAGTAATGGCATCAGGGCGTTGGCTGCCAGCTGTATATCAAAGTCGTTGCCACCAACTCGTTCACCACTGTGACCTATAAAATCATCAGCCCGATCATCTGTGTGTCGATGACTAGGACCCATGCACACCATAGCACAGTCGCTGGTGCCTCCGCCTATATCTACGACTAACACCTTTTTATCGACTCTGAGTTGCTTTTCAAAATCCAGTCCCGCCGCTATCGGCTCATACAAAAATTCGACTGATTTAAAACCTGCTCTTAGAGCCGAGATCCTAAGGATGTCTAATGCCTGAATATTACTCTTAGTCGCGTTAATGCCCTGAAAGTTGACGGGGCGACCTATGACTGTATGCGTTAACTGCTGCCCGCAACGCTGTTCAGCGCGCTGTTTAATCTGCTGCATCATGACAGTGACAATGTCTTCAAAGAAATGAATAAACTCTGCACGCACCCCGCTGGCCCCCAGGAATGACTTGGCCGATTTTACAAAGTAGCCCTCACCAGGCAATGAAAAGTACTGCGAGAAGGCCTCGCGGCCAAAATACAAACTCTGCTCATGGGCACCGATGCTCTCTTCGCGGCGAAACTTGCCTGCTAAGTTTAAATTAGCACTACGCAAGCCACTGTATTCGCTACGCATACTGGTATCACTAATATGTCTGGCGACCTGCTCACATATCAGTTCTCTACCCAACGCATACACTGTGGAGGGTAAAAACCTGTGCTCTTGCTCTAAGGGTAACAAGCGCGTGGTTGAACTATCAGCATTGATAACGCCAATGGCGCAATTAGAAGTGCCGTAATCAAATCCGGATATCATGATGAACCTGCTAGTGCTAAAAAGCGCTGCAAAATAACATAGCAAAGCGCACTGCGGCCAGTGTTATCCTGTATTTATGCTTCTTTGTTGATAACTCCCAGAATTAGTTCTCTGTTAGCCTCTTTAAAAATCAAAATAGCACTCGACCTGAACCTGTTTCCAAGGTAATTTAAGCCCTTCACTTTTTTCAGCAAATCACCGGAGAACAAATGCAAAGCCTTAAGCTACAACCTATTAACAAGGTTGAAGGGACTGTACAAATCCCTGGATCTAAAAGCCTATCCAATCGAATTTTACTGCTTGCGGCGATGGCCAGCGGCGAAACCACCATCACTAATTTATTAGACAGTGATGATATTCGAAGAATGCTTGAGTCTTTAACTTTGCTAGGTGTGCGCTATCAACTCAGCGACGACAAAACCCGTTGTACTGTACAGGGACTTGGCAGTAGTTTTAACTCGGCTGACACGCAATTATTTCTCGGCAATGCGGGGACCGCCATGCGCCCTATTACCGCCGCGCTCTGTGTTGGCGGGGGTGACTATGAACTCTCTGGTGACCCGCGAATGTATGAGCGGCCTATAGGTGACCTGGTGGATGCGCTGCGTCAACTAGGTGCCCAGATCAGTTATTTGAAAGATGAGAACTACCCGCCATTAAAAATTGTCGGTACCGGCCTCCAAGGTGGTGAAGTCAGTATTAAAGGCAGCATTTCCAGTCAATTTCTTACCGCGCTGCTGATGGCGGCTCCCTATGCTGAAGATGACTTGAATATTGTTGTAGAAGGCGAGCTGGTCTCTAAGCCCTACATTGATATTACCTTAGATGTGATGGCCTGCTTTGGTGTACAAGTCACTAATGACAACTACCAACGTTTCATTATTAAAGCGGGCCAAAGCTACCAGGCACCAGGCGAGATTATGGTAGAGGGTGATGCCTCATCAGCTTCATACTTTTTAGCCGCAGCCGCGATTAAGGGCGGCACTGTCAGGGTAGAGGGAGTGGGTAGTCAGAGTGTACAAGGGGACAAACTGTTCGCAGAAGTACTTAAGCAGATGGGAGCCAAAGTTAGCTATGGCCCCACTTACATAGAAGTCAGTGCTGACAAACCTTTAACCGCAATAGATATGGACTTGAACCACATTCCAGATGCTGCGATGACCATTGCCACTACCGCGCTGTTCGCCACAGGTACAACAGTGATTCGCAACATTTACAACTGGCGGGTAAAAGAAACAGACCGCCTTAGCGCCATGGCCACCGAATTGCGCAAAGTAGGTGCGACAGTCACTGAAGGTGAGGACTACATTGAAATAACCCCGCCTGACATTTTGCAACACGCGCAAATTGATACTTATGATGACCACAGGATAGCGATGTGTTTTGCACTAGTGGCATTGAGCAATACTGCGGTCACTATCAATGACCCGGGTTGTACTGCCAAAACACTGCCGCAATTTTTTGAGTTGCTTGAGAGTATCAGTAGGTAGAGTTGGAAATTGGAACCCTCAGACAAAAAAAAGGGTAACCCGAAGGTTACCCTGAAAATGACAAGAACCGTGTATGCTCTTCCATTGGTTAATTTGAGTTTAACTAATGGCAGAAAGTGAAGTTAACTTAGTGATAATTCAGCAAGTTATCTTGCGAGCTGAACTATAATACCATAATGCGAATGATTAGCAATAAGATTTGCAGTTATGGCGATATTTTTACTCACTCAACCTAAATCCAGACATCATTGATGGCGGTGAGCTCACTTTGCTCCAGGTCCCCGGTATTTAATACCCCCTGCGGCTCTATCAACAGCATTTTCACCTCTTTGGCGGCAAACGGCTTGTGCTCTACCCCCTTAGGCACCACATACATTTCCCCTGCAGCTAAGTGCACACAGCCACCTCTAAAATCCAGCCGCAACCGCCCCTCTAAAACAATAAAAGCTTCATCGGTATGCGCGTGTTGATGCCAGCTGAAATCACCCTCAATTTTAACTATTTTTATCTGGTAATCGTTCATTTGCGCAATCACTTTCGGTGCCCATTGTTCAGAGAATAAACTCAATTTTTCACTAAAATTAACCGCCTGGTATTTGACTGGACTGGGTTTATCAGACATAGTTTTACTCCTAATTTTTAATTGTACCGATCGGATATGGACCACCATTTAAAAGTAAAAACCACTGCAGGTCTTGAACGATTGTGCAACACAACAAGATCAGAGCACATGTTCAGTACAGAACCGATTCTGGGCATAGAAATACTGCAGGCATGGTTTGCCGGTGATGCCTACGACAACCACCGCCACGATACCTATGCTATCGGTATTACCGATTCAGGATTACAGTCCTACGATTATCGCGGGGCAACACAGACCAGCACTCCCGGTAGCGTGATGGTGCTGCACCCGGACGAGTTGCACAACGGTCGTGCGGGGTCCACTGAGGGCTTTGGCTATCGGATGTTATATGTCGACCCTGCACTCATCTCAGATGCCGTGCGCAGCGTCTCCGGTCGTCCCTCTGCGCTGCCCTTCGCCCGCGAGTCAGTTTCTAATAACCCTCTCTTGTCCAGCGCAGTGCAGATAGCTTCACTCGGAGCACTGCAAAATTCTGAGAGTCTGGCTTCTGATGAGATATTGTTGCTGCTGGCTAAAGGGTTAATTGCAGCAGATAGCAGCTGCATTAACCCCCGACATAAATACAGCATAGATTACCGGGCGGTTGATTTAGCCAGAGAGTATTTAAATGCCCAGGAACCTCGCGTAGTGCACTCTGCTGAGCTAGAAAAAGTCACAGGATTGAGTCGCTATGACTTATCCAGGCAATTTAAAAAGGTGCTGGGTACTTCGCCCTACAGATACAGTGTCAACAGGCGCCTGGACATGGCCAGGCGCTTAATTCAACAGGGCCATCCACTTATTGAGCTGGCCTTTGCCACAGGCTTCGCCGACCAGGCACATTTCAGCCGCTTGTTTAAGGCTGCTTTTGGCATGCCCCCCAAAAAGTATGCGGCTTTAAAAGTGCACCAATACAAGCTCTAATACTGGCCGCTGTGCCTGGTACTTTAGCGGGCAAGACCTTAATACACTTGAGCTATCAGCCATTGCGGTTCTGTCTTTGTAATATTGATAAACCCTGGAGATATTCTATAGACGAAAAAAAACCCCTAAACTGAGTTAGAGGTTTTTATTTATCCTTCTTGTGACTAGAGACGCTCGACTTCGGCAGCATCTCTGGTCTCTTGTACAAACACTTGGTAAGCCTGGCTACCCAAACGCTCTGCCAATAACTTACTGAAAGTCTGCAATTCCTGCTCGGAAACTTCTGAGAAATCAGCAGGGTTTACTTTATCGACAATAACCACCGCCAGAGAGCTGTCAGCTAAAATAACGGTGTCTGCAGATGATTTACCTTTGCCCGGATGCGCCAAGGTAAAAGCTTTATTTAATATCGGGCCGGGAATTTCAGCATTTAGTCGATTTGAATTTAAGAAACTCTTAACTTCAAAGTCTGCAGCAACCACAGAGGCATCACCAGTAGCCGCTATTTGGATTACTGCTTCACTCGCCCGCTGTTGCAATAGTTCAGACGCTTTCTTGGTCAGCAGCTGATCGCGAATGCTCTCAACAACTTCAGAAAAAGTCTGCTGCCTAACCGGGAAGTGCTCTTTAACCCTGATCACTACCGCCGTGGTTTGGTCAATTTCGATCGGCGTGCTGTTTAGCCCCTCAGAAATTAGCTCATTACTAAACGCCTCGCGAACAAGCTTAGTATTTTGTGACAGAGCATCATTGCCACCGGCTCTGCTAAACTTCGCCATGCTCTTAATTTCCAGTTCAAGCTCGGCGGCCAGATCAACTAAGTCGCCGCCGACAAAAGCCAGATCTTTTAAATTATCCAGCTGTTCTAAGAACTGTTGCTCTGCTTCGCTGCGGGTAAGCTGTTCAACAATGTTAGCTCTGCTATCAGCTAAAGACGGTGGCTCATTACCTTCTATGCTCAGTACTTTAATAAGGTGATAGCCACTTTCGCTTTGTACTGGCTCAGAAACCTGCCCCAGTTCTAAAGTGTAGAGTGCATCTTCAAATGCACTCTCAAAAGTACCTTTGTTAATGATACCTAATTCACCACCATTATCGACACTACCAAAGTCGTTTGACTCCGCTTTGGCAAGTGCGGCAAAATCTTCACCGGCATCTAATCGGCTCTTGATAGCTGTGATCTTGGCCAGCGCCGCTTCGTCGCCTACTTCATCATTCACTTCAATTAATATGTGCGCTGCCTGACGTTGCTCTTGTGACTCGAAGCTAGCTACTACTTGCTCATACTGAGTGTTAATGGCTTCTTCACTAATACTGATAGTCGCCGCTAACTTCTCCTGCTCAAGAACCACATATTCAAGGGATACTTGTTCGGTGGTATTTAAGCTAGCTTTACGCGCTTCAAATTCTGCTTTTACTTCAGCTTCTGTCACCGAAGTTAACTGGCGCACCTTTTCAATAGGCATCGCAAAATAGCGGATATCGCGGGTCTGTCTCTCTAAACCCAAAAAGTATTTAACGCTGGCGGGTAGAACGTAACTTGATTGCGCTAGAGCGGCGTGCTGCTGCTTCAATAGCTCCTGATCGCTGATAAACTCACGGTACGTTAAGCGGGTAAAACCTTGGCTTCTGATGATGTTATCAAATACAGGCGCACTAAAAGTGCCACCGTCTTGGAATCTTGCGTCACTGAGAATGATTTCATCAATCATATTCTCCGAGATCGACATATCGTTATCTGCAGCTTTTATCAGCAGTGCTTTTTGCTGAATCAGAGAATCTAAGACCATCCCTCTGATTAAATTGTTGTCCAGTGCACTAGGGTCGGCATTGTTACCCATGCTTGCAAGAATCTGCTGGCGCTGTCGCTGTGTTGCCTGGTATAGATCACGCTCGGATATATCTTCACCATTAACTGTCGCCGGCGCGTTGGAACCTTGTGTGAGACCGACTAAAGAGTCAACCCCGAAAAGGGCAAAAGTGACCACGATCAGACCAACAATGACCTTAGCAACCATACCTTTAGAATTATCTCGAATGCCTTGCAGCATACCTATACCTCTGAAAAACTAAAAAAAAGGCGTATTCCAATGAATACGCCTATCGAATATAAACATACTAAATCTATCAGTATGACAAAATTAGCACGTTTGTATTTGGCGGAATGGACGGGACTCGAACCCGCGACCCCCTGCGTGACAGGCAGGTATTCTAACCAACTGAACTACCACTCCTTAATCTAAATCTTCTACAAATGTATTACTTGTTTACCGAATCCTTTAAAGCCTTACCAGGCTTGAAAGTTGGTAGTGTAGCTGCATTGATTTGGATCGGTGCACCTGTTTGTGGGTTGCGACCAGTACGGGCAGCACGCTCTTTTACAGAGAATGTACCAAAACCTACTAATGCAACTGATTCACCTTTAGTTAAAGTATCAGTTATTGCTGCCATTGTTGCATCTAATGCACGTCCCGCTGCTGCCTTTGGCATGTCAGCCGATGCTGCAATTGCGTCAATTAATTCAGACTTGTTCACAGTTTTCCCCTTTATAATCGAGTCAATTATTATGTTGTTCTGTTTTTTTGGGCTCAGTATAAATACCAAGACACTTTATACCAACTGACTGAAAGGGGTGTCAAGCTCTGAAGCCCCTATTCTGCCTAGTTTTCAGATCAGTGGGTATTTATTTGTCCCGTTTGTGGCTTTGCCTCTTTTTGTTCTGTTGTTAGCGGATCATTTGTGTTAGGGCTTAAGGGCTTAGGTGCATAAGCGAGGGCAATATCCAAAACTTCATCGATCCACTTAACGGGGATAATTTTCAAGTCTGCCTTGATGTTATCGGGGATCTCTTTTAAATCCCTCTCGTTCTCATGCGGTATGATCACTGTCTTGATACCACCGCGATGGGCGGCCAACAACTTCTCTTTTAAGCCACCTATAGGCAGAACTTGTCCACGCAAGGTAATTTCACCTGTCATAGCGACATCGGCCACTACCGGTATTTCAGTGAGGGCAGAGACCAGCGCTGTACACATCCCTATACCGGCACTGGGACCATCTTTAGGTGTAGCCCCTTCCGGGACGTGTATATGCACATCCTTCTTCTCGTGGAACTCATCCTTAATTCCCAGTGCGGCAGCGCGACTGCGCACTACTGTCATTGCCGCCTGAATAGATTCTTTCATCACATCGCCAAGACAACCAGTCGTGACTTGTCGTCCTTTACCAGAGACCACTGATGACTCAATACTGAGCAGTTCACCGCCCACAGACGTCCAGGCCAAACCAGTAACCTGACCAATTAAGTTTTCTTTTTCAGACAGGCCAAAGCTGAATTTGCGCACACCGCTATACTCTTCTATATTGGCAGAGTTGACCACAAAACCGCTATCAATTTTCCCCAGTGAAAAGTCTTTCACCACTTTGCGGCAAATCTTGGCGATTTCACGCTCCAGCGAGCGCACCCCTGCTTCACGGGTATAATAATGAATTAAATCGAGAATAGCCTCTGACTCAATACTGACCTCAGCGGTTTTTAGACCATGCTGCTTCATTTGCTTAGGCAGTAAGTACTTTTCCGCAATGTTGAGTTTTTCGTCTTCCGTGTAACCGGGAATACGGATCAACTCCATCCGATCAAGTAACGGCCCCGGGATGTTCATCGAGTTAGCCGTGCAGACAAACATTACGTCTGAGAGATCGTAGTCAACTTCCAGATAGTGATCATTAAAGTTAATATTTTGCTCGGGGTCTAATACTTCCAGTAGCGCAGAGGCTGGATCACCGCGTGAATCCATGCCCATCTTATCAATTTCATCAAGTAGGAATAATGGGTTTTTGACCCCCACCTTCGCCATTTTTTGCACTATTTTACCTGGCATAGAGCCTATGTAAGTGCGACGATGACCGCGCACCTCTGCTTCGTCTCTAACACCCCCTAAGGCCATACGCACATATTTGCGGTTGGTAGCGCGGGCAATGGACTTACCCAGAGATGTCTTACCTACCCCCGGTGGGCCCACTAAACAGAGGATCGGCCCCTTAAGTTTTTTGACCCGCTGCTGTACAGCCAAATATTCCATAATTCGCTCTTTCACTTCCTTGAGACCAAAGTGATCGGCGTTTAGCACATCTTCAGCGCGCTTCATATCGTGACGCAACTTAGAGCGCTTCGCCCAAGGTACTTGTAACATCCAATCTATATAGCTGCGAACTACTGTCGCCTCCGCAGACATAGGAGACATCATTTTCAACTTATTAAACTCTGCCAGGGTTTTTTCGTTTGCCTCTTTGGGCATGCCCGCCTTATCGATTTTTTCTTTTAGCTCATCGATGTCGTTGCTGGCGTTACCATCAAGATCACCTAACTCTTTTTGAATCGCTTTCATCTGCTCATTCAAATAGTATTCGCGCTGACTTTTTTCCATCTGTTTTTTTACACGCCCGCGGATGCGCTTCTCGACTTCGACTAAGTCAATTTCCACTTCCATCAGAGACATTAAGTGCTCTAGGCGCTTACTGTCATCGAGCATCTCTAATATTTTTTGCTTTTCAGGCAATTTCAATGACATGTGCGCGGCAATAGTATCTGCCAAACGACCAATTTCATCGATATTCTGCAATGAAGTGAGTACTTCAGAGGGGATTTTTTTATTGACTTGAACGAAGCGTTCAAACTGCTGCAATGCAGTGCGTTTGTAAATAGCACTCTCGGATGTTGCCGACTGCTTTACATCGAGCACTTGTAACTTGGCCGTAAAGTACTCTTCACTCTCCATTACTTCATCGACCTGGGCCCGATAGTCTCCCTCTACTAAAACTTTGACTGTCCCGTCTGGCAATTTAAGCATTTGTAGTATGCTGGCCACTGTACCTATAGAAAATAGGTCTTTTGCGTTGGGCTCATCATCAGAAGCTTTGCGCTGGGCCAGCAATAATATTTCTTTACCGCCGGCCATAGCCGCTTCCAGCGCCTCAATAGACTTTTCCCGACCGACAAATAAAGGTATTACCATGTGCGGATAAACCACTACATCTCTCAGGGGAAGCACAGGCAATATTGACTTTTCTTTAGTTGGGGACTCTTCTAACTGATCCATGATGATTTATCCTCTTGCATGCACCCCACAAAGATGAAGAGGTGCGTAACATATTTTAATGACAATGAGTAACAGGGCCGATGACAAGATTGTGCCACTGTCGCCGTCGAACAACGCTAAACTGGAAATCCTAGTATAGGCAATCTAGTCAGGTTTCTAGCAGATATATGAAATTCTGTTTAATTAAATATGGGGCTAGTATTTATGATTACAACAGCTCAGAAGCTTTTTATTACACGCCTTGCAAGTTTGTCAGCTGGCAAATACACCTTAGGCCTCTGCCAGCTGCAGCAATTTTCAATCAGTGTTTATCGATAATAAGCATTGTCAGTGACAGAGTGGTCAGTCTCATCTCGCACTGCAATCAAGCCGTTTACTTTTTCCAATAAGGTTTTTTCTACCCCATCTTTCAATGTCATATCTACAGCACTGCATCCCTGACAGCCGCCGCCGAATTTTAAAATTGCCACGTGACCCTTTTCCTCTTCCACTAAATCCACCAAACTCACTTCACCTCCATGGGAGGCTAAACCTGGATTTATTTCTGTGTAGAGGATGTAATTAACTTGCTCCTCCAAAGGACTGTCTGAAGATACTTTAGGCACTTTGGCGTTGGGTGCTTTGATGGTTAACTGGCCGCCCATTCTATCCTCAGCATAATCTACTGTCGCCTCTTCCAAATAGGGCATACTGTTTTTCTCAAAGTAGAAGCGCAGCCTGCTCAGTTCAAGTATCACATCGTCTTCTATTACCTCTTCGGGCTTGCAGTAAGCGAGACATGTTTCAGCGTAGGGAGTGCCTGGCTGGGTGACAAACATGCGTACACTGATGCCTTCGACATCTTGTTTATCAAGTAAATCGGCCAAATAGATTTCAGCACTTTCGGTAACAGTTAAATTCATTTAAACACCTTTCGCAGTACGTCTATGCGCCCACTCTACAATTCATATCATTGGTTACTATCATCACTGCGCAGCTATGAGCAACAGCGATCTACATTTTGTCTGAGCCAGCTTACTGTTGTACTGGTTTAAGAACAGCGCAATGCTCGCTCAAGAATACACTGAATCTATACCCTAGTAAATCACTCAGGTATATTCTTTGAATGGGGAAGATGCAATAAATCAAACGCCGTTTAGCTCGCCGGGTTATCCAGTATATGGCTAACACATCGCGATGATATCTGCAGCTGTTGTCCCGGAAAATTAATCCCGACGAACCTAAGTGCTCTGTCAGACTCGCTGCCCCTGCATACACTTATCACTGAGACACTATTGACATGGGGGATACAGCACTCTTCCTTATTCTTCACCTTGTTAATAGGGTTAAACCAGCAAATATCAATCGCTGCCAAAAAATAAAAATTTCTCGCATTTGTCAGCTCAACACTCTGATTAATCTGTGCTTCTGATATACTTGCAAGCTATCTTACAAGCAACTTATCAAGCGAGCTGAATTGATCGCTATTGGAGAGCCCTGACGTTGGCGGATCAATCTTTTGTATTTTCATTATTTTTAATCTTTACCGGTGCCGCAGTACTCGCTTCAGTTGCCCTCTATACCCGTCAACCGCTTCTGGTTGCTTACATAGTACTTGGAGCATTGCTTGGCCCCTACGGTCTTAGTCTCATTTCCGATACCACACTGTTACAAGACACCTCCCACGTCGGGATTATTTTCTTACTGTTCCTGCTTGGCCTCGACATGCAGCCATCGCATTTAATCGCGATGTTAAAAAAAGCCAGTTCGGTCGCCATCGGCAGTTCGGTGGCATTTTTCAGCTTAGGCTTCTCTATGAGCTGGCTATTTGGCCTGACCAGTATTGAATCTATTGTGATTGGTTTATCGATGATGTTTTCCAGCACCATCATTGGCATTAAATTATTGCCCACCACTGTATTGCATCATCGCCATATAGGAGAACTAGTCGTAGGCCTGTTGCTGCTCCAAGATATCATCGCCATCATTGTCTTGATCGTCCTCTATGCAAACCAAAGCACTACTGAGCCAGACATTGTGGCAATGCTAAGCCCATTGATTGCCATGCCACTGTTAACTTATGCAGCATTCCAAATGATTAAATACGTCATTTTACCGCTGATACAACGCTTTGATAAATTTCACGAGTATATTTTCTTACTGGCTATTGGCTGGTGCCTGGGGATGGCTGAGGGTGCTCAGCTTGTGGGACTATCCGCTGAAATGGGAGCTTTTATCGCCGGGGTTTCACTGGCGTCCAGCCCCATATCACAATACATAGCGACGCACTTAAAACCGTTGCGCGATTTCTTTTTAATTTTATTCTTCTTCTCTATAGGTGCCAGCTTCGACCTTGGTTTAGTCAGCGAAATAGCCCTGCCGGCCATTGTCATGGCTCTGGTGGTCATCAGCTTGAAACCGGTCATCTTCCGCTTTTTCTTGCTGCGCATTAAAGAGCAGGGGTCGATGTCCTGGGAAGTAGGTTTCAGGTTGGGACAAACCAGTGAGTTTTCGCTATTGATCGCCTATGTTGCCGCCAGTTCAGCAATGATCGGGGTGAATGCCTCTCACATCATACAGGCCACGGCAATTTTAACATTCCTGTTTTCATCTTATATTGTACTGCTCAACTACCCCTCACCTATCGCCATTAAAGACAAGCTGCGCAGAGATTAAACAGCACTGAACACAAAAGCACAGTACGCAGCACTGCATGAATAAGACAATTCAAAGCGGTGCTGCATTCACGCAGCGCATAAATACAACAAAGCGATGGATGATTTTATTAATAGCGGGAAACTGACTGAAATTTGCCCTTGCTGTCAAAAAAAATACAGAAACTGCCGTTTATACCCGAGTGCAGTAAAAAAGGCTTTAAAATATTAGCAGGAAACTGAATACTGCGACCGTCACGAGAAACGGTGCTAACCATACAGTTGGGCTGCTGATACTGTTTTAAATACTCATCACTGGATATACGAATATCGATGACAATTTTATTCATCTTCAAAATTTGCCTGAATTTGCTGCACAGAGCCACATCCGGGCCCTCTTTTACTGCTGTGTATTAACTGCCTTTTAAACAGTAAACCACTATTTTTGTTGGCCAGCCAATTTAACGATGATCGCCCTAACCATTTTTGCCGAATGGGTTGAGGCGGTTTCAATAAAGTCGGCGAAAGACAAATTGGAAGACTTTCCGGCAATATCAGAGAGCGCACGCACTACCAGGAACGGAGTCCCAAACAAAAAGCAGGTCTGAGCGATAGCTGCCGCTTCCATCTCCACCGCTTTCACTGCGGGGAAGGCGCTTTTAATAGCGGCGACTTTTTTGGGATCACTAACAAAAGTATCGCCAGTGGCAATAACGCCGCGAACAGTCTTGGCATCTGCTACTAATTCGATACATTGAGCTGCCGTTTGCGCAAGTAACTCATCAGGGGTATAAGTCACTGGCATTCTCGCCATTTGCCCCAACTCGTAACCAAAAGCAGTAACGTCTACGTCATGATGTAGTAGTTCTGAGGAGATGACGATATCACCCACATCCAGGCTCTCATCACAACCACCAGCAGAACCTGTGTTGATGATGCAATCCGGTGCAAAAGCTTGCAACATGAGAGCAGTGCTCACCGATGAATTCACTTTACCGATACCCGATTGCAACAAGACTACTTCAACATTATCTAAAGTACCTGTATACAGATCAAAACCTGCTAACTTGTGGTCTTGACGATTTTCTAAACTGTCTCGCAAGATTTCAATCTCTTGCTCCATTGCGCCTATTATGCCCACTTTTATGCGGTTGTTTTCGGCTAGTACTTTTGAGAGAAGTCGCATTTCTGCCATCAGGTTATACTCTTTATACTTAGTTGAAATTTAATTATAAAACACAAGATCATTCAGGGGCAGAGAATACGCAATTTGCGCAGACAATAAAACAGCATTCCCCCTGAAACTGTAAGAATAGTGCAATATTTGTCAGCGGGTTGCATTTCTGCCTCAACCTTGATCTAAGCAGGAAATCAACAACGCTAGTTAATGTGTTGATTCGTGACTAATTCAGCGTTGGATTACGTCCAAGTTTTAGAATTCACAGTGCTCAGACCAACCAAATTTATTGAATAGACTTTGTAACTCTGCCGACAAAGGTGCTTTTAGCTCAAGCGTTTTCCCACTTGTTGGGTGAGTAAATTTAATTGATATAGCCATCAGCAATAATCGATTAAGCTGCAAATGCTCTCTGAACAATCTATTGTGCCGACCCTCCCCGTAATTAGTATCCCCCACTATAGGGCAGAGAATATGCTTAAAATGACGCCTTAGCTGATGCTTACGACCTGTTTGCGGTGTTGCCTTTAACAGCGAATATCGCGCCGACTGCCACTTGCCGACCGCTATTGGTAACTCAACCACTGCCAGGCGCTCAAAGGCGGTAACCGCCTCCTGTGCCTCTTTGTCATCACGGGCAAAAGGCTCAGCTTTTTTATCGTGTTGATACTTCAGCGGGTGATCAATCAGCCCATTCTCAGGAGCATAGCCGCGCACTACACACAAGTAGCTCTTCTCAATTTTGTGCTGGGAAAAATCGTCACTTAAGCGCTGCGCCGCCAATTTATTTTTCGCTACCAGCAACACTCCTGAGGTTGCGCGGTCTAATCTGTGTACAGTGTAAACAGTGGCTCCTCCTAGATAGGCTTTGATCATGGAGGCTAAGTTTTCGGTACCTTTAGCGGTTAACCAGCTCGGATGCACCAACAATCCGGCGGGTTTATTAACAGCTAACAGGTCATCGTCTTGATAGAGGATCTCTAGAGGAAAGGTGCTCAATTGGCTATAAACCTTGAATTATTTATAAAAGTCGCCATTATAGCTCTAATTAGGATTTAAAATTACATACCGAGGATATTTATGAACAATGTAAATGCGGTCGCGTCTCGCTCTGAACAGTCGATACTGCAGACCAATAAAGTTATTCGTAACACTTACCTGCTGTTGTCCATGACTTTAATAGTCAGCGCAATTGCCGCTAGTATTTCTGTTGCTATGAACATCACTAGTCCTATCGTCTATTTCGGTAGTTTTATTGGTGGTTTCGTCATGCTTTACATCATCAACAAAAATCAAAACAGTGTCATGGCACTGCCACTTACTTTTCTTTTCACTGCATTGTTAGGTTTTGGCATTGGCCCGATCCTGAATAGCTATCTGGCGATGAGTAATGGTGGCGAAATTGTAATGACCTCTATGGGCATGACGGCACTTACTTTTGTCGGTCTTTCTGCCTACGTATTAACCAGCAAAAAAGACTTCAGTTTTATGGGTGGTTTTTTAGCCGCTGGTATGGTGGTGGTTCTTATTACTATGGTCGCGCTTTTTGTGTTACCTATGTTTGGTATAAACATTGCTGGTCTGCACTTAGCGTACTCTGCAGCAGTCGTATTACTGATGGCGGGTTTCATTTTATACGATACCAGCAACATCGTTAACGGCCACTACCAAAACTACGTTATGGCGACGGTAGGCCTGTACTTGAACATCTTCAACATGTTCATTCACATGTTGACGTTAGTTGGCTTTTTAAGCGACGACTAAGTACTAACAGACACATCCTACGCCCCGCTATCTCTGATACCGGGGCGTTATTGTTTATGGCTACTTGCCGATCATCAGGTTTACCACTAGGCTTCTTAAAAGATGATTTTTTCACTGTTAATCTACGCATCGCAAAACTCCGGACAAGCCGAACAAACAGCGTTGCGCTTTAGCCGCAGTGCCCTCGCCCAGGGACACAAAATCCACAGAGTATTCTTCTATGGAGAAACGGTCAGCGCACTATCCAACCTTAAGATCACCCCCAGAGATGAAATTGATATCACCCGACAATGGCTGGACCTGGCAGCTGATGATGATCTGGATTTAGTGGTTTGTATTTCTGCAGCGGTGCGCCGTGGAGTACTGAATCAACAAGAGTGTGACAGACACAACCGCAGCGCCGCGAATTTAGCGGCTGGCTTTAATTTATCAGGTTTGGGGCAGCTCGCCGATGCGATACTCAGCTCTGATCGTCTACTGACTTTTGGTAATTAAACATATTATGGCCGACAAAAATTTATTGCTGATCTTTCGCAACCCACCCTTTGCCGACAGCAGTAACAGAGATACACTGGATATTGCCCTGGCTTGCTCCGCCTTTGACATACCCGTGAGCCTGATTTTTTTGCATGATGGGATACTGCAGTTAACCCGGGGGCAGCAAAGCAAACCACTGCAGCAGAAAAATTTGCTCAATACATTTAACGCGCTGGCAATGTACGATATTAACCAGCTGTTTGTATTACAAAGTGACTTGCAGCGCTTTGAGTTGACGACTGCTGATTTGAGTGTTGATTGCCAGGCCATCAGCGACTCTAAGATGGCTCAACTACTTCGACAATCTGATAGGGTTATCAATTTATAATGTCCGACGCTAATTTTGAAACGTTACATATAATCAACAAGACCTTTAGCAATGGCGCTCTTTACGCTGATTGCTGCAAAGCGGTGTTGCCTGGCGATGCCATCCTGTTGATTGAAAGCGCTGTCTATAGCGCCTGCACTCTACAGGCAACCGAACTTGTTGAGCTTCAAGTTCCGCTGTACGCACTGGAAGTAGATATTCAGGCGCGCGGCATTAGCGAGCGAATACATTCACAGGTCCAAGCCATTAATGACGATACGTTTGTCAGCTTAACCTGCCAGTATAAAAAATCGATCAGCTGGTTTTAAACAATGAATACACAACAGTTACTCTCCCTGTTAGACGACGAAGGTTATTTACTTGATCTATCAAACTGGTCAAAACCGCTGGCGATGCAACTGGCAAAGCTGGATAACTTTGAGCTCACAGAACAACACTGGGAAGTCATTGATACCGTGCGTGAGTTTTATCAAGTCTACGAATTATCACCCGCTATGCGCCCTTTAGTTAAAGCGATGTCCAGCAAGTACGGCCCGGACAAAGGCAAGAGTATCTACCTAATGAAGCTCTTTAAAGAGAGCCCGCCAAAACAAGCGGCAAGATACGCTGGTATGCCTAAACCACTGAACTGTCTATAGGACCAGTAACCAAAAACGCTTTCCCAGCTAGCATGCAGGGCGGTATTTTTCTCCGATTAACACATTTAAGGTACAAACTTTAAGAGGAAAGATATGATTATCGCTTTTTTAGGAACCGGCTTAATGGGCCTGCCTATGGCTGGGAACTTGCTAAAAGCCGGTTTTTCAGTCAATGTTTACAACCGCAGTGTGGACAAAACCACCGCACTGGCACGCTTGGGTGCCACTGTCAGCCCAACCCCCACTGAAGCTATCAGAAATGCTCAAGTTATCATTACCATGTTGGACAGTGCAGCTACACAAGAGCAAGTGCTGCTCAATACAGCGGCATTGTCTCAATGCCTGCCGGGTAGTTTAATTATCGACATGGCCTCTATAGCACCAGATACCGCCAAACAACATGCTCAGCTTGCCAATAGTTACCAGCTTGATTACGTAGATGCGCCAGTCTCAGGCGGCACAAAAGGCGCACAAGAAGGCACTTTAGTTATCATGGCAGGTGCCAGCGAATCCGATCTTCTGCGTGCCCAACCTATATTCACTGCACTGGCAAGTAACATTATTCATATAGGCCCAGTTGGCACAGGACAAATAGCCAAGTGCGCCAACCAGGCAATTGTCGCTGTTACTATTGGTGCCGTCAGTGAAGCGCTATTACTTGCCGCTAAAGGTGGTGCAGATATAACCGCTGTAAGAGAGGCGTTGTTGGGAGGTTTTGCCAGCTCCAAAGTACTGGATCAGCACGGTCAAAGAATGATCCAGCGAAACTTCACCCCGGGTGCTGCGGCCAAAGTGCAGCTAAAAGATCTAAATAACATCAGCACTTTTGCCAGGGCGCATAATTTACAATTACCGCTGACAGAGTCTGTACAAAGCCAGTATCAACAGTTAGTCGACAGTGGCAGAGAAGACCTCGATCACAGCGCTCTGCTGCTATTGCTTGAGTCATTAAACAATACAACCCTGATAGATTAGAACCTTAATACTGATATCAATAAGGACAGCCGATGCCTACTTTTAGTGCCAATTTAAGTACACTTTTTACCGAAGTAGCCCTGATTGATCGCTTTGCATTGGCAAGTCAGGCAGGCTTTAGCGCAGTCGAAATCCAGTTTCCCTACACACTAGCGAAAAACGTCATTAAGCAACAACTGCAAAAACATCACTTAAAGCTGACCTTGATTAACCTGCCAGCGGGAAACTTAGCCGCGGGGGATTTAGGTATTGCCTGTCTCCCCGAGCGCAGTGTAGAGTTCAGAGAGTCTGTAATGACAGCCCTGGACTACGCCCGCTACCTGGGAGTGACTAAAATAAACTGCCTCGCCGGCAAGAAGCCGAAAAATTTACCGATCGGTGAAGCACAAGCCACATTTATAGAAAATATGACCTATGCTGCTTCCTGTCTAAAAGAATACAATATTACCTTATTAATAGAGGCGATCAACACAGAGGATGTGCCCGGATTTTTCTTATCAAGTTCTGCTCAGGCAATAGATTTTATAAAAAAATTAGATTTGTGTAACTTAAAATTCCAATACGACCTCTATCATATGCAACTGATGGAGGGGAATTTAATCAACACTATCACTAAGTATTTTGATTATATCGGACATATTCAAATTGCAGATGTACCCAATCGTAGCGAACCAGGGACAGGTGAAATTAACTTCCCAAATATTTTCAATGCATTAGCATTATTGGGTTATACTGATGAAATAGGTTTAGAGTACTTTCCCAACGAAAGTACCCAAAGCGGGCTGCTCAAACTAGCTCCGTTGCTGAATTTAAAAGGTGAATAAACATGAGTATGAATGGTGCAGCGGCACAACTTGAAATGATGCAGAAATCTGACTCGAAGAAAAAATCTGTCAAGTCTCGTGCCGTACAAGAAGAAATAGTCTTTAATCAATGGGCAACTTTTAAAGTAAACAACGAGCTATTTGCTATCGATGTTATGCAAGTAAAAGAAGTCCTCAGATACTCTGAAATAACCCCCGTACCAGGCTCCAGCTCCTATATACGCGGCATTATCAACTTGCGTGGTAATGTAGTCACAGTACTAGATACGCGCCTGCTATTTTCTTTAGATCCACGGGAAACTGACGACGACACCCGCATTATAGTGGTCGAATACAACGAACAGGAAGTGGTCGGCATGGTCGTTGACAGCGTTGACGAAGTTGTCAACATTCCGCAAAATGATATCGAACGCGCCCCAAGTGTCGCCACCGAAGATTCTGACCGCCGCTTTGTACAAGGTGTCAGTTATTACGAAAGCAACCTGATAATCCTCTTAGACTTGGCGAAGATGCTCGAGAGCATCACCCCTATCATTGAAGAGAGTCACTAACCTTTACAACAGCAGCTGTGTTTGTTCACACAGCTGCCTGATACTTTTGGCAAATGTAGCTGTGATAGATCTGAGCTCAATAACCTGAATTGAATCAATTCTGCTTCTAAATTCTTCAATACGTCACTGTGACAATTCTACTAGTAACATCCCACCAGGTTGCAGATTACTTCTTTATTTTAGCAAATACCTGATGTAAATCTTCGGAACTCGGCAAGCCGTCTAAATTCAACTTATCTTCTATATGATCTAAGTGACACATCATCAGATCGACCGCCTTGTCTACATGGCCTGCGGCTATCACTTTAATTAACTGCAAGTGCTCATCATATGAGCAATGTGAAATACCGCGTTTTTCATATTGTGCAATGATCAGCGAGGTTTGCGGTACTAAACTACGGTGGAAATTCTTTAGTTGAGAATTGGCTGCTATCTCGGCTATTTTAAAATGAAACTCGCCGGATAATCGGATTCCAGCAGATCTGTCTCCACGGGTAAAACAAGCCTTTTCCTGCTCCACAATGCTTATCAGGGACTGCAAGTCAGCTGCAGTGTGATTACTGACTGCAAGTTCAATAATAGCTCGCTCTACCACTCTTCTGGCAAAGAAAATTTGTTTGGATTCAGCAATAGACACACTGGCGACTATGGCGCCTTTATTTGGCCGCAGCTGTACCACTTGCTGATGAGAGAGCTTGAGTAGCGACCTTCTGACTATGGTTCTGCTGACATTGAAAATCTCAGCCAGTGACTCTTCACTCAATCGAGTACCAGGTGCTAATTTTTGCTCTAATATCGCTTCATACACGTGTTCGTAAACCAAGTCTTTACTCTTTGCCACCATATCGCCTGCTGTCCACGTTTACATTTTATGTTTGTGCACTGTCACTGTTAACACAGCCTTCACGTCTAGATTTATTTGTCTAAATTCAAAATTCGCCGCGCTTGTAACTCCAGCTGTGAATCACTGGCTTTAGCCGAGTGAGTTTTCCAAAGTATCTGAGCTTCTCTGTTGATAAAAAACGTAGTTGGCGTGCCTGGAACTCCATACATTTTGGCAACATTATCTCCCTTGACTGCCGTTGGGAATGAGACGCCAAGCTCTGCCAACACTTGCTGCGGATTTGCTGCGCGCTGCTCGCGAATACTTATTGCCAACACTTCCAGGCCAGAGTTTTTATACTTTCGATACAACCTATCCAGCTTCGGCTGTAACTCGTGACAAAATGGACACCAAGTGCCCCAAAAGTGCAATATTAGAGCCTTGCCACGATAATCTTGTAAAGAAATTGGATTACCGGCTTGATCGAACAGCTGAAAATCAGCTGCTGGCTCAGCCCTTGCCGATCCGAAGTAAAATAACAACAGTAGTAGCATGGCATAGCCAGGAACTTTACTCAGTGATTTCATTTTCTATTCCAATGCAGCGCTTGAGCCGCAATTTTAGTCCACTGTAGCTTGTACCTGCCCTCTGGCAAAAGTACAACACAGTGGCTTCTTTGAACGCTGTATCAGGCTGCATTGACGCTAGCGGCAAAGCAGCCTGACAATTGTTGGCGCCTATTTAGCCTTGGACTCTCTCAATGGCAAGGTTTGATTGAATACCAGCTTAGCGGCTGAGCTCTGTGCATCGGCAACAAAATAACCGGTGCGCTCGAACTGATAGCCCATTTCAACTTGGGCGTTCTTAAGTGAAGGCTCTGCCCAAGCGCGCTCAATCACGCGCAAAGAGTCCGGGTTAATCAACTCGAGAAAGCTCTTTTCTTTATGTTTATCCGGCGCTGCATCAGTGAATAATCTATCGTAAATATGTAGCTCACAAGGCACTGCATGATCGGCACTTACCCAGTGGATTACGCCTCGGGGCTTGAACTCTGCTGGCGGATTGGCGCCTACAGTGTCGGGGACTAAGCTGGCGAGAATTTCAACAACTTCTCCGCTGTCATCTTTGATCACAGAATCTGCTTTAATCACATAAGCGCCACGCAGTCTAACGTAGTCTCCTATCACTAAGCGTTTAAACTTCTTACGGCCCAAACTAGTATCTTCAGAAAAATCTTGTTTTTCAATCCATAAGTTTCTGCTGAAAGGTAACTCCCTATCGCCCATCGGTAACTTTGGATGTACAGCCAGGGACAGCATCTGTGTGTTATCTTCTGCAAAGTTGCTTATGGTGACTTTTAGTGGGTCTACCACGCACATTGCCCGCCGGGCATTTTGCTCAAGGTCATCGCGAACGGCCGATTCGAGCATACCAACATCTACCACGCCATTAGAGCGTGTGACCCCGACCATCTCGCAAAAACGCCTGATAGCAGCCGCAGTAAAACCGCGGCGACGCATCCCTGAGATCGTTGGCATCCGGGGATCATCCCAACCAGAGACCATTTTTTCATCAACTAACTGCTTAAGCTTACGTTTACTTGTCACCGTATAGTTAATTTCGAGCCTGGAGAATTCGTATTGTCTGGGAGTAGCGGGAACCGGTAAATTTTCAATGAACCACTCGTACAGCGGACGATGCCCCTCAAATTCTAAAGTACAGATAGAGTGGGTGATCCCTTCCAGTGCATCAGACTGGCCGTGAGCAAAATCATATATCGGGTAAATACACCATTTATCACCCGTTTGGTGATGATCAACATTTAATATGCGGTATAACATAGGATCACGCAGATTCATGTTAGATGATTTCATGTCAATCTTGGCGCGCAGCGAACAGCTTCCCTCGGCGAATTCACCGTCTTTCATCCTGGCGAACAGCGCTAAATTCTCAGTAACTGAGCGATCTCGATACGGGCTATTTTTACCTGGGGTGGTAAAATCACCGCGATAAGTTCGCGCCTGTTCAGAATCTAAATCACAGATATATGCATTACCTTGTTCAATTAAATGCACTGCCCATAAATATAACTGCTGAAAATAACTTGATGTATATTTGACCTCTTCGTGCCACTCAAATCCCAGCCAGCTGATATCCTTTTTGATAGCATCAATGTATTCCTGGCTCTCTTTTTCCGGATTAGTATCGTCAAACCTTAAATTGCAAACGCCGTTGTACTTCTCGGCGGTACCAAAATTTAAGCAGATAGATTTAGCGTGCCCGATATGCAAATAACCATTAGGTTCAGGTGGAAACCGAGTGACTATCTTTGCCGGAGGATTACTGCTATTGAGATCATCTTCAATAATCTGATGAATGAAATTTGTCGTCTTGGGCGCGTTTCCCGCGGTGGAATTATCAGTACTCATGGATATTTTAAATATAACCTCAATTTTATCACTGTTAAGGGGCTGTGCTATCTCTGATGTTGCCGGCCACTGACAGATTTTGTGTTGGTCGTCTAAATCTACAATGCAGGTATTATAAACATATCGATGATTGAAGGTCAGCTATAAGCACAGTTTATGCGCAGTCAATCCAACTATTTTCCAAGATTAAAACTTAAATCTGCAGAACATAGAAGTATTGTATTTGACAGGTATAATAGCGGGATCAAAAATCATCATCAACAAGGCAAAATCATGATTACATTACATACCAACTTTGGTGACATTAGCTTAGTCCTGAATCATCAAAAAGCGCCTAAAAGCGCACAAAATTTCACCGAGCTGGCACAGCAAGGTTTCTACGACAATCTTATTTTCCACCGTGTTATCGAAGGATTCATGATTCAAGGCGGGGCTTTTAGCGCCAGCATGAAGCAAAAAGAAAGCAATGAAAATATCGAAAACGAAGCTGACAATGGTTTAAAAAATACTCTTGGTAGTATTGCCATGGCCAGAACTATGGATCCACACTCTGCCTCCTCTCAGTTTTTTATCAATTTATCCGATAATGCATTTTTAAACCATACCACTAAAACAATGGAGGGCTGGGGCTATTGTGTCTTCGGTGAAGTTGTTGCCGGAATGGATGTAGTCAAAAAAATTGGCGCCCTTGAAACGGCCATGAGATCGGGTCACCAAGACGTGCCAGTTGAAGATATTTATGTCAAATCAGTCACTGTAGAAGAGACCGATATGGACCAAGATATAGAAGATGACACCGCAGAATAAACAATCTACTCAGAGATACAGTTAATGACGGTACTCTTCGTTGCTGACCTGCATTTGTGCTCACAGCGCCCGGATTTGATCCGGGCTTTTATCGATTTTCTTGAAAATACCGCCGCCGACTGTGAAGCGCTGTATTTGTTAGGGGATATCTTTGAAGCTTGGATAGGCGACGACTACGTTGAAGCAGAGTTACAGCCGGTGCTTGACGCACTGCTGAATTTGAGTCAAAGCGCTCAGCTGTATTTTCAGCAGGGCAATAGAGACTTTTTGGCCGGCATTGGCTTCGCCACAGCAATTGGTGCCCAATTATTAGATGAGCAAGTGCAGATTCAACTCCCCAGCCAGCAGGCATTGATCATGCATGGTGATCAGCTGTGCACTGACGACCTGGAATATCAAAAGTTTCGCACTATGGTCAGATCAGAGCAGTGGCAACAACAGTTTTTAAGCAAACCTATTGACGAGCGCCTGCAGATTGCTGAATATCTTCGCACTCAAAGTAAACAGCAGGGGCAGATGAAGTCGACTGAGATCACTGATGTCAATTTGCAAGCAGTACAGCAGGTAATGAACAAGTTCGAAGTTGAGTTATTAATACATGGCCATACTCACAGACCTGCGACCCACAAAGTCACTTTAGAGCATTGTATAGGTTCTAGAATTGTTTTAGGCGACTGGGATAGCTCGCTCTGGTACTTGCGCTGCGACCCGTTAGGATGCAACTTAATAGAACAAAAAATCAACCCGGAGTAAGGGATTATTATGTTAAAGGGCTTAGCTATATTATTGTTTATTAGCATTGCGGGCTGTACTAATGTCAAACAACAGCCACCGCAAAGTTATCAAAATGAAGATATACCCATAGCGCTTGCAGCCAGCTACCAGAGTTGGCTCAAACTAAAGCAGCTCCACGGCGCAAATTACAGCTATGAAAGGGATACGATGAGTGCTGCGGGTAATAACAGCACACTGCTAAGGATTGAAGATGATATCGTAGAATACCGATATTTCTTTGAATGGCAGGATGGTAGCACTCCCGGCTTGAGCTGGAGCGAATCATACGCCGAACTGAACTTACACAAGCAGGGAAGTCCAGTAAAAAACCTGGATCAACTGTACCGGCAGTGTGAGACACAAATACTGAACAAACCACTATCTCATTACCAAGTTACCTTTAAAGTCGATCAGTTCGAGGTTTTAAAGCAGTGCAGTTACAGGCAAAAAAATTGTAGCGAAAAATGCACCCGGGGAATTCGTATTGACGGACTGCGGATGAACTAAGCGCTTTGTCAGCGACTACTGGCAATCCGGGCTGCTCAATCAGCCTTTATCTCTGTGGATGCGATTCCTGACCTCGTTATCTACCAGGCCAGTCTTCTTCTGGGTAAGAATAACTAAAAATCGACAATCGAAACCTCTCAATGTTAACACTCACACACTAAAGCAGACGGCAGTGGC
>MABF01000330.1 GCA_002163025.1 'Osedax' symbiont bacterium Rs2_46_30_T18
AACAGGACCATATCATGGTTGACCTCACATATTTCATCATGGACTTTGTCGTAATATTCGATTGATAACTCTGTCGATTTTTTTGGCGGATTATTACTGTCACGCTCTATCCCATCGCCGAAATCGAAAGACAGACCTTGTACAATTTGATTTCGTTTGGAAAATATGGATTCACAGTCAACTGTTGAATTTTTGAAGGTTGTCAATTTCTTTTGTATGTCGGCTAGCTCACCTTTGTAAATAGCAATTTCTATTGCCATATCAATTTTTGGTTGAATATCCAGATTGCCGGTAATCATCATTCCTAAGTCTTTCTTAAGATTCAGCAGATGCCAAATTACACTTGAAACCAAATAGTCGAAATATACATATTGAGCAAAAATAGACCCCGTTACTTCTATTTGTCTTCCTACTCTGAAATCATCACTCATTAGATACCTACCTGCTTCGAATTATGTTCTATTCAGTCTAAATAATAGAAGGTCATATAAAATATTCAAATTTTCAAAACAGAAAATAAACATTAAATTTTTTCCCAATAACATAAATCGCAGAAGTACTCATGGGGAGGTATAAGGCATCGCTGGCAGAGCATACCTATGATCTGCGGATGTAAATTTCACAGTCATTGCTTGCTCCCCTAACAATGACTGTTGTATTAATGCTTTAGCGAGAGCCGGATAGCTGTTATGACAAAACCACTAGGTAATTAGGGACCTATCAGATTGTAAATAAGCTGCTATAGCTGTTGGTAATCCGGCTGCAATTTAAAATGCAGCCAGATTACCTAGGTTATGTAGGGAATCCTTTATGATAAAAGCGGATTAACATTCATGCCGCCATCGATATTATATTCACTACCGGTAATGAACGAAGCGTCATCTGATGCCAAAAAAGCCACCAGATTTGCTATATCTTCAGGTTGACCAAAGCGCTTTAACGGGATTCTGTTTTGAATGGCACCAGCAAAATCATTTAATTGAGCTTCCTGCATACCGGTTTTACCGAAAATAGGGGTGGCAACTGGCCCAGGGTTTACCGAGTTAACTCGGATTTTTCTCGGTGCCAACTCTGTTGCGGCGGTTCGGGTATAGGCGTTCAGGGCAGCTTTTGAGGCGGCATAAATTGAGGTATTAGGCATGCCTGTATAAGCATTAATCGATGAAAGATTAATGATCGACGCCCCATCATTTAGCATAGGAAGAAACTTCTCAATAGTGAACACTGCCCCCTTAAAATTGATGCCCATCTGGGTATCGAACATTTCCTCGCTATTTTGTCCGACAGGCGCGGGCGCAAATATTCCTGCATTGACAAATAATATATCAAGCTGACCAAACCCTGTTTTGACTTGCCCTACTAAGTTATCCAGTGCAGATAGATCACTAACATCAGCAACAATGCCTTTAACTCCCAGCTCTTTTGCGGCTACTCGCACTCTTTCTTCAGACCTGCCGGTAATGATTACCTCGGCCCCTTGGGCCTTAAATTTCTTGGCAGTCGCATAGCCTATGCCACTGTTACCACCGGTAATTACTGCAGTTTTTCCTGATAAGTTACTCATATTTTAGACCCTTTTATTCAGTGATTTAAGAAATTTAATAATGTACCGATCGGTACAGTGTTGACAAATTATACCTATCGGTACAGAATTGCAAGTAAATAATTTTGCCAATGCAGAGGATATATAATGAAAGCAGGTCGTCACCGTACTTTTGACAAAGACACTGCCCTTGATCAAGCGATGCAAGTATTTTGGGTTAACGGATACCCGGGAACCTCCCTTGCAGACTTGACCAATGCCATGGGGATAAATAAACCTAGTTTATATTCAGCATTTGGCAACAAAGAGAAACTGTATAAAAGTGCGCTAGAAAGATACGTTGAAAAACATGGTGTTATCCACGCACACCATCTTTTTGCAACAAATAAAAGCTTGAACGAAAGAGTGCAATGTTACTTAACATCCATTGCTCAAATGGTCACAGAGCCGACTTTACCCGGTGGCTGTTTTGTCTGTATGAGTACCACTGAAGTTGGCGGCACTTGCATTCCAGCTGCTGCTTTAGAGACTATATTCAATATAAATGAGCAAACCAGGTCTGCTTTAACTGAGTTTTTTACTGCTGAAATATCATTGGGAAATATTACGAGTGAACGCTCGCCATCAAGCATGGCTAATTACATCCTATCACTGCAGTTTGGTTTGTCGGTAATGGCGAGAAACGGATCTAAACTTGAAGAACTTAAAGAGATTATCCAGCTTTCTACTGAAAGTTTTTAATCCTATATACATTTGACTAGGTAAATATAAGTGACTGAAATAAAACGCCCAATAAACATCCATAAGCATTATCACGCCCATGTCTATTTCGACAGTCACACATTGCAGTTTGCCAGTGATTTGTGTGAACAAGTTGGCAAGCTTTTTGATTTGAAGGTGGGAAGGGTTCATCAAAAACCAGTGGGGCCCCATCCAAAATGGAGCTGCCAAATACTCTTTACTAACAAAGACTTCGATCAGCTTATTGCCTGGCTCAACGATAACCGCAATGGACTGACCGTTTTAGTACATGCACAAACTGGCGATGATTTGAAAGATCATACGGATTACGCCTACTGGTTAGGTGATAGCGTTGAACTGCATTTGGCAATGTTTGGCGGTTAAAGGTTGGAAGTTGGAAGATTAACTAAGTTTTTAGCCGTTAACTGAGATGTAAATTAACCAGCTTCAGAAATTTTTGTCACAGAATAATAGATGTAAATACACAGATAAATTGCAGTTTAAAAACTTAAGCTGCAATGCTTATCTGATTACCACCAGCACTTAAATCAGTTATCAGCTAATCGCCCTACCGCTGTTATCAACTGGTCCTTAATCTGTGCATCAATCAGTTGATTCGTCTCAGTGTCAAAATTATCATGAAAGGAAGGTATTGAAATATAGCCCCTGACATCGGCGGCAAAGTGTGGCGCACTGTCCACGGCAGTGGCTAACACTCGGGCCGCACCACCAGCGCCTGGTGAGGTTGCCAATAACAAGGTCGGTTTATTTTGAAACAGTTTCTGATTAATCCGCGAGGTCCAATCAAACAGATTTTTATAGGCCGCACTATAAGTACCGTTGTGCTCAGCAAAAGATATAACCAGGGCGTCGGCCTCGCCGATTTTGGCAAAAAATTTCTTGGCTAAATCCGGTTGCCCCAACTGTTGCTCGCGCTCAGTGCTATATATTGGCATTTCATAGTCGTGTATATCTAATGTTTCAACATCGGCTTGGGGGTGCAAATTGGCGACATAGCTGGCCAGTGTCCTGTTGATTGAGTTCTTGTTATTGCTGGCGGCAAAGGCGAGTATTTTCATAAGTTTTCCCTTAATATCAGGTTTTATTAGCTTGAAAGGTTTCTAAGTGCAGGGTCATCGCTCAAGTACTGAACGAACTCGACTTCAAATCCAGCGGGATCTACAAAATAGACGTTGCGACGATGCGGTTCCTCAGCCCCGTCTTTAGCCGCAACATACCCCGATGTTGCCAGACGATTGATCACCCCGTCGATATCACTAGTTACATAGGCAAAATGTGCAAAGCCTACTTGATGTCCCTCTAATTGCCTGTTACTGCCTTCGCCGTGATCGCTCATGGCGATGTACTGATACTGATCACCAAAATGCAGCCAGTTACGGGCTTTCCCATGCCATTCCCCCTGGCCCTGATCGCGCACAGCCCAATGAGGGAATACCGCTTGATAAAAGTTCAACATCGCAGGTATGTCTGACACTACTAAGTTAATGTGCTCAAGCTGAATCATATTTATTCCTCTTTATTAAATTGCGAAAGCGCTTTCCCTGAAAACGAGATCATCTTAATACCTCTAGTTAACTTGAGGTAAAGTGTTTATTTAATTTTTTTTAAAATAAATTTCGAGGAGATCAGTTCCCGGAAAATAGGATCTTAAGGCAGGAGGATAAAAGAAGTTGGGCTGTAGTCAGCGGCTGGAGTTTAATGATCAATAGGGGACTAGCTGGCGCAACGCCGTTTGTATTGCGGTCAACGTCTGTACATCTCAATGAGACAGCGTATTTCAAATCTTGCTTTGGCTGTAGTGGTCAATTATTTCACTAAGCTCAAATGATAAAGCAACAGCGTCAACATCTTATACAAACCAGCTCTTACTATACTGTTAGGCATAGCCCAAAGTGTATTAAAGCAAGCATACAGTTTTGTCATTGATCGATAATATAAGTCCGTACTTTATGCAGTTACATTGGATTAAATGCCGTGATAAACCATGCACTTGAAGGAGCCCAAATAGTGCCATCCTCGCGTTCAAATTTACCAATAACATCGACTAATGCGCTCTCCACTTCTCCCTTTAAGCGCACCCCTTCATCACCGGCAAGACGTATTATTTCACCTGCTGGTCCTATCTCAAGCGCAAACTGAATGGCTTCCTCTACATTGCGACCTATGCAAATTTCAGAGTCAAAACGCTCAAACTGAATACGCTCAAAGCCTACGGCCTGTAACATGTCACTTACCATATCCGGACCTGCCATTGAAAATGGACCAGGTCCACAGTGAACGGCATCTGTTTCATCATGAGAAACCACGGGTACAATATTGCGTACACATATTTCAGCATCATATAACCAAGGGTTTGCCTCTCTTTTACGCCATACCACTTGGGTAAATTTACCACCAGGCTTTAGTGATGCACGGATATTTTTCATCGCCAGGCTCGGCATATTAAAGAACATAGTGCCAAAACGGGCAAAGGCTTGATCA
>MABF01000302.1 GCA_002163025.1 'Osedax' symbiont bacterium Rs2_46_30_T18
TTCCGGCAAGTGTTTCAGCGCGTTCACCGCGACCAAAAAAAACATCTGCGCGTATAGGTCCGTTGATAGCGCCGCCAGTATCCTGGGCAAAAACTAAGCGCTGATAGGGGACGGAGCTGTTAGGCAGTTGTGTACTGAGCCATAAAGGGCTGCCTAAAGGAATGATATTCCGGTCGACTGCCACGGAGCGCTCTGGGGTTAATGGCACATTTAGTGAGCCGCGCGGGCCCTGTTCAATGTCTGTGCGCAAGTTAAAAAAGATGTAGCTGGGGTTTTTGTTCTTCAGTTGTGTGGCTTTATTGGGATTGGCCGTTAGCCAGGCTTTAATTGACTGCAAAGAAATATTTTCTTTGCTAATTTGCTGCATTTCAATCAGGTCTCTGCCTATTGCCCGGTAGGGGTGGCCATTTTGCTCCGCGTAACCTACACCGACGATTGATCCATCAGTCATCTGCACTAAACCGGAGCCTTGAATATGCAGGAAAAACGCATCATCGCTGCTGTCGACCCACAGTAATTCGTTCCCAGCCAGAGGCCGGTTGGGACCATCAATTTGCGCGCGGGAATAATAGGCGAGTGCCTGCCCCAAGTGAATTCTGCCACGGGCGCGGCTGTCTTTGACTTTTAGCAAATTGTTACTGGCAGATAGTTTAATTAAGTTGTCTGGCTTTTTGTACAGAGGGTAGCTAAAGCGCGCAGTCTTTACATAACTACCTTGTAATAAAGGCTCGTAATATCCAGTTATCATGCCGGTTTTGCTGCTGTTGTTGCCAACAATCTTATGCGGTTGGAAATGCTTTTGGAAAAACTCTTTAATTTGTATTGAGTCGTCACTCGCCAGAGACTGCGCCTGTTGGCAGATAGTCTTCCAGGCTGCTTGTTTGTTTTGCAACTTTGGGCATTGCAACAGCAGAGGGGGTAGTAATTGGCTGTGCTGATCTTGCTGCCAGCCATTTAATTTACTCCAATTTACCGCTGAGGAAATACCGGGCTTAGAGGCGCAGCCAATCAGGGTGGACAAGGAGACAAAAGTGAATATTTTGCCAATCGTTTTCAGGGTAACTGTGCGCGTAAGCTTTACTTGAATTTTCATGAGCTATTGACCAAAACATCCATAGTTGTGTCTAAAAAGGCATCACTATAGCAGAGAGTATTCAGCTGCCATAGAGTTATCATATATGCCCGGTGAGCAAACAAAGCCGCGGACAAACAGCAGGCAAAAAAAATCACTTATGGAGCTGAATCCGATAAGTGATTTTATAAATCGCTGGTTGCAACGTTAGAAATAGCGATCAAAGATTAGTTTCACATAGTCATCTTTGGTAAAGTTACTGACTACGTCATCTTTGTCATCCGCTGAGAAAACCCGGGCACGCAGTGTCGCTTTCCAGTTTTCACCTATGCGTCGATCTGCTTCGATGGAAAAACTATTGCTGTTGTAATCCAGGTCGTGGATCATTCCGACCAATACCGATGAACTCTGAGTATCATTAAGAGCCAATCTGGCACCTACGCCTATGTCATTTTGCAACAGGGCGCTGGCTTTTTTGCCTCTTTGATCATAGCCATATTCCATCAGTATTCCCAAATCTGCGGCGGACTCCTGAATACCATAATAGGTATATTCAAAACCCATCTGGCTGGCGAAGTAGTTATCAGTTGGGTTGTCCTGATAAATTACTTCACTCTTTAACAACCAGTTGTCGATGGTTGCCTGGGCGTCAATGCCCACTTGTTCCATCTGCTGATAATTGGCCTTAAGCACATCGGTACCGTCTTTCGAGATTACCTGATATTGCGGGGCGCGATTTGTACCTTTGTACCAGTGCAGCCCTACATCATACAAATCAAACGAATGACTCCAGCGGGCGGCGACATCCACATGTTTTTTACCTTTGCTGGATTGGTAGCTGGTAGAATCTTCATCGACCACTAATGACGATCGAAAGCGTCCATCATTGCCGACGTAAGTCTGTTCGCGAAACCCTGGTAATACAAACAGATCGACGATTCCCCAGTCGCGCACTAAAGATAAATTAAGCATCGGCTGACCAAGCTTTTCACCTTTAGATAAGCCTTCAACAGTATCGCTCTGGTTGATGACATCAACTAAATTTTGATACTCAGTGACGCCCCAGAAGACTTTTCGAAAACCTGTTCGCAGCTCCCAATCGTCCGCTAAATGCACCCAGCTCAGCTCGCGGATATCCGCATGGCTGCGATTAGAGTCTCTCTGGTCAATACGAAAGAAAGGTTTGAAAGTCAGGTTGTCACTGGCGTCATTCCACTCCCAGAAAAACTCCGGCTCTAGAGCAACAGACAGATTACTGCGATAGTTCTGATTGTCGAACTGTCCCTGTTGTGCAAACAGGCTGACTTCAGTACTGACCTTAGCGGTTGCTTCGAAAAATAGCTCGTTGGCAGACAGGGGCTGAGTCAACAGCCCCGCGCCAATCGCTATCCATGCGATTTTGTTCATCCTAACGGGCCCGTTTTAGTGTGTTTTTATTAAAGTCTGACTCGGTTAAACCGTTGCCAAAACGATAATCAACCCACTGCAGGTCGGTACTTTTCTTCGATTGGTGATTGACCATCTTCATGGTACTAGCACGCCAATACTTACCTTTGTACTGTTGATAATCCAGGCTGGTTAAGGTTTTCAACAAGCTGTTTTTACGGTCGTAAAAATCAGTTTTTATCATTCGGTACTCCGCCTTGTCAATCCAGACTACACGTTTAGTGTAGCCGGAGTTCTTGTCGGTAGGGTACTGCTCAACAACAAAACATTGACCTATATCACAAGCCTGATCTTCGATGTATTTGTAGGTGTATTTTGCAATCTCGAAAGACGCCAGGTCTTCGAAGGAAAACTCAGACCCCATGAACGGGCCGGACTTGTTTCTTGAAGCGATACGCTTGACGCGCTTCAAAGCCGGTAAATACAACCATTGATCGTCAGCTCCCTGAGTGTGGGAAAAGCTTAAAAAGGCCGTTCCTTTCACATCTCTGGGGCGATCGAAGATACTTAGGCTCTTGTCGCCATCATCGGCAACTTCCAAAACTTTCATGCGAATTTCGCGGACACTCTCCTGGCCCTGCTTGTTACGCAGTACCATTTTCATAGATGCCAGCATATCCACCCAGCCGTTATCCCGAACCACAACTTGCTCTGAGATAGCTAAACCTTTTTGTTCTGGTGTTTCTGCGAGTGCGCTATTGGCGCTCAGCGCCATAACAGAGGCTGCAATTAAAGTACCGGTTAGTGTTTTAAAGTTCATCTTGCTTCCCCTTCGGCAAAAGTTAGATTGGCGTTGCTGTCAGTCGTATTTGTTTGTTGCTCTTTCTTTTCTTTTCTGGCATCCAGCATCATCAAGAGAGGCGGTAGGAATATAAAGTCTACTATTAATGCAACACTAATAGTGATCGCTGTTAATAATCCCATGTCACCGTTTAGCTTGAAAGTAGATTGTGCCAAGACCATAAAGCCTGCAACTAATACTAAGGTAGTGATCCAAAGGGCGCGTCCGACACTGCTAAATGCGTATCTAACGGCTTCTTCACTGCTCTTGTTGTACTTGTCTCTGGCGTGCTTGTACTTAGTCAGGAAGTGAACAGTGTCATCAACCACTATACCTAAGGTCATACCTGCCACAACCGACAGTGCCAGACCCACTTGACCATCAATGAAATACCAGAGGCCAAATCCGATGGATGCGGGGATTAAGTTAGGCAATAAGCTTATTACACCGTAGCGTACTGATTTCAGCGCCAGGGCTAATAGCAGAGATATCAAAATTAATGCGGCTGTCGTACCTATCAACATGCTATTGATATTACGCTGGCCTATGTGGGCAAACATCAAGGTCGGGCTGGCGATGTCTACTTTGTAGTCCGGGGCATTATCTGCAAACCATTGGTACATATTGGTTTCTATGTCAATTTGCTCACTTGAACTCAAGTTCTTAAAAGTGCCGACGATACGGGTAGAAGACTTATCAACGTTCAGTTGGTTATTTAAATCCAATCCGTAGGGAAGAGACATTTCATACAGTAGCAAATACTGTGCTGAAAGATCACGCTCTTCTGGCAGGCGGTAATAATCCTGATCATCTGCGTGCATATTTTTGTTAAGACGTTTTAGTACGTCGGAAATAGTACTGACGTGATCGGTCTCGGGAAGTGCCCGCATCCATTCACTGAAATCACCGACCGCCTTTAAGAACTTAGGATCATTGATACCGCTGCTGGTCTGGCTGTCCACGGAGACTTCAATCAGTGACAGACCCGACAAGTTAGCTTCCATGAAATCGGTTGCCTTTCTGAAGTCTACCGTCGTATCAAAGTATTCGACAAAGTTATCATCCAGCTTGTTCTGCGGCAGAAACGCTGCGATTCCAATGATTAATACTGACATCGCCGGTAGTAGTATCTTGCGTTTAGCAATAACCAGTTCTGCAAACTTCTCCATCATTCCGTGGTTGTCTGCTGATGCCTTACCCGGTTTAACTGGTAATATCATAAGTAGTGCTGGGAATACAGTGATAGAGAAGACAAAGGCTAACATCACGCCGATAGCGACCATGTTACCCAGATCCCTGAACGGCGGAGAGTCTGAGAAGTTCATACTCATAAAGCCGATAGCAGTAGTGACACTGGTCAGTAAAATAGGCTTGAAGTTGACACGTAAACTTTCCTGAAGCGCTTCTTTTTTAGCTTTACCGTGACGCATTTCAAAGTAGTAGCTGGTCAGTATGTGAATACAGTCGGCGACCGCTAAGGTCATGATCATTGTCGGCGCGCTCACCGAGGGACCGGTTAAATAAAAGCCGAACCAACCCACAGCACCCATAGTGCCCGCAATACTGAAGATGATCACAATTAATGTGGCAAAAGTACCGCTGAAGCTGCGCAGTAGCAAAATCATCGTTAACAACACAATTCCGAACATCGCCGGCACTAAGGTAGAGCTATCAGCCAGTGAGGTTTCAGAAAATGCAGTATTCATCATTACCATGCCGGTTAGCTGCACGTTAAAGTTGGGATACTGCTGTTCAAATGCCGCTTGTATTGCACGTACTTTAGACGCTACTTCCGGGATTTCCGTGATAGGGTCCAAGCCTGGCAATTGCAGTGTGACGTTGACAATACTGATATGGCCAGTTTTGGAAATAATTTTGTTTAATAAAAGCGGATCAGAGGTCGCTATCTGTTTAATTCTGGGCATATCTGCCGCAGTCAAAGTCTCAGGATCCAATACCAAATCTTCAACAATTAGATCGTCTTCCTCGGCGATAGTATGCTGAAAATTTGAAATTGAATCTACTCGAGTAGAGTAGGGAATCTGCCAGGATTCAGTGGTTAACCAATGAATAGCCGTTAAGTTTTCAGGAGTGAAGATGTCACCGTTTTTGGGTTCTAAAATAAATACGGCGTTATCGGATTTGCTATAGATTTCTTGCATGGCTTCGAAATCAGTTAGCTGCGGATTTTCATCACTAAAGAAGACTTTGTAATCCCCTTTAAAGACTAAGTTTTTTGCCCCGTATGCAGTACCAAAAACCAATACTATTGCCAGCAATAGTACAAGCCATGGTCTGTTGAGTGCAAAATCGTAGATGCGTTCTCTCATGGTTACTCCCTTTTTGTTAATTTTTTGAATTTGTTGTTTACAGCCTTATCCCGTCCAGGCGCATCCCGGAAGCTCAGATAAAGTGTGTCGAATGGGTTGTGTTAGACAGTCATCTCAATACCAGCTGCTTCAATGATGGCCATTTCTTTGGCGAAAACTTCAGTTTTCATTCGCTGAATTGATGCTTTCCAGTCGTAGTCTTGAGCCAGTGGTTTCCAGCGCATGCCGTCGTGTAACAAGTTAATGCTGTTAATTAGCTCTCTCTCTACCACTAGCTGGGTGCGTAAACCGCAGCCGCGATTTTCACCCATTAATAAAATCTGGGTACCAAAATCAATACTCCAGCTAGAAAAAGCCAGTTGCTCAACGGCCATTCCCTCTGGTAGTGTCAATTCGTTATTCTCATAAGCAGTTCTGAACAAGTTAAAAATTGGGGTGAGAATCTGGCCTTCAATATGCTGGTGGGCCTGCATGCGCTTATCTGAAGCTTTGTCGTGACAACCGGCCGTTTTTACGGTGATCGCCATCATAAAATCATCGGGATTCGCTTTAGCTTGTAACAGTGATCCAACATGCACTGCCAGTGCTTTTTCACGACTGCTTCCCTCAAATGACAATGCCCTGACATATAGCTCTGCCATTTGCGTCATATGTCTGTGACAGAGCGCCATTAAGATGTCTTCTTTACTGGTAAAGTGGTTGTATACAGTGCCTTTAGAGTAAGGCAGCTTTTTCACCAGCTTATCTATGGTCAGCCCCACTTCACCATCGGCTTTGATGATGTCTTTGGCGCAATCGAGCATCTCTTGTTCGCGGGCGTCTTTTTCTTCAGGGCTGAATATTTTAGGACTCATAGTCTCTTTTCTTGTCTGGTTTGATCCACTACAGTGGGAAGATCAAAGGGCTTTATATTGACGGTGCGTCAAAGATAGGCTTGTACAAATCTAATGTAAAGTAAAAAAACCTTTATTTTGACGATACGTCACGTTATTGTGACGAAACGTCATTTAAGCGCCCGTATTCAAATCTTTTGAGTAAATTTTCTGTGTAAATATGTATGTTTTGCATTGAGCAGTCAGGTTTTTTACCTGCATCTAGCCGATCAATTATAAACCGAACACTTTAGCGATTTTAGTTTTTCAGCTTATGGCCCCGATCCTGAGCATTCGATAAAGCTAATTTAACCTTTTTATAATTGGATAGTAACTGGCTATAATTGCCTTCTTCTGTTCCGTTTTTGCACCAGTAATGTTGATTGGGACTGGATGATTTCTCAATAGGGCTGAATAAGGGCATAAAAATGAAGGTATTTGAATGGGACGACTTGCGAATTTTTCTGGCTATATTACGGGGACGCTCGGTACGCGCTGCAGCTAAGCTGATGGGAGTAAGCCATTCAACTGTTTCCAGACGACTACAGGCGATGGAGTCGCAACTGGGCATCAAGTTGTTTGTCCGACATCCTGAAGGTTTTGTCTTAACAGAGATCGGTGAGGCGATGGTTGAGCGGGCAGAGCGGGTAGAAAGTGAAATTCTAAGTATGGAGCGGGAAATATTTGGTCGTGATGCGACACTGTCTGGCCCCATCCGTATCTCCATGCCTCCCTTGATAGCACAATATTTAGTGATGCCCTTTATTGCCGAATTTTCAGCGCTCTATCCAGACATCCAAATTGAGATTGATGCCACTTACGATATAGCTAACCTAACCCGGCGCAATGCCGATATCGCCATCCGTTTTCAAACCGAGCCCGAGGGGCATCTAGTTGGACATCGACTACCGGATTTCGCCAATGCACTCTATGCAACCCCCAACTATGTGGCCAATAACAGCTTTACGGGTCAGAACCCGACCGGGCAATGGATTAACTGGCAGCGAGACAGTTCTCGGGGTACTTTGGCACGCTGGCAGGCCGACTCGGATTTTGCGCAATGCGGCACCCGTCATTATGTATCGGACCCGTCATCGCAATTGCAGGCGGTAAAAGCTGAATTGGGCTTTGCTTACCTGTTCTGTTTTATGGCTGACCAGGAGAGTGCATTGATACGGATGCAGCTCAGCGCCAAATTTAAATTTGTACCTGCATGGATATTGACTCACCCGGATTTAGTGTCGACGCAGAGGGTGCGTGTTTTCGTGCGCTTTTTGCGCGATGCAATATCTGAACGCAGATCTCTCATTCAAGGTACAGAGAAAGACTGAGCCGCTACTGTCCAGAGCAGGGCTTATACCGAACATTCTAAGCAGTTCAGTACATAAAAATCGGTAGCTAATATACTACTATAATCAACACATTAGGCTTTCTGAAGTGTTAAATTTTAGATCAGCACAATAGCTAGCCCCCTAGCAGCACTGCGAGTAATAGCAGTGCTAAGATAGCGCTCAAACCGCGCCAGAATTTTATTGGGTCTCTCTCCAGCAGGGGTTTGCGACTGACGTTGGATGTTTGGGTAGTCGATAAATTTTTCAAGCCAATGATTAGTTCGCTATAGTGACTATAGCGGTTTTTTGGATCGGCCGCTAAAGCCTCGCTAAGTACTCTGTCTATAGCATTGGGCAGATCTCTACGATGAATCCGCAGCGGCCGGTAATGCCATTGACTGAAGCCATTGGGAATACTACTAGTGTCGGTAATTTCTCGGTAAGGTATCTTGCCACACAACATTTGATAGGCGATGCTGGCGAGCGAAAACAAGTCGCTTTGATGAGTGTTTTTAGCACCTAACAACACTTCCGGGGCGCTGTAACACAAAGTACCTAAAGGTAGTTCTGGGGTGCTGTCCTGATCAAAAGCGCCTATGCTGCAGCTGCCAAAGTCTATGAGTTTAATTCGTCCTTGATTGTCGATGATGAAATTGTCCGGTTTAACATCACAGTGCACTACATCCAGGCGCTGCAATACCCGCAGGGCACTAATTAGTTGCTGCACAATATTACGCACACTGCTCAGTGTCGGCTGTGGGTTGTCATGCATCCACTGGGTCAAGGTCTGGCCCTCTACGTATTCACAGCAGTGGTAGAGAAATTGACTCTGTGCAGCCTGAGGGTATATTTTCATCAGTGAGGGGTGATCGATCCGCGCACCAATCCAGCCCTCTTTTATAAAGGCTTGTAAGTAATGTCGATCATCGCTGAAGTTAACAGAGGGGACTTTTATTACCACCAATCGCTGTTGCTGCTGATCCCTTGCAAGGTAAACGTGAGAGCGTGCAGTTTGCTGCAAGATATCGAGTATCTGGTAGTGATCTAACAAGACCCCGGGTTGCATCGAAGGGGGGATGACTTGCTGCTGGCGGTTAAACAGTTGCTGATTGAAATCGGCTTTAGGCACTTGATTTATCTGCAACAGCAGACAAGTCACATTGTCCTGGGAGCCGTTGTCGATAGCTTGCTGGGTAATTTTTTGGCTGGCCAGTTCTAGGTTGTCACTGGACTGCAAAATGTTGATGATCACTTTACTGGAGACAAAATTATACACACCGTCTGAGCATAAGATAAAAATGTCTGAGGCCTCTATATCAGTATAGCTATAATCGACTTCGATATGCTTACCCGCTCCCAGAGCACGATTGAGCACACCCGTAGAAGTCGCATGCTGATTGCTCAGTACTTGGTAGCCATCGGTGTTGTACTTGGCAATTTGGCAATCACCGATGTGAAACAAATAGCAGCGATTATCCTTCAGCACCAGTGCACTGAAAGTACTGAACCACTGCTCGGGTCGATTGTCCTCGGTACGCAATCGCTGCCTCGAATATAGCCAGTTATTGAGAGAGGCGATCACTCTGGCCGTTGATTTTTTGACCGACCAGCTCTGTGGTGTGGCCATATATTCTTCAATAAAATGACAGACGCTCATCTGACTGGCCCTGGCAGCACAGTTAGCACTGGAAACACCATCGGCGAGCACGGCGATATGTCCCTTGAGCTGCAGTTCTGCACCGCTGTTAATTTTTACTGCAAAAGCATCTTGATTAGCGGCTTTGGCCCCGGCACTAGAGTGGCCTCCAACCTCCATTTGTAGCTGGTTTAACTGCACTTTATTTAGCTTGGAAGTATTTGCCATAGTCTTCATCAAGGTTAATTTACTTTAATTAGTTCAACGGTGCCGTCCGGGAGTATTTCAGCCATGGCGGTTTTAGGTTCTTGCAGAAAAAATAACATCAGCAAACCGACAAAAGCGCTCACAGCTATCACCAGAAAAAATACATTGTAGCTGACAAATGACAGTACAGTGAGATAAAAAACCGCCCCTACATTTCCGTAAGCGCCTGTCATTCCTGCGATTTGCCCGGTTAAGCGGCGTTTGATCAAAGGCACTGCAGCAAACACTGCGCCCTCTCCAGCCTGAACAAAAAAGGAGCAACTCATAGCCGCGACTACCGCTAAAAACAGTGGCCATTGGCCGTTGATGCTGGCCATTACTGCATATCCCAGAGAGAGCCCTGTGGTTAAAATTAATAAGGTTTTTTTACGCCCGTATTTGTCGCTAATCCAACCCCCCAGAGGTCTGGATACTAAATTCATGAAAGCGTAACTGGAGGCCAGTAAACCCGCCGTCAACATACTTAAATTAAAGGTTTCAGCGAAAAACAGCGGCAGCATAGAGACCACTGCCAGCTCCGAGCCAAAAGTGGCGAAGTACAATACATTTAAAACCGCTACCTGGCGAAATGAATAGCGATGAATGGGCTCAACCTCACAAATAAACAGTTGTTTATTTACTTGATAAGCAGCCCGTATTTCTATAACCAACAATATAATTAAAAACACATAAGCTATACTGCTGAAGTTCTCACTGATTAGATGTACGCCGCTGGGAGAGAGCTTCCACACCAGTAGTGCCAGAGCGGCAAACAGCGGGAACTTCATCAGAATTAGCAAATAGAAATCGCCAATGCTGGTCACCTCCATGGCTTTAGCGCTTTTAGGTTTGAAATAGGTAGCCCCCTGTGGAGTGTCACGTACTGCCCAGTAAAAAATCCCAGAGTAGAGCAGGCAGATCATCCCGGTCACCGCCACTGCCCAGCGCCAGCCATCCTCGCCGCCAAAGGCCAATGCTAGCAGCGGTAAAAGACCCGCTGCAGCGGCGGAGCCAAAATTACCCCAACCGCCATAAATCCCCTCAGCGGTGCCTAGTTGATTAGCCGGAAACCACTCGCTGACCAAGCGAATGCCTATGACAAAACCTGCGCCGATAAAGCCGAGTAAAAAGCGCGCCAGTGCCAATTGTGCAAAATTATCCGCCAGGGCAAACATAAAGCAGGGGAAAGCACAGACAAACAGCAATATGCTGAAAGTCTTCCGTGGGCCGTATATATCTGTCAGCATACCAATTGCAATGCGCGCCGGAATGGTCAGTGCGACGTTTAGTATCAACAGTGTTTTAATTTGTTCTGAACTCAAATTCAGCGACTGAGCAATCATGCCCAAAAGAGGTGCATGATTAAACCAAACCAGAAAACTGATAAAAAATGCCATCCAGCTAAAATGTAAAGTTTTCATCGCTGGACTGAGTGAGAATAATTGAAATTTTCTAGATTTCACTTCACAAAATCTCCCTAAGTTGAACTAATCCTTGGTTAATTCTGCTTTCAAAGATAGGGATTGATACACTGCTATCTTGCTCACATAACCCGGTATTTAAACAAAACTGTTGTTTTAGTAGCGGTGAGGCAATGCAATATTTGTCTTTTTGCTCGGTAATGAGTCCGCGAGAGAGCACGTTCGCTCTGGAGAAGGGATCAAAATTCGCCACCGCTCTGACTTGGCTCTCCCCGTCACATCGACGTGAACGCAAGTGGAAAAGTGCCACTTGCTGGTCCTGGAAATCGGCGCAGACGCCGGTGTTGGGTGGAATCTCATGCAGTTGACAGATATCGATCCATTGCGCTTTTGTATTCATAGTATGCTCCAATCTTAGAGTTCAGTGGCTAGTTCAAGGGAATTGTCTGCAGGACTGATTTGTTCGCGCACTGTACTAAAGATAATATTGTCATCGGTTTTATCGCTATTGATAAAGTGACTAAAGCGCTTTAACTTGTCGGGGGTTTGCAGGGTGGTTTTCCATTCACACTGATAAGTATCAATTAAGTGTTCCATCTGACTGATTAATTCGTCATTAATGGCTAATTTGTCAGTAAAAACAACTTGTTGCAGGTAATCGAGACCTCCTGCTAAGTTTTCCATCCACACTGAAGTGCGCTGTAAACGATCCGCGGTGCGCACATAAAACATATAGATAATATCAATGTAGCGAATCAATGTGGCATCGTTGATGTCGCTGGCAAAGAGCTCAGCGTGTCTGGGGCGCATGCCCCCATTACCACCGACATATAAATTCCAACCTTTCTCTGTGGCGATGACGCCGAAATCTTTGCTCTGGGCTTCAGCGCATTCGCGGGCACAACCTGAGACAGCCATTTTCACTTTGTGCGGAGAGCGAATGCCACGGTAGCGTTGCTCTAGCAAAATGGCCATCGAAGTACTGTCCTGCACGCCATAGCGGCACCAGCTATTGCCGACACAAGATTTTACCGTGCGCAGTGATTTACCGTAGGCGTGGCCAGTCTCTAAGCCTGCGTCTACAAAACGTTTCCAGATATGCGGTAATTGGTGCAGTTGAGCGCCAAATAAATCAATGCGCTGCCCGCCGGTGATTTTTGTATATAAGCTATACTCTTTGGCTACTTCTCCTATGAGAATTAAGTGCTCGGGAGTTAACTCGCCACCAGGTATACGTGGCACTATTGAGTAAGTGCCATTTTTTTGCATGTTGCCTAAAAAGTTATCGTTGGTGTCTTGTAAACTGAGTAGTTCAGCTTCTAGTACATGTTCATTCCAAAGAGAGGCAAGCATAGAGGCCACGGCGGGTTTGCATATTTCGCAACCGTCACCCGCGCCACAGTCATCAAGCAGTGCGTTAAAACTACGAATTTCTTTAACCCGGATAATGTCGTATAGCTCAGGGCGCGAATATTTGAAGTGACGGCATAAGCTATTGTCGATACTGACGCCTTGCTTGCTCAGTTGGGCATTCATCACTTGGGTCAGTAATGGTACACAGCCACCGCAGCCGGTGCCCGCACTTGTACATGACTTTAGTGCGTTAATATCTGTTGCTCCGGCCACCACAGCTTCGCAGAGTTGTTTTTTAGTGACGTCCAGGCAAGAACATATTTGTGCGCTATCGGGGAGGGCATCCACCCCGGCGCTTGCCCCACCCATTTCCCCGTCCATTTGTGGCAGCAACAGATATTCAGGCGGGTGACTAATCTCTATTTTATTCAGTGCCAGTTGCAACCATTGTCCGTAGTCACTGCTGTCACCGACTAACACGGCACCGAGCAAAATTTTACCGCTCTCATCCATGACAATTTTTTTATAAATGCCAGTGGAGGAATCTATGAAACTATAACTTTGCGAATCGACAGTATTGCCTTGAGCATCACCAATGCTGGCAACTTCAACCCCCAGCAGTTTGAGCTTGGTGCTCATGTCGGCACCCATAAATGCTTTAGCTGCGCCGGTTAAGTGGCCGACCGCCGTTTTAGCCATGGCATAACCTGGGGCCACTAAACCAAAAATCTTGTTATCCCACAGGGCGCACTCGCCAATCGAATAAATATCCGGATCACTTGTAAGGCATTGATCATTAATAACGATACCGCCGCGCTCACCTAGCTCTAATTGAGATTCTCTGGCTAAATTATCCCTGGGGCGGATACCTGCAGAAAATACGATAGTGTCAGTTTCTAAATAACTGCCGTCGGCAAAATTCATGCGATAGCGACAGCTCTCCCCGGGGACGATTTCTTTAGTATTCTTCTGGGTGTGAACTTCTACCCCTAAGTCATTGATTTTTTGTCTTAGCAGCTCTCCACCCCCCTGATCTAGTTGTACTGCCATTAATCTTGGGGCGAATTCGACCACATGGGTTTTTAATCCCAGCTGCTTAATGGCATTGGCGGCTTCAAGGCCCAATAAACCACCGCCGATGACCACTCCGACTTTGGAGTTTTTGGCAGAGACTGCAATTGCATCCAGATCATCTAAGGTACGGTAAACGTGTATATGCGGTTGCTCTCTGCCTGGAACTGGCGGCACAAAAGGGAAGGAGCCCGTTGCCAGCACGAGCTTATCGTAGCTAATACGCAGCCCCGTTGAGCTAGTGACCGTTTTAGCTGTCCTGTCAATCGCGGTGACTTGTTGGTTGAGGTAATACTCGACCCCCAGTTGATCATATTGTTCGGGTGTGGTCAGGGCCAAGTCATCGGCACTGTTACCGGTATAATAACTGGTCAGCATCACCCGGTCGTACGCGAGTCGGCTCTCTTCACAAAAGGTGACTATTTGGAAATCGTCGCTGTGCTCAGCACTGAGCTGCTTGATAAAATGATGCCCGACCATGCCGTTGCCCACTACTACTACTTTCTGTTTGCTCATGCCAATACCTACTTGCTAATAATTCTAAGGTGAATTCACCTTTGTCGATATCAGGGCTAAAGCAAGTAGGAGGCCAATTACAATTTTAATAGTTAAAATAATATTTATGTTGTTGATATATATTGGTTTTATTATGTGTTGTGGTGTTGCAGTGATTGAGTCGACGGTTGCTGATTAGCTTAGCGTTGCACAAAAACATGGCATAATAGTAGATAGCTGTGCGTTATTTTTGGGCAAGATTGTACAAAAGCTATAGATATCCAGAAGGGCGTTTTGAAAAATAAGCGTAACTTATTGATATTGAAATATTTGTTTATATATTTCTACTTGGCTTGATGATTGCTACAGCTATTAGAGTTATCGATAATCAGGAGTTCTTAGTGAATAATCAAGCGTTACAGGCTGTGCCAAATCTAATAGTGTCGGATGCACAACAGGGAATAAAAACAACTTGCCCTTACTGTGGTGTCGGCTGCGGGGTGCAAGTGCGCGCCCGCGGGGAAAAGTTGTTGGTCAGTGGCGATTCTGAGCACCCCGCCAATTTCGGCAAGCTTTGCATCAAAGGACAGAACTTAGCCCAGACTATTGATAACAGTAATAGATTAATTCAGCCGCAGGTATTGGGAGAGTCGGTTAGTTGGCAATACGCCACTGCACATGTGGCAGAGCAGTTGCAACAGACGATTGAGCAATACGGCCCGGACAGTGTCGCTTTCTATGTATCGGGTCAATTGCTTACTGAAGATTATTATCTGGCCAATAAGCTGATGAAAGGCTTTATCGGTTCTGGCAACATTGATACTAACTCAAGACTTTGCATGTCCTCGGCAGTCGCAGCGCAAAAGCGCGCTTTTGGTGAAGATGTTGTGCCTATGAGTTATTCAGACATCACTAAAGCGGATTTAATTGTATTAACAGGCTCCAATTTGGCCTGGTGCCATCCGATTCTCTACCAGCGGATCCGCGAAGAGAAAAGCAAAAGGCCGGATTTACAAGTGGTAGTGATCGATCCCCGAATTACTGCCTCTAACGAACTCGCTGATTTACATTTACCCATCGCTGCTGGCGGTGACCTGATTCTATACAATGGATTACTGGATTATTTGGCCCGGCGCAATCAGCTCAATTGTGCTGCTCTAGGCCTTGCTGAAGCGCTGTTAACAGCAAGTGTCGATGCGCAAAAGTTGACTGAGATTGGCTTAGAAGCCGCCGATATAGAACGGTTCTTTAAGCTTTTTACCGATAGTGACAAAGTAGTGACGCTGTATTCTCAAGGTATCAATCAATCCATTCAAGGTGTAGATCAGGGGAATGCCATCATCAATTGTCACTTGGCCACTGGCAAGATAGGCAGAGAAGGTTGTGGTCCTTTTTCCATTACCGGTCAGCCAAATGCGATGGGCGGGCGAGAGGTCGGGGCGTTGGCCAATACTCTCGCCAGTCATATAGAGTTTGACGATACCCATATGCATACTGCTCTGGCTGAATTCTGGCGCAGTGACAAGCTGGCTAAAAAGCCTGGGCTTAAAGCGCAGGATTTATTCCAGGCAATAGAAGGTGGCAGCGTAAAAGCCATCTGGATAATGGCCACCAACCCGGCAGTCAGTATGCCGGATAATAAGCAAGTGCGGGCGGCGCTGAGTAAATGCCCGCTGGTGATTGTCAGTGATTGTGTGGCCAATAACGACACTTTGCAGTTTGCAGATGTGGTTTTTCCCGCTCAGGCCTGGGGTGAAAAATCCGGAACAGTGACTAATTCAGAAAGGCGGATTTCCAGACAGAGGTCCTTTTTAGAGCCTTTCGCTGCTGCAAAGGCTGATTGGTGGATTATTGCACAAGTGGCCCAAAAAATGGGATTTGTAGAGCAGTTTAACTATCAATCGGCAAGGGATGTGTTTATCGAGCACGCCGCTTTGTCGGGGCTGAGAAACAATGGTTCCCGTGCCTTTGATATATCGGCGTTTAGTGATACCAGTGAGGCTCAGTATAAAGCCTGGAAACCTGTTCAGTGGCCACAAGCTAAAGACAAAACTATCCAGACAAACGATCAGTTGCTGTTTGGGGATCAGCGCTATTACACTAAATCAAAGAGGGCCCAGCTGATAGCTGTGTCAGATCGACAGCAAGCAACTAGTAACGCAACCTTTACCCTAAATACCGGGCGAACCAGGGACCAATGGCATACCCAGACCCGCACCGGTAAATCGGCGTTGTTATCAAATCATTATCCCGAGCCCCTGGTAGAGATAAATCCGACGGATGCAGCTAAATATCATTACCCAGATCAATCTCTGGTGCAGATCACAAGTGCACAGGGATCTATGCTGGTGCGATTAAAGTATAGTTTTTCGCAAACCCCTAATAATTTATTCATGCCAATTCACTGGTCCGATCGCAACAATCGGCAGGGCACTGTAGGCCAATTAGTAACCGCAAATGTAGATCCTATTTCCGGGCAACCTGCTTTTAAACACGCATCGGTAGATTTGCAGTCCACTGTGGTTAACAGTGAGGCGCAGCTGCTGGTGCGCGATAAACTACCGCTGGATATTTGCTTTTATCAAGTTGAGCAGTCTGTCGCAGATGGCTTTTGTTACCACTTAGCCAGCGAAGAGTCGCCTAAAGTGTTGTTTGAGAGGCTTAATAACTTGTTACAAAAAATCGGCATGTCTAGTCACCTAAAAGCCCATGATGACAAGGCCCAGTACTATCGGCAAAGTTATTTCACTGACGAGCAGCCGCAAGCAGCTGTGTTTGTTGCCCGCAAAAAACAGAGTTTACCCGGTGGTTGGGTGAGCCAGTTTTTTAATCCGGCTGCCGGTAACAGGGGAAAACTGCAGCCAATTGGCGCTGATGTACAGGCAATGCAAGATCAACAGCTATTTTGTCAGTGTCTTAAAGTGCCTGTTGCCGAAATAAAAGCTGCGCTTGAGGCGGGGCACTCAAGTGTGGCCAGTATTCGACAGCTGACAGGCGCCGGTAATAGCTGCGGCAGTTGCATAGGAGACTTGTCCCTGATGTTGAACCAGACAGCCGGGAATGCAGCGACACAATTACGCTCCGATCCGGTGAAATTGTATGTTCCTATAGATTGATAAAAAAATTGGATCGCAATAGCTGGCGGTTAGGGCACAATACGCAGATGTTTTTATAATAATTATTTGAGGGAATGGGTATGAGTGTCGCAGGTAAAGTCGCAGTAATCACCGGATCTACCAGTGGTATTGGTCTGGGCATAGCGCAAGGATTTGCGCGCGCTGGTATCAACGTAATGATTAATGGTCTCGGGGATGCGAAAGTTATTGAAACTATTTTAGAAGAATTAAGCAGCTACGGTATAAAAGCGCAATACCACGGTGCGGACATGACTGAGCCAGCACAGATAAGGGACCTGATGAGCACCACCTTGGAGAGTTTTGGCGCACTGGACATTCTGGTAAACAATGCTGGTATTCAAAAAGTATCACCTATAGAAGAGTTTCCAGAGGGCTCCTGGGACGCCATTATGGCGATAAACCTCACTTCATCTTTTCATACCACTAAAGCGGCGATCCCGATTATGCGCAGTGCGCGGTGGGGCAGAATCATTAACGTCGCCTCTGCCCATGGTCTGGTAGCTTCTCCTTATAAATCCGCTTATGTTGCGGCTAAACATGGGGTCATAGGCTTAACTAAAACCACTGCTCTTGAGTGCGCCGAGCAAAATATAACTTGTAATGCCATATGCCCCGGTTACGTGATGACGCCGCTGGTGGAAAAACAAGTCACAGATACCGCTATTGCCAGAGGTCTCACTGAGGAACAAGTGAAAACCGATGTAATGCTTAAAGCACAATGGACAAAAAAGTTCGTTGAAGTCGAAGAGTTAGCGGGTACTGCACTGTTTTTATGCTCGGACAGTGCTCAGAATATTACCGGCACTAACATCAGTGTTGATGGGGGCTGGACTGCAGCTTAAGGTCTGCGGATTTGCGTTGCAGTTGCCAGAGCATTAATGCAGCACCTAGGCCAGATGCGCCTAAAAGCATGGTCATAATCATTATCTGATATCTGACGGCAATCAGCGGAGAGACATCAGATAATATCTGCCCGGTCATCATCCCGGGCAGAGAGACCAGACCCACCGCAAGTAAAGTGTTTATCTGCGGGATCATTGCCCCTTTAAAGGCGCTAATTCGCGCCTGCTGAGCGGATTTTCCCTCGTGCAGATTTGCGTGAAAACGCTCAGCGGCCAGGCTGATGGCGTTCATTGTATTGGCGAAATACATGCCAGCAAGTGGGATAATCACTTTGGGCAAATACCAAATTTGCATATCTAATACTAACGTCACCGAGATAAACAAATGCAGGCTGACAGCCACCAACAGTGAAATGAAAGCGGGTAGCAGATAGCCGTGATGATGACGTACTGGGCGTATTGCAATCCAGGCTGCGGCACTAATCATTATGCCCATAATGGTCAATGTGAGAATGGGTGAAGGGTTGTTGAACATGGCTATTAATACATAACCTACCGCGATCAGTTGTATTAGCATGCGGGCGCTTGCGATCAAAACTTCTTTAACATCACCTTTCCAGGCGATATAGATACCGCTGATAATGATGATTGGGATAAAGCACCAGGACAGGGCCAGCCAGGAAATACTTTGCATTATTGGTACCTAATAACTTAAATAGTATGATGCGATTGTTGCCAATAGCAGATATTATTCTTGTAAATAGCAGTTAGCTAATAGAAAACCGATCCGAGAATAAACATGCCGCTACCTAAGTGCTGGAAGAAAATAATTCAGCAGCAACAACAGCAAGATTACTTCATCGCTCTCATCGATGCAATCGCTCAACAAAGGGCGCAAGGTATTGAGATTTATCCAAAAGATCAGGATATATACAATGCATTTCAATATGTCGGTATCGATAAAATTAAAGTGGTTATTTTAGGGCAGGATCCTTACCACGGTGTTGACCAAGCTAGGGGGCTGGCTTTTTCAGTCAATCGAGATGACAAAATCCCTCCTTCTTTAGTCAATATATACAAAGAGCTGCAAACAGATATAGACGGCTTTGAAATACCACAGCACGGAGATCTCAGTAGTTGGGCAGAGCAGGGAGTACTACTGCTAAATACAGTGCTGACCGTAAAGAGAGCTAAAGCGCACTCTCATGCAAAGCTGGGGTGGGAGACATTCACTGATAAAGTGATCGCGCAAATTAGTGCACAAAACCCGCACTGTGTATTTTTGTTGTGGGGAAGCCATGCCCACACTAAAGGTGAAAACATTGATAGACAAAAGCATTTAGTGCTCAGTGCTGTCCATCCCTCTCCGCTATCCGCCTATCGGGGGTTTTTTGGTTGCAAACACTTTTCTGCGGCTAATGCATGGTTAGAGGCTAAGGGAGAAGCTGGAATTGACTGGAAAATTAAAGATCATGGATCACTGAGCTTGTTTTAAGCGCGTGGATGCTTCGCAATCAAGTGATTCTGATTTGGATATTAAGGCTATGCGAGTCGATCGGGCGGTGATATCGTCGTTTTAGCCGATGATTCAATGACGCAAGCCACAGACGATTGTGATGCTATAGCTTAAAAAGGTTTAACTAGTGAGTTATTGGGAGATTGGCAACAACTGATCAATTAGAAATCAGAACAAGTAATTAATTGCTTGATAGTTATAGCTTAAATACCACAGTAATAAAGTTATAGTTTATACTTAGAAAAACACCTATGAGTGGTGCAGCGCTGAGTGTTAAATATCCGCCTGTAATATTAGCCCGAATAAATTTGCTAACAGGGAATCGTTATGAATTATGAAGAAGTACTAAATTTTTGGTTTCAGGAGTTAACGCCCGCACAGTGGTGGAAAAAAGACCCGCAGTTGGATGTCGCAATAAATGAGCGTTTTCATGATATTTATAACCAGGCCAGTCTGGGAGAGTTGTATCAATGGCGCGATGATAGCCGCGGCCGTTTAGCTGAAATTATAGTCCTAGATCAGTTCTCCAGGAATATGTTCAGGGGTACCGCTCAAGCCTTCGCTACTGATTCGATGGCATTGGCACTCGCTCAAGAGGCGATCAGAGTGGGTGACGACATGCAGTTATCAGCCACTGAAAGAAGTTTTTTGTACATGCCCTTTATGCACAGCGAATCTATCGCTATCCATACGATAGCCGAGCAGTTGTTCGCAGCTGTAGGGATCGAGGGGAATATCAATAGTGCCCGCCAGCATTTCGAAATTATTAAAAGGTTTGGTCGCTACCCGCACAGAAATCAGCTGCTGTGGAGAGATTCAACCGAAGAGGAAATGGATTACCTGGAACAGCCCGGTGCTGGATTTTAATACACTGGGCTTTAAGTAAAACCTTGTTTGCAGATAGCCGGGCAAGGTATAAATCATTATTACCTAACTTATAAGTTATTGCGCTAGCTTTGAGTTACTCTTACTTATAGGCGATGACTTTGCTTAACAAAATTGCAACATTAGGCCCAGAGGGTACTTTTTGTGAAGTTGCGACCAAATCCTACCTTAAGACATGCAAACTTAATTACGACATTGAATATTACAGTTCTATTAAAAAAGCACTATCTGCCATAGGTACACAAGTGCAGATGGGCATGCTGCCGATAGAAAATTTATCTGAAGGTTATGTCAATTTAGTCTTAGATCATTTGATAGATGCCAATTTGTATATTTGCGCCGAACTTTTGCTACCAATTCAGTTTTCACTGGTCAGCCACACTGAAAATATTGTCGATATAGACGCAGTCTACGTTCAGTTTGTGGCTAAAGGGCAGTGCGCAGAGTACTTAGATACTCTCAGTGGTGCCAAATTTATAACCACAGAAAGTAATAGCCAGTCACTGCATAGACTGGATGGATCAGACAGAGCTGCGGCGGTAGTGCCAAGTCATATGTTGGGCATGCATGACTTTAGCAAGGTTGTGGAAAATATTAATGACTACAGCAATAACCAAACCCGGTTTTTATTGTTCGCAGCGCAGCCAAATGAGAGCGTTAAAGACAGTTCTGCTGAGTATAAAACCACGCTAATTGTTTTGGATGATGATGACCAGCCGGGATACCTGGAAGGTATATTATCAAAATTCACAAAACGAGAAATCAATTTAACCTCTATAGCTTCCCGGCCCACCCGGCAACAATTTGGTAAATATCACTTTTTTATTGATCTTGATGGGCATCAGCAAGATGAAAATGTGGAAGCAGCATTAGCTGAAATAAAACAAAGTTATAAAGTGAGAGTGCTGGGTTCCTACCCTAAGGCTACTTTAGTCAAAGTATAGATTATCAATAAAAGGGTTAAGTTTGAGTAAGAATGAGTTTCCATCTGAATTGTTTTTACCACTTTTACAAGAAGCTAACGTCCCGCGGTATATTGCACTGTTCAGGGCGCTGCGACAGAGTATTATTGAAGGAAAGTTGATTGCAGGAGCGAAGCTGCCAGCGAGTCGGCCGCTGGCTCAGTCGCTAAAATTATCCAGGAATACCGTCAAATCGGCATTTGAATTGTTACTGGCTGAAGGCTATATCGAGACCAGGCGCGGCTCCGGAAGTTTTGTTAGTGATTCCGTTTGTGTCGCGGGGCCCACTGCCAATGTGATACAAAACAGACCTGTGACTAAATCCAGTGCAAAACTTTCTAATTTGGCAGAAAGGTTAAATTGGCAAAGTCATCATAAAGTTCCCTACGCTAAATACTTGTTAGAACCGGCGATACCCGCATTGGCAGAGTTCCCTTGGATCAAGTGGCAGAGAGCTGTAAATTATGCAGGGAGGGTGATGAAACATGAGATGGAGTCATCAGGGCTCGGCAGTCTTCAATTGCGTGTTCAGATTGCATCATATTTACAAGTTGTCCGGGGGGTTAACTGTCACGAAAATAATATACTGGTGTTTTCCGGCTCTCAGCAGGCTATCTATTTATCCTTGCAGCTGTTGCTGGATCCAGGTGAAAGTGTGTTTGTTGAAGAGCCTTGTTACTTTGGTATAGATGGCGCTGTTAATGCTATAGGCGCCAATAAAATACTGATAGATATTGATCAGCAAGGTTTTAATTTAAAGGAAGAAAAACAGCATCAGGCCAATTTAGCGGTGGTCACTCCTTCAAGAAACTATCCTCTTGGGACTACTTTAAGTTTGCAGCGTCGAATTGCCTTGTTGCAGTGGGCAAAAGACAGCGGGTCCTGGATTATAGAAGATGATTACGACAGTGAATTTAGATTTGATGGACCACCATTGACCTCACTGCAAGGCTTAGATTCTGCACAGCGGGTTATTTATGCCGGAACATTTAGTCGCATCTTGCACCCGTCAATTCGCATTGGTTATCTGGTTCTGCCCGATCAATTGGTGCAACCTTTTAGTTGTGCGAAGGCGTTAATGCAAGGTAATGTTTCTATTTTGCCGCAGCTGGCGCTGGCGCAATTTATGGCAGCCGGTCATTTTTCCAGCCATGTCCGGCGGATGCGAAAACTGTATCACGGACGTCGAAACTTGTTGCAGGAGCTAGTTGCACAATATCTCTGTGAGTATTTAACCTTAGTGCCCAGCGATGGTGGCATGCACTGTGTTTACCTCTTGGGTGCAGGGTATAGCGATAAGGTTATCTGTCAACGGGCGAGAGCGTTAGGTGTGGGGATCAAGAATTTATCGGATTATTATAGCAGTGACAATAAAAGCCAAGGCATAGTGATAGGTTTTGCGGGTTTTAACGAGCAACAGCAGCGACGGGCAATACGGGCTCTGGAATCAATTTTTTCAGAATATTAGCTTAGATATTATCTGTCTAAACTACGGGTTCTTAATTTGTCAGTGGTACTGTATTCTTCACATAAAGGGGCCATTCTTTTCAAAGATGTAATACACTTTGTAGATATATTAATTTTAGCAGCAGTTAAACCAGGGAAATTAGAGAAAAATGAAGCAGCAAGACCCACAAGACTCACAAAATGAAGAAGCCAATTTTACTGCTGATATAGTGCATTTTGACCGGATGATTGCTCACGCCAATGGCGGTGTGCACTATCCGATGCACCCCTCAACCCAATATACCTATAATAGTGTTGCAGATTTGATCAGTGTATTTCAGGGAAAATCAAAAGGAAACTCTCCCTACTCTAGACAGGGAACACCTACGACTGCAGTACTTGAAGCTAAGCTGGCAAAAATTGAAGAGGGTATTGCTGCTGTTGCCTTTGCCACTGGTATGGGCGCTATAGCAGCTACTTTCTTGACGTTAGTCAAAGCGGGTGACCACATAGTTGTCTCCGAGCACTTGTTTGGCAACACCGCAAGCTTCTTCAACACTTTGGAAAACCTAGGTATTAAAATTACCAGGGTAAATGCAGCAGCAGTGAGAAATGTAGCTGCAGCAATTGAAGACAACACCCGTATTGTTTTTGTAGAAACAGTGGCGAACCCAGGTACCCAAGTTCCCGATCTAATGTCCATAGGGGATCTGTGTGAACAACGAGGTATTGTCTATGTGGTAGACAATACTATTTTGTCAGCGTATTTATTTAAACCTAAGGTCGTTAAAGCTTCTTTAGTCATACATTCACTAACCAAATCTGCTGCGGGACAAGGGCAAGTGTTAGGCGGTGTAGTGATAGATACAGGTTTGTATGACTGGCAAAAATACCCTAATATTTTTGTCAATTATCGCAAAGGGGATGCCAGTAAGTGGGGGCTTCAGCAGATAAGAAAGAAAGGTCTGAGGGACATGGGAGCCACGCTTTCATCCCAAGCAGCTCATCAGATAAGCCTAGGGCTTGAAACACTGGCGATTAGAATGCAAAAGAGTAGTGCTACCGCCTTGACAGTGGCGCGCTTTCTGCAGCAGCACCCGAAAGTAGCTAAGGTCCATTATCCAATGCTTGAGAATCACAATGCCTATCAGCAAGCTTGTGATCTTTTCAAAGCGGGATCCTGGCTGTTGTCTTTTGAATTGGTAGATGCTGCCCAGTGTCTGGAGTTCGTGGATAAATTAACAGTATTTATTAAAGCTACAGGGCTCGGTGATACACGCAGTCTGATAATACCTGTAGCCCATACCATTTTTTGGGAAATGGGTGCCGAAAAAAGGCAGGCTA
>MABF01000233.1 GCA_002163025.1 'Osedax' symbiont bacterium Rs2_46_30_T18
CGCTGTGGTCGGCAATCCTTGACTGTTGGGGGTGCCATCTGCGGCATCTTGGATTTTTATATAGCTATCGATTAATCCCTTAATTAACGCATAACTGTTAACTTGATCAGCACCAATAGTTTCGCTGTATAACAGCGCATTGATCGGGGCAAGGTTGTCACTGCCGACATTGGTCAGACCTATCTGTTGATAGTTCTCGACACTGGTGGTTGCCTCGCTAGCGTCATTCTTAACTGCCGCCGCTACTATTGCGCTCAATCCCTCGTCAGCACTTGTCAGCACTTCTTGAATTTTTGCGACAGTATCGGCACCTGCAGGTACTTGCTGATAAATAGCCGCATTATATAAATCGATGCTGACTGCATTTACTTGATCAAAACCCGCATCCCAATAATGCTGCAGTGTTAATACATTTTCAGTGGGGTCAGGGCTGTTGTTATAGCCCTCAATATCCGCAATGGCCGCTGTCTTTACGGCTTTTATTAAGAACTGTAGCGCCGCTATGCTATTTATCTGACTCCCATCATTGCTGGACTCGACAATTTTTTTGGCGATACTGGCAAAGTTGTTAGCAGTAATATCGGTGAGCCCGAACACCGTTAAATCGGTCATTTCAAGCCCACTGGAAGTACCTGAATTCCCCTTGGCGGCAAACATCAGCGTTTCTACTTTAGCCACTAGCTGTTGTATTTCGCTCAGTGTATTTACCTGCGGGCTATTTAAACCGTCTATCCAATCACTGAGCAGTTTTGCTACTTCATTGCTGGTTAGCAGTGGATCAAATTCTACCCCTATCTTTGTATAATCGGTAATGTCGGGCAAGTCAGCACTGGCTGAGTTTCTATTTCCATCTGCGCTATCTTGGATACAGATAAAGCTCTGTAGCAGCGATGCTATATCAGTGTAATTCTGCACATCTGCGCTTGATATCTCAGTGTTTTTTAACAGAGCGTTGATAGTACTTAGATTGCTTTCATTGACTTGAGCCAGACCAAGTGCTTTAAAAGACGCTAAGGCTATATCGGAAGTAGTGTTATGGTCGTCGACCAGAGCTTGTATATCCACAACTGCCTGTTTAGCATTGCTCAGTAGTGTAACAATTTCATCGACACTGTCGGCTGCGTCGTTTCCTTGCAGTAATACAGCTGCATTAAGCATCGCCACATCAACTTGTTGAACGCCTTCGATAATAGCGTTTTGATAATCTTGTAGTACTAAAGCCACCGCAGGTGCTGAGCCATCCGCTAACAAGTTATAATCGTCTATTTTTAACAGAGCTTGGTCTTGCACTGCGGTGATCAAGGCCTGTAAATCCGTTAAATTGGCCAGAGCACTGCCTTCCGTGGCTGCAATGTCGGCTAATATGCTGCTTAGATTATCAACAGTGACACCTGTAACACCCAGTGCGCTTAAATTGGCGGCGCTTAAATTTGTGTCACCAATAACGGCGTGCAGCATGATCTTAGTTACAGTGTTAGCCAGCGCCTGTATTTCTGAATGAGCACTGACTTGCTCAGCGGTTAAACTTTCGATCACTTGAGCCAATAATTGCAACACATCGGCATCGGTACTGACATCTACGCCGATGTTTTGATAGTGAACACCGTCAATTAACTGGGCATGACCACTGCTGTCAGTTGCCACCGCCTGAATTAACAGATAGCTATCCACTAACTGATTGACGTTACTGTTGCTAGCAGTGACAGAACCTATCTCCTGTTGCTCTAGTAGGTCGTTGATTAGAGATAAGTTATCGGTATTTACCTGGGGGACTGCCGCATCCCAGTAATCATTGATACTCAAGCTAGTGGCGATACTTTTACCGGCAGCTGTCGCTATCTTTCCCAAGGCTGTTGTAAAAGCTGTATTAACAGTCTCTACTAGTAGCTGCACTTGCGCGACTGAGGGAGGGTTACTGAAACTGCTGGTCGCGGCTATCCCTTGCTGGTACTGCGCCTCTAGCAGCTCATTGATATCTTCAGCCACTGCCTGTAACTGCTGCAAACTAACCGCTAGCGAGTTCTGATTGCTGTCACCGCCAGTTGAAGAGGAGTCTTCGAGTATTTCCTGCAGCGCCAGATCCGCGGAGCTGTTGACTGAATCAAGTAAAGTGTTTATCTGTGCGAATGTCGGGGGATTAGAAAAATCTTGTTCAGCGGCTATGGCGTTTAGGTATTCTACTAGCAGCTCATCCCTGACATTTTCAGATACATTATTTAGATGTGCCAGCGTAACTGAGGAGCCATTAGCGTTGCCACTGCCTTGCGCTGAGGCTGAGTCTTCTAAAATTTCCGTGAGTGCCTGGCTAGCTCGGTTGTTGACGCTATCTATTAACGTCTGAACTTGCGCCGGGGTTGGCGGGTTGGCAAAGCTGCTCTCATTCGCTATTGCCAGTTGGTAAAGAAATTCCAGTTCAGGCTCAACATTTAGGGCCACAGTGTTTAACAACTGCGCTGTTACTTTTACCCCGTCGGCATTACCGGAACCACCTGCAGAGCTAGAATCTTCTAAAATCGCTTTAAAGGGGAAATCGACCGCTGCATTGACTATATCTATAATGTTTTGCACTTGAGCGCTGGTTGGCGGGTTGGAAAAATCAGTTTCTTCACCGATAGCTGTTTGGTACTCGCCAATTATCTGCTGGCGAACATTCTCGGCGATAAGCGATAGTTGCTCATAGGAAACAGCTGTGTCGTCGGCATTATTTTTTCCAGCTGCGGACGCTGAGTCTTCAAGTACCGCATCCAGAGCAATGCTTAAACCACTAACCGCGTTACTCACCACCTCTTGCAGCTCTGTCACTGAGTCAACGTTAGTAGCATCGTTATCAGTGTTTCGAATTGCGCGTTGTACCAGCTGTAAGTTTTGCTCAGTGGCACTGTCTATACCCAGAAGTTGCAATTGGGCTACGCTTGGCGAATCTGTAGCACCGGCCGCCGCCGTAGTTACCGCCAACACCGCATCGGCTATTAGCTGCAGTTTAACGGCGCTGTCGATATCTGTAGCTTGCATTAAATCAACCGCTGAAATAAACAATTGCAGCTGAGCATTATTAAGTAACCCAGTAATACCTAACTGCTGCAGATTGATAAAATCCAGCTTTGCATTACCGTTAGCAGTACCATCTGCTACCGCTATGACTTTGTTGTAACTGTCGATAATTAACTCAATAGCCGCCACCGAAGTGACATTGCTAGCTTTCACAGTCGCTGTATTTAGAGCAGAGTAAATCATCTGCTGGTTGGAAGTATCCATTGATCCCACACCGAGCATTTGAAAATTACTCAATGGCAAATTACTGGTACTGGCATTATTGGCTTCAGCTGCCGAGGCAATATTTTCAAAAGCAGCCATTGCTTGATCGACAATCTGCTGCAGGTCAGTGACTTCAACTACTGATTCTTGCTGGCTTAAAATAGCGTGTTTTACCCCGGCTAAGCTGTCAGTGGTTACCCCAGTAATACCCAGCGCCGCTATCTCACTCTCGTTAGGATCAGTGTCCATTAGGCCAAGAAATTTCTGTCTGAAGCTGATGGGGGGTTCTGTAGGTGCCGGATTTGCAGTGCTTGATGAGCCTGAGTTTTCTGCAGCATCTTCTGCACCAGATGTCGCTTTATTGTTTGAGTCGGCTGAAGAGTCCTGATAGTCACTTTCTGGTTTTTCGACAAAAGTCTTTTTATCACTGTATTTCTGTAATACTGGATCCGCTTTTGAAGAGTCTCCGGCTTTAAGCTTCGATCCATCGCTCGCTTTATCAGCTCGTAAAGCTATTCGCTCATTATCATCCGGTTCTTTGCTGTTATCATTGAATGGAAGCCTAGCTTCTAAATCTGCGGCTCGCCCCGCTGCACTATTAGGCAAGCTATTAAAGAAATCTTCATTTAAGATCAGGCTGTTGAGTAACTGCTCGGCATTCGATGAATCAAAGTGTTTAAAGAAGTCACTGGTAATTTCTTCTTCAGCTCTTATGATCAAATATTTCGAATCTTTCCAGCCCTCCCCAATGGATAATTCGACTTCATAACCATTGCTGAAAACAATTTTGGATGCACCTGTTGCTACCCCAACTAAAGTGTCGGACGCTAATATTTCATCCCCTACTAGCAACTCGCGTACATTCCCTGAGGCATCTATTATATGTATTTTGCCAACAATATTTAGCACAACACCGAAATTAGCCATTAGTATTTCCTTACCAATCCATTGGTTTTTAGCTGTACAAGCCCGAAAAGTGTCTGGTTACATTGCATACTCATTGATTAAACCTGGCCTATTAGTTCCAAGCTGAACTATCCTAACCACCGAAAAAATTGGAATTATCGAGGAGCTAACTATTGGGTTTTGTACAATGAGCGCCTTCTTATTATTAATATAAAATGAATAAATGCACCTCATAATATGCTTTGAGGTACATTAAGGCATGATTTTTTAGGATCAATTTTTAGCTGCCATATAAATATGCATCTTGTTGATTTATAGATTTTTTTGCACAAAAACAGATGCATTCAACTAATTTAGAGAGGGATTTAGGATTTTTTGCTTCTCAATAAACACAATGAGAGAACTGAGATAGCCATTAAGTACCTTTGTATACTGGGCCTTACAGATTCAGATAAAACTGTGATGGTACAGCGAGTTGATCTGGTAAATATTATAAATACGTATATTGCCTGCTAATGACTTTCACTAATTAGGCTGAGCAAATAAATTTCACTGCTGAAATCTGTAATTCTAACTGACCAACCGCTGGAGATCGCCCAGCTGCCTTATAGCGCTTTTATGTAAATGTATCTCTTGGGTGACTCGGGACAAATTTTCAGCGGTTATTCCCCGCATTCCTATTTCTCGTAACTGCTCTGCTGTGGGTAGGGGATTAAATGATATAAAACAGTGAAACAACTTTTCGAAATTGGGCGAGCTATCAACGATGTAACGCGAAGAATTAGTTATACGAAAGGGTGTAACTTGATATTTTTCAAGTGAATTATCTACATTATCAAGCACCGGAAACTGCAGCAATGACATTAACTGTTGAGTTTGTGTTAATGCACAAGCAGCACTGTCATTGGTTGTATCTGTTACAGTAGATAAGTGGCTAAATAGATAACATTCCTGATTATCCGTTGCTCTGCTCTGTGTATTTATAGCCCCAGATTCTCGCTGTTGCTCAGAAAATATCTTTGTCAAATCTTGCTCACTAGCTTTGTAGGATTCTCCTAGACGAAGAGATATTATCAACCCATTCTCTAAGTATATATTTACCGCTGTTTCTGAAGTCACTACCAAAATATCTTCTGGATTAATGCTTATACCTATTTGAAATTCACGAATTTTTCCAAATGAGTCAATAACCTTTACCTCCCCGGTAAAGGAAGAAACTTTAGCTGAGATAGTCATATCCATCCCAGATTGGCAAATTTAACGACAATTTCAAAAATTTTAATATCCATTTGCTGTGATCATTTTGTTTTATTCGCACAATCATATTAAGTAGCGACGACAAGCTCTTCTCATCTTATGATTTGAGCCTATTTATTTTAAAAAATCATTTGTTCGACTTTAACAACAGACTAACCAGTAGCGACGGGGAGACTCAAGGTAGAAAAGCTCAGATGATTCGCAGGGAATACAAATAAAGCGACTCATTGTAAAAAGATATTAATGGCTTTAGGCCTGCGGCCAATATGAAAGGGGTAAATCTAGCGGGGAACCTTTAGTTTTAGCTAAAGCAAAAAACCACTACCGGCGATAATCGCGGTAGTGGTCAAAAGCTTATTTTCACTTAACAACAGCAGCGAAATATAAGCAGCCTATCAGTTCTCTAAACTCAACCTATATTTAGCGAAGCCATCTTTGGCATCACCAACGTAGCTAATCGGCATATCAGCAGTAATGGCAGATTTGGCATTCGGCGAGCTCTCGAAAGTGACATTGACATTTTCTATGGCCGAAAATGACCAGTTTTTGTCTGCCGAGGGATCAATAGTTTTCAGCGCAAATATATCATTGGCCAGTACGGTACGGTTTTCATCCGGTGCCGAGATAATGATGTTGGAGCCATCCAGTGCCGGGAAGTGCCCACCACCGCTGGCGCGATAATTATTAGTGGCAACAATAAAGGTCTGATCCGCTTGTACTGCGACTCCCTGATATTGCAGATTAATAATGCGTCGAGTATCACTGACTTTGCTGCCATCTTTGGCATAGCGAGCCGCTTGTGATAAATCAACTTTAAAGCTGACGCCATCGATAATATCAAAATTATAGGATGGAAACTTAGGGTTAAGCAGTGGTTGCTCTTCACTGGTATTTGCTTTTATAGTATTAAAAGCGCCCATTGACATTTCTAACCACTCTCTCACTTGCGCGCCATTTAACAGTACCGCACGTAGAGTATTGGGATAAATATATAAGTCGGCGACGTTTTTTAGCGCGATTTTACCGGCGCTGATGTTGGTGTAGTAGTCTGCACCGCCACGCCCACCCGCTTTAAAAGGCGCACCTGCCGATAATACCGGGATGCCGTCGTACTCTGTACCCTGAATCAATTTTTCGACGTAACGTTTTTGCGCGTTAGTCACTATCTGCACAGAGGGGTCGTCTTGTACCAGTGAAAAATAGCTATGTATAGGTGCAGTCGTTGTTCCTACCCCTTTATTCATGTAATTAATCGTCGCTTGATGTTCTTTAGCAACGGCATTGGCGATCATCGGGTCAGCATCTACCAAAGGAATTTTTTTACGCCCATCTCGCTTGTAGATAGCCCGCAGTGATCCCTGGCCATCCAACACTTGCCACTTGCCATCCACGACTTCCAGCTGCAGATCGACCAATCCTAAATGCGAGCCCCAAAAGCCTGGCATCACGGAAGGTACACCGTTTAAAGTGCCTTTGGCAATATCGGCGCCGGCCACTTGTGCATACTTGTCACTGGGAAACGGTTGGTGGGAATGTCCAAACAAGATTGCGTCGATGCCGGGTATTTTCGACAGTGCCAAAGTAGAGTTTTCAGCTAACTGGCCTGCTTCTAATTTACCTATACCTGAGTGCGGTA
>MABF01000225.1:0-2291 GCA_002163025.1 'Osedax' symbiont bacterium Rs2_46_30_T18
CCCTCTTTTGATGACTTCAATTTGCTGCGTTCGGCGGCGCTAGCCGGCCAAGGTATTGCCTTGTGTCCGCTGGCGATGATTGAAGATGATCTATACAGTCAACGATTAGTACAATTGTCAGATATCCCAGTGAATGTCAGTAGTGGTTACTACATGCTACAAAAGGACGCTGTGCAACCCGGAGCAGCCACTGCGGCTAAGTTATTTCGCGACTGGGTGTTTAACAGCAGCTAAGGCGAGTCGGAAGTTGGAAGTTGGAAGTTGGAAGTTGGAAGTTGGAAGTTGGAAGTTGGAAGTTGGAAGTTTAGCTTGCTCTGTTTTGAGAGCGCAGCCAAGCAAGTAAATTTTAGATACCACCGGCTTCGTACTTGGAGAGCACGATACAAGTGGTGGTGCGCTCAACTCCCTCTGTTTCGCGAATATCATCAACCAGCTGATCCAACTCAGAGCTGGCCTCAACGGTCAATTCAACAATTAAGTCATAACTGCCACTGACAGACATGATGGAGCTAATTTGCGAGCGCTGCTGCAGCTCTTTAATGATTCGCCGGGACACGCCGGGACGTAAATTGATTAACATTTGCGCCTTTAATAAACGCCGTTGGTACTGTTGATCAAACTCTATGGTAAACGCTTTTATCACACCGCGACGCTGCAGCGCATCAATGCGGTTTTGCACTGTGGTGCGCGATACCCCAAGCTTTTTCCCCAGCGAGACTACCGACTCTCGGGCGTTATTAGTTAACAACTTAATTAACTGCTTATCTCTGCTGTCTAACTCCATGGCACCTCAACCTATCATATTTGCACTTTGCTAATTTTAATTTGCAATATGTTAGATATTAACTTGCATAATCACAGTTTGTACAATTGTTTGTGACCCACAGCACCTTTAAGCTGGATTTATCAATTACAGGAGCTCCCAGATGCAACATATTCGATATCAAAACAGTGTCATGCAAGTAGAAGGCATCGCCATCAGCGATTTAGCTTCTCGCTACCCAACCCCTTTTTACTGCTACAGTGCCAACACTTTTCGCCAGCAGTATCGCCGCTTTGCTGATGCCTTTGCCGATTTCCCAGCACTGGTTTGTTACGCGCTGAAAGTAAATTCTAACCAGGCGATATTAAAAATATTGGCCGATGAGGGGGCCGGTGCCGATGTAGTCTCTGAAGGTGAGTTACGCCGGGCTTTGGCAGCTGGCATTCCCGCTGGAAAAATCGTATTTTCCGGTGTCGCCAAGACCGCAGCTGAGATTCAATTCGCACTGCAGTGTGGTATTCACTGCTTTAATGTTGAATCTGAGTCCGAACTCTACAAAATTTCTGAAGTGGCAGAGCAAACTAATAGCAGTGCCGCTATTTCCCTAAGGATTAATCCCGACATAGACGCTGGCACCCACGCTAAAATTTCCACCGGAAAAAGCGAAAACAAATTTGGTATTCCCTGGAAACGGGCTCTGCAGACTTATCAGCTGGCAGCATCGCTGCCGGGAATCAAAATCACTGGCATAGATATGCACATCGGCAGTCAAATCAGCAAAATCAGTGCCTTCGACCAATCGATTGCCCGTTTGGTAGATCTGATTGCACAGCTGCGCGAGCTGGACATCAACATCCGGCACATTGATTTTGGGGGCGGGTTGGCGATTCCCTACACCGCAGAAGATACAGATGAACAAACACTATTGGCCGAGTACGCCACAGTGATCAGGCGCCACGCCAGCGCGTTAAACTGTCAGATTATCTTTGAGCCCGGCAGATTTATTGCCGGCAACGCCGGAGTCCTAGTCACTAAAGTGATATACGTGAAGCCAGTAGAACAGAAGACATTTCTCATTGTAGATGCGGCGATGAATGATTTAATCCGCCCGACACTTTACGACGCCTGGCATCATGTGGCACCGGTCATTGAACCGGATGTAAAGGCACCGACATTAGTGGTAGATGTGGTCGGTCCGGTCTGTGAAACCGGTGATTATCTGGCACTGGACAGATCTATGCCCAAAATAGAGGAGGGAGAACTGTTAGTACTGCACTCCGCTGGCGCATACGGTGCAGTGGCCTCCAATACTTACAACAGCCGCCCTTTAATCGCCGAAGTACTAGTGGATGGCGAGCGAGAACATCTAATTCGACCCAGCCCCACACTCCAGCAGCTAATCGATCTGGACTCAGTCCCAGACTGGCTATAAAACCATTACAGAGCAAACCCAGAGCTATTCACTAGCTCTGGGTGCTCTCAACTTACAGCACAGGACTGCCAACTTCCGCCTTCAGTCTTCCGTCTT
>MABF01000225.1:2390-12167 GCA_002163025.1 'Osedax' symbiont bacterium Rs2_46_30_T18
CAACTCAACTCGCCTGAGCCACTACCGACTGATTTTTTACTCTGTTCAATATATTAAACCCCAGCAACAACAAACCGGGCGTTAACAGCGACATCGCCAGCCAGTTACTGTTTTCCCAGCCAATGGCGTGGAACAGAAATCCCGCTGAGAGCGCCCCTATGGTATTGAGAAATGCCACTGCCGATTCGTTGATACCCTGCAATTTATGTGCATCCCCAGGCAGAGTTGCCACCATCGCACTTCCTCCGACGTACAACATATTCCAGCCAACACCTATGCCGATCAAGGCGATTAATATCCCCTGATAACCACTGCTGTATATAGCGATCAACATTGAGCTAAACATTACCAGGTAGCCAATCGAAATTACTGCCTGGGCACCTATAGCAGAAATGATTCTACCCATGAACAGTGAAGGTAAGAACATGGCAATAACATGGCACTGAATCACAAACATGATATCTGCAAAAGCAATGCCCATGGCACTCATTTTCAGTGACGACTGCATCATTAACAACGCCATCAACATATAGCCAAATCCGGATGAATAAATGGCCACGAACAACGGTAGCGACAAGACCTTACCTGCAGCCATAGCGCTGGCAGGCTTTGCCTGTGCTTGGCTAGCAGCTTCTGGCTTATCAGCAGGCAGTGCCAACAACAGCAGCAAAACTAATCCAGCGATGACAGTGAAAACCAGATAGCTACCGCTAAATGCATATTGCTCAATCAGTAAACGACTGTGCTGCGCGATCACCGGGCCGATAAAGGCGGCGACAAGCCCCCCTAAAGTGACCAGCGATAGTACTTTAGCCTTCTCTTTGTCTTGTAAACCGTCGGTCGCGGCAAAGCGGAAGAAGGCAAAGGCACTCAAGGTCACCCCGAAAGAGGCATGTGCCGCTAAGTTAATATAAAAAGAGTGCTGCACTATCGACCAGGCACCCAATAAGCCACCGAGTGCCAGGGCAAATGCCCCCAGAAAAAATACCGGCCGACGCCCGAAACGCTTCATCGACATCGACAACAAATATGAGCAGACGATAACCGCGGCAAATTGTACCCCGTAAGAAAGTGTCGATAGCGAGGGAATAGGCGCCAATGATTTCCCCACTATTGGAGAGATCGAAACGGTGATGACGGCGCTGGTTAGCGATAGCGCCTGGGCGGCTGAATACAGCCAAGTTTGAATACGCACAGTATTTTCCTCAATTAAAGTATCTTTAGTCTTTGGTCTTTTATGCACCTTGGCAGAGGTGAGTTTGGCCGCCTTTAGCAGAAGTTCTGCTTTTGCTCACAACAACATCTAAGCACTTGGATATTTGATAAACTAACTAGTAGTAGCGAAGCCCTATTTTAGCAGTTCGCATAAAGCGACAAACTGGTGTTAACAGCCGGGTTAAAGGGTAAAAACAGACATTGTTGTTGCGGGTAAATCTCAAGCTAAAATCCTGCTGGCAGGGACACGCATGACAACATACAACCGCGATAACTCTCCGGCTAATGCCTAAAATTCTATCGATCGAGCCTCTGAATTCTAGGCTTCGCCCCCCTCTTTTTAGTCATCTTTAGACAGGGAAAATTGAACCGCCTTTTGCGCATGTATCGCTGTTGTGTCGTACAGGGGAACATCAGTATCAGATGGACCTATCAGCAGTGCAATTTCGGTACAGCCTAAAATCACCGCTTGAGCGCCGCGCTTTGCAAGGTCATCAACGATTTGCAAATATTCGTCCCTGGAGTCATCACTGATGGTGCCAAGACAGAGTTCAGTGTAAATAATCTGATGCACACGCTGGCGCTGTGCTGTATCTGGCACTAGCACTTCAATCCCGTACTTATCCACCAGCCGACTTTTATAAAAGTCTTGCTCCATAGTAAAAGCAGTCCCCAGCAAACCCACTTTAGTAACTTTATCTTTCAGTAATTGCTCGGCAGTAGCATCAGCTATGTGCAGGATAGGTATAGAAATCTCGGCTTGTATCTGCTCGGCAACTTTGTGCATAGTATTAGTGCAGATCAACAGGCAGTCGGCACCTGCAGCTTCGACGTTTTTCGCCGCCTGTGACAAAATCACCGCCGTCTGCTGCCAGTCACCGCAGTGTTGCAGTTGCTCTATCTGCGCAAAATCAACGCTGTACAAGGCTATTTTTGCCGAGTGCAAGCCACCTAGCTGCTCTTTCACACCCTGATTAATGCTCTGATAATAACTAAGGGTAGACTCCCAACTCATGCCACCCAACAATCCTATTGTTTTCATTTAAACCTCTCTTTTAATGCCATCTGACTCGCATTTTTCTAACCTTGTGGCTCACCAAAGACAATATGAATCCGCCGATTGCGCTTACCTTTATTTTCAATTTTTGATACCCGCAACTCACAAATCTCCCCGGTATTGGCAACATGAGTACCCCCGCAAGGTTGGATATCTATCCCCTGGATGTTAACCAGACTCACTCTCTGCGCATTTTTTGGCGGCTGAACCGACAAAGTGCGTACTAGGTCTGGGTTTGCCGCCAGCTCGGCCTGGCTGATCCACTGCTGAGTGATCGGTATATTGCTTTGGATTAACTGATTCAACTGCCTTGTCAGCTCTTGCTTGTCGACACTGCGTTCGCCCAAATCAAAATCTAAACGACTCTTGTGCTCGCCAATTGATCCACCCGTGACCCCTTTGGGAATAAGGGAACAGAGCAAGTGCAGGGCGCTGTGCATTTGCATCAGGCGAAAGCGCCGCGGCCAGTCGAGTTGCATCTCTACGCTATCCCCAGGTCTCAGGCCGTGATTCTCATCACTCAATTGATGGCGAATAGCACCCTCGAGAGTTTTTTCTGTATCTAAAACGCTGAAAGTATTGCTCTTTACCTGCATCGAGCCGCTATCACCTGGCTGCCCTCCACCGCGCGGATAAAAAATGCTAGCAGCCAGCTCCAGCCACTGGCCATCAACTGCAGTAATTGTGCTGCGCAGCGAGGTTAAATAGGGCTGTTGCTGAAAAATTGCTTCACTCATCATTTATCCCTTTTGATTATTTGCACGGGTCTAGTTGGCTGTTACCAGCAGTAAATTGTCGACTATTGGCCCAAAAGACCATCTCTGCAACGCCAAGAATTGTCACATATGATATTGTATGACACAATAATTTTATTGCATGACATACAAGATTAATTTTTCAGCAACAGTAGAGAGATATATGTGGTTCCCAGAACTATCTGCAGAAAAGATCGGGGTTAATGGCTTAGTTCAGTCGATTGAAAAAGCTATTCTAGAACAACAACTGAAAGTGGGAGACCGGCTGCCACCACAGCGCATTCTCGCCTATAAGTTAAATGTTAATCCGACCACAGTTTCGCGTGCTTACCAGCGCGCTGCCGAAAAAGGCTTAGTCGGTGGGCAGATAGGCAGAGGTACTTATGTACTTGCGCAGAGTAACGCTGCACTGTTCAACCGCTGCCTGCTGGAGCAGCAGCAAGGTGTGATTGATCTATCAATCAACAAACTCGAATGCGATCAGACACTGTTAAAAATTAATCAGAAAATTTACGCCGCCAACCTATTTTTGCAACAGCCACAATATTTCGAATACATAGGGGCGAGTTTGATTCAGCGCTACCAGCTGGCCATCACTCAGTGGTTGCAGCGCGGCAGAGATATCGAGTTTCAGCCAGAGCAAATACTGCCACTGCCAAGCTGCCAGTACGCCATCCATTTTATCTTTAGCAAATTGCTAAAGCGCGGCGATCTGATCATTGTCGAACAATATACCGCACCGGGCATTATTGCTGCAGCCAAGCAACACGGGCTGCGCCTATTCACTTGTAAGTGTGATGATCAGGGTTTGATACCCAGTGCGCTGGTCTCAATCGTTAAACAGACTAACAGCAAAATGCTGATTACGGTGCCCTCTAATCAGTCCCCACTGGGGACCACCCAATCTGAGCAGCGACGCCGCGAACTCGCACAAGTGATTAAATCGCAACAGTTATTAGTTATTGAAGAAGATATTTACGGTATGTACGCGAAACCTGCTCCGCTGGCAAAATACGCCCCCGAGCACTGTCTGTTATTATCGGGTTTTAGCAAATGCCTCAGTGGTGGCCACAAAGCTGCCTTTATTGCCTCCAGACACCCAGTATTAGAAAAACTTACCCGACATGTTATTGAGACCGTTTGGCTGGTTTCCTCCAGCGCCACCAGCCACATCATCAGCGCCATAGAAAACAATTACCTAGATGTCGCGATCAAACATGTTTCGACAAAAATACAGACTAAGAATTTGCTGTTAAATAAGATCATGCACAGCGATCTGATCCTCTCCAACCCACATCACTGGATCAAAAGCAGCAATGATTATATTCAGCAAGCCGCAGAGGCCGGGGTGATACTGGCCCACTCGGACAATTTTTCAGTCACCGGCGGTACCGAGGAAGCTGTTTATTATCGTCTAGGGGTCAGTAGTATCGACATAGATAAAATCAAAAAGGCCGCCATTGTACTGGCGGGACTAACATAAGATCGGGCTAATCCAGCAGCAATTTGATTTGCGTTATTGATAACCTTTTTGCAATGCGAGCCAAATTAGCGCGGTCGACCTTAAGCACCCGAGCGGCCTGTGCCCAGTTACCGTTACTGTCCCTTAAAGCCTGCACTATCAATTGATGTTGAAAATTATCGGTGGCCTCACGCAGTGACGTATCTACAGCAACAGCTTGTGGCGGTGCAACAGGGGCAGCCTTTGCAGTCGACACCGCTCTATCACTACTCAACAGGCCACAGTCTTGCCGCTCTATCACCACCCACTGTGAGCTGTCGCTGCGGGCGCGGGCCTTTAGCGCCGAACGACTAATAATATGTTCTAGCTCTCGTACATTCCCCGGCCAATCATAACGGCTTAAATCAGCGAGCGCTGCAGTGTGTATTTTAAGTTGTTCCAGGCCTATTTTTCGCCGGTTCTGCTCTAGAAAATAACCCACTAACAGCGCAATATCTTCCCCGCGCTCACGCAAGCTCGGCACTGTAATAGGGTAGACACTTAAGCGATGATACAAGTCTGCGCGAAAGCGCCCATCTTGTACTTCCTGAATTAAATCACGATTCGTCGCGGCGATAATCCGAACTTTTACATGTTGCACCGCATCTTGTCCCAGCGGTTGTATTTCGCCACTTTGAAGCGCCCGCAATAGTTTACTCTGCGCTGCCAGTGGCAGCTCGCCGATCTCATCTAAAAACAGTGTGCCATTATCGGCCAGTAAAAACTTTCCCGCTCGCGCCTGCTCAGCCCCGGTAAAAGCGCCTTTAACATGACCGAACAACTCACTTTCAATTAGATTTTCCGCTAGCGCCGCACAGTTAACATACACCAGCGGTCCGCTGCGCAGCGCCGATTTCTGATGCAAGTTACGCACTACCAGCTCTTTACCCACCCCGGTTTCACCGCACACCAGCACGGTGACATCGGCACTGGCCGCTATAGCTATTTCCTGTTGCAACTGCTGCATTACCGGACTATCGCCGATGATTTCACCCCCGTCACGACAGCGTGCCTGCTCGGTCAGATCGACCATCAGCTGCTGGTTATGACTCGCCTGCTGCTGCAGTTGCTCTATCATCAGCGCGGTATTAAGAGTCGCAGCGGCGATCGCGGCTACCATCTCTAAGGTCCAGCGCGGGATTTGATCAAATACATTGGCCGTTAAACTGTCTAACGTGAGGATACCCAACAGCCGATCGGCAAAATATAAAGGTAGCCCCATGCAGGCATGTACCGGCAGGTCTCCCTCCCGGTCTATCAGCAAACCGTCATAGGGGTCGGGTAGCTCACTGTCACTGGCGAAGCGCACTACCGTTTTAGAATCGCAAATCTGCGCAAATCGCGGATGCTCAGATAGCAGAAAACGTCGGCCCAAAGTGTCTTTACTTAAGCCCTGCAACGCCAGCGGCTTTAACTGATCTCCTCTTAACGCCAATAGTGCCACCGCTTCACAGGGGATTGTTTTGCGCACAGTATCCAGCAGTCGATCATAGCGCTCGACAGTGCCTAAGCTGGAAGTGAGATCTATGGCTAATTCAATCAGTGCCGTGCTGGTGATGTCGTTCATTAGTCAATACTCAGAGCGTAAAAATCTTAGTATGATAATTAGACCCTTATATGTCAATAAGACTCTTTTATATGCAGTCTTTTTGACTACACAGCTTATCAAGTTTGCCATGCAAACCTTTATCTTGTTGATTTTATTTAACTAATATTAACTGGCCTTTTTTTTGCTATATCTATAGTCAGCTAAACATTAAAAATCAAACAAACCTTTTAAGACGAGAAAATAGCATGATGGCCACAAATAACTTAGCCGGTGAGTACTCACAGATTAACCAGCAGCAAGTGTTAATGCAGCGAATATTTATCGGCAACCTGATCCTGGCCGGCACTTTTTTGGTTGCCTGCATCGCTATCGCTATCGCTTTTGTGTTTGAAGACAATTTTACTTTAGGCGTGCAAATTGCGGCGCATATCAGCATTATCATCTGCTCAATCAGCCTTAAAGTAGGCTACTTGTTACGCAGCTTTTCGTTAAAAAAACTCGGCTGCAACAAATTTTAAAATTCAGTTAAGAGCGTCATTAATTGAGTACAGGCAACATTGAGGTCACCGCTGTTATCGATGCGATTCACATCACCGGGTAGTGACTTTGCCAATTGTGCGTGACGTATTAAACGCTGCTCAATTTCAGCTTCACTCTCTCGCCCTCTGGCCATTAGCCGCTGGCGCAGGCAATCGCTATCTACATCAATATAGATAGCCACTAAACTGACATCAATGTCCTGAGCTGTAGCGAGGTAAGCACGCGAGCCATTCATCAACACATTGACTCCCGCCGCCAGCCACTGATCCACTTCTATGCCTATGCCATATTGCAATCCGTTGGCTGCCCAGTGCATTTTAAATAAGCCGTTACTCTTGCGAAATTCAAACTCAGCATCGCTCAGTGCCAGATGGTTCTCAGCGCCTGCATCTGCCGCCCTGGTGATATACCGATGGGCGATACAGCAATTGGCTGTATCAGCTAGCGCCGCACGAGCGCTATTGAGTACTGAATCTTTGCCCGCACCGGAGGCTCCCATAATATAAAAAAGTTTTCCGCTCATCGTTGAGGCTCTGTGTTCTATGACTGAATCGAGCACAGAGCATAACATGTCAGATGCCAGATTTGACCCGATCTGAACCGTACAGGCGAATCAATTCAAGCCTAACTGCCCGCACAGAGCTCTGCTATTTTAATGCACTGAACTGAGCACAGAGCATAACATCTCAGATACAAGATTTGATCTGATCTGCACATTGCAGTCAGCTCAGGTCAATTCACGTTAAGCGGCCTGCACAGTGCGCTGGTATTTTAATAACTGCGCGTAACTGCCATTGACGGACAACAATTGATTATGGCTACCCTGCTCCACTATCTGCCCCTGTTCCAGCACCACGATCTTGTCGGCATCTTCGATACTGGCCAGACGATGAGCTATCACTAAGGTAGTGCGATGCTGCATTAGCTGCTGCAGTGCTCTGTGCACAGCCGCCTCACTCAAGGCATCTAAGTGCGAGGTCGCCTCATCCAAAATAAGGATAGGGGCATCGCGCAGAAAAGCCCGGGCAATGGAGAGCCGCTGTCGCTGCCCTCCTGATAATGCAAAACCGCGTTCACCGACTATTGTATCTAAGCCATCTGGTTGCCTGGCGATAAAGTCGCTGAGCTCGGCGCTGTCTATCGCCTGTAGTAACTGTTCATCGCTGGCATTGGGTTTGGCCATCAGTAAGTTCTCACGCACGCTGTCGTTAAACAGGTAGGTATCTTGCGTCACTATGGCAACGTACTGCCTGAAATTGTCCAACCCCATCTCGCGGATATCTATGCCATCGATTAGTATCGAGCCCTGCTGCGGATCCCAAAAGCGCATCAGCAAATGCGCCAGAGTGCTCTTACCAGCCCCGGATGAGCCGACCAGTGCTACTTTAGAACCTGGTTCCAGCAACAAATTGACATTGCACAGTGCATTATCCCCCTGCCCATCGTAGCAAAACGACAAATCACAGAATTCAACTTTTGGCGAGGCCAGGCTCTGCTTAGTAGGCATGTGTAACCCAGTATTATTGCGTTCCTGCACGGCGGGCACAGCCTCCTCAACTTGCATCAGCCTACTGGTCGCCGCCAGTGTTTCAGAGAGCTGGCGCCCAACATCGGCGACTTCGATGACCGGCAAAAAGGCAGCCACTGCCGCCAGGGCAATCAGCGGCAAGTAGGCGGCATCGAAACTGCCGTTACTGACCATTGGAGTCGCCAGCAACAACAACAATAGCGCTGAACTCAAAGTAATGAATTCAACCAATACGCTCTGCCCGGTACTGACTTTAAAAAAGGCCATGCGCTGCACCTTGTGCTGTTCAATTAAATCGACAAACTGACGACGCCGGCTATCAGTCGCCTGATAGTTCAACAGCTCAGATAAACCCTGCAGGCTCTCTACTGTGTGCGCTGACAAAGTAGCCAGCAACACCCGCGCTTTGCCTGCAACAATATCAATGCGCTTTCGAAACAGTACCGGCATCAGAAATACCAATAAGATGAGGGGCAGCAACGCCAGCGACAGAGTCCAGGAAAAGCTCCCCAACAGCAACAGCACAGAGCAGGGCACAAACACTGCGACAAACACCGGGGCGATAGTATGGGCGAAAAAGTACTCGACCATCTCTACGTCGTGGGTTGCCAGGTTTATCAGATCACCACTGCGGTGACGCACCATAAAGGCCGGTGCCAGACGTTCCAGTTGGCGAAATAAACTCATACGCATTTCCGATAGCATGCGAAAAGCCATGTCGTGTGCCAACCAGGATTCGAGCCAGTGCAGTACCGCAGCCGCAACCGCTGTGACGATCAACCATTCTATCCACTGACTGTAGTCAGTACCATTTTTCACTGCCACCGCCGCCAGTGCCGAGAGAATACTAACTGCGATAAAGGCAAATACCCGACTCACGCCAAAGCAAAAAGTCAGCACTAGACGTCCTTTCCAGTTGGCCGCATAGGACAGCAACATAGCCAGCACTTGGTACCAACTGTGTTTATCCCCTTGTAGCACACTGACCGACTCAAGCTCTTCTTCATGGCTGCTATTAATGTTTCGTGGACTTTCCTGCTCTAATACCACCGATGGACTCAGTGTCGGTTGCAATTGCCCTTGCCCGGTGTTGACCTGGGATGCCATTAGCTGTGCATACATGCCCTGTTTAGCGAGCAGCTGATTGTGACTGCCTGACTCGGCTACGCGCCCAGCGTCCAACAAGATTATGTTGTCGCAGCCGATGATGCTGGCCAACCTGTGCGCAAGGATCAACGTGGTCCGCCCCTGCATCAGTTTATCGAGCGCCGACTGAATTTGCGCCTCGTTTTTAGCATCAACTGAAGACAGCGCCTCATCCAAAATGAGAATAGGCGCATCGCGTAACAGCGCTCTGGCGATGGCAATGCGCTGACGTTGGCCGCCTGATAAACGCACTCCGCGCTCACCGATCATACTGTCATAACCTTGAGGCAGAGCACTGATAAACTCATCGGCATTGGCAGCTTTTGCCGCAGCCACTATCTGCTGGTCAGTGACATTTTCAGACCCTAAGCTCAAGTTATCTCTGACGCTGCCATGGAACAGGTAAGTATCTTGGCTGACGACAGCAAACTGGCTGCGTAACTGCTCTAGTGATAACGCCTGAATATCAGTATCACCGATGTGAAT
>MABF01000225.1:12483-36342 GCA_002163025.1 'Osedax' symbiont bacterium Rs2_46_30_T18
GTAAACTGTCGAAAGACATCAATCCTTCACTGACACGGTAGGCGGAAAACGCCAGCGCCGATGCAGCCCCTAAGGTGATCCCTATATCGGTAATGCCCCGCGCCAGTGAATTAGTCGCCATCACCCACATAGTGGTTTGAAACAAATCATGGGCTTTACTGGCCAGCTTAGCTTCACGCGCTTTGCTCTGGCCAAAGGCTTTTAAAGTCACCATGCCCTGAAGTGCATCTAAAAATTCTGAGGCAAAAGCTTTATAAGCCCTGGAGCGGTGCATTGAATTAGCACTGTCCCAGCGCTGAAAGATACTCGGGGCAAACAAGGTAAATAATGAGGCCGCCAGCAACAAGCTGGCAACGGGCAAATCTATTTGTGCTACCACGGCAAAAATCACCAGTGGCGTAACAGCCGCAACAAACAGCTGGGGTAAATAGCGTCCAAAATAAATTTCTAACTGCTCGACTCCCTCTACCGCTGCGTTAGTGATTTCACCGCTGCGCCTGCTGGCAAAGTATGCAGGGCCTAAATTGACCATTTTATCAAACAGACTAGTGCGCAACTGTTGTTGCACAGTAGCCGCAGTGCGATGGGTCAACATCAGTCTTTGATATTCCCACAGTGAGTAGCCGAGCATAGTGGCGAGAGTCGCCAGCGCCAGCGGCCATATCTGAGCCAATTCTGCGCCACTAATCACTTTTGCGATTAACCAGCCAAGCAATAACAACCGGCCAATACCGATCACAGAGCCTATTAAGCCCATGATTACAGAGACTAAAATTTTCGGCCGCACAGTATCAGTTAAGGACCATAACTTACGATTAAAATACATTTTCCACTCCTAGCTTGCAGTAGTATTTAACTGCACATAAACACTTATCGGTACACAGGGGATAATTGAAACTACAAATGGCTTGGGGAATGACGACCCTGGCTGGATGTTTCATTATGAGTACATTTCAGGCAAAAACAAACGAATAGTTATTGCACTGTTATAATTTTAACTAGATCAGCTTACCCTTAACCTATTTGTATAGCTCTCGACTATTCCTTATACTATCTGTTCATTTTTGAATAGCAGATATGATATGCAGTTTGATTGGGATGATCTAAAAATCTTTTTGAGCATTTGCGAACATGGAAATTTATCTTCGGCATCCAGAGCACTTAAAGTAAGTCAGCCCACGGTGGGCAGGAGACTTAAAGCATTGGAACAGAGCATGGGCACTAAGCTGTTTGATCGCCTTCCCGACGGCATGTTATTGACTGTACACGGCCAGCAGCTGATCCCGCTGGCGCAAAATATGGAAAAGGCAGCCAGCGCCGTGCACCGCCATCAAGCCAGTTTTTGTGGCGAGATTAAAGGGACTGTGCGAATTTCTATGTACGAGCATATTGCCAAATTCCTACTACCACAGCTGCCGGCACTGCGCAAAAAATGCCCTGATATAGAGATTGAACTGGCCATCGCCCACAACGCCGCCAATTTATCCAAGCGTGAGGCTGATCTGATTATCAGAGAGTGCCTGCCAGATATTCCCGACATCATTGCCAAAAAATTGGGTCACCACCACTACGCGGTATACGGCAGCAGAGAGTACATCCAGGGACAACCACAGGCACTCACCGGTGAACGCTATCAGGCCTGTGATTGGGTCAGTTATGACGACGAGCACATCAGATTCAATGGCCAGCAGTGGCTGCGCAAAAAGCTCGGAAAACGTTTACCGGTTATTCGCAGCAACAACGGTGTGGTGATCTTGGATGCAATTATTGCCGGAGCCGGCTTAGGGGTACTGCCCTGTTTTGTCGGAGATATGCAAAGTGATCTGCTAAAATTGGAGACCATTGAAGATGTCAGCTCTGATTTGTATTTGATGGTGCACCGCGACATGCGTCAATCACCCGCGGTACGTTTGATGCTGGAGGCGCTGCTCGAAGTGTTCGCTGAACATAAAGGTACTTTGCACGGCCTGGAGCACTATTCAGCAGCTGTAAATTCTCAGCCAATATCCCCACAACAGTTCAACTAAGAGGTTGTTTGGTCTGTTTAGGTCGCCCTTTATAGAGCAGAAACAATCCGCTGATGATCACTAACAGTCCGCCACCATAGGCGTAAGCATCAGGCAATTCGGCGAAAAACAGCCAGCCAAAGAAGATCGCCCAAAAGATCTGGCTGTACATAAAAGGTGCGACAGTACTGGCAGTGGTATATTGATGTGCCGCTATAATTAAACTGTGCGCCACCCCACCAAAAAAGCCGATTGAAAGCAGCGCCAGCCACTGATAAATCCCCTCTGGCATTTGCCAGTAGAAAGGCACTACCGCACTGCTGAACAGAGCGCCGATCATCGCCGTATAAAAGAGGGTCACCGACAGTGGATCTGTACCCGCCAACTTGCGGGTAATAACGTTGTAAAAAGCGGTACAGCAGGCGGCGCCGAACACCAACAAGCCACCCAGTAACATCGACTCATCACCTCCCCCACTACCACCGGGCCTGACGATAACAAGGGTACCCGCAAAACCTAGCCCTATCGCCAGCAAGGTCGACAGCCGTACCTTTTCCCCCAGTAACAGCACCGAAACAATGATCACCAGCGCCGGAACGGTGAAAAAGATCGCCGTTGCCTCGGCCAGACCGATCAAGGTCAGACCGTAAAAAAACAGCGCGGTATCTACCAGCAGTATCAGCGAACGCAGTACTTGCATAGGTAAATTGCTGGCTTTAAAAATACGCTGACCATAGCGAGGCCAGAGCACAATTAACATCAGTAATAGGTGGCCTGTATAGCGCGCCCAAACCACTTGCGGAATAGGCAAGAACTCACCCAGATACTTGGCAAATGCCTCTTGCACTGAGATAAAGGCCATAGCCCCCAACATGCAGACGACGCCGCGCGAGCGCTCTGTCATCATCCAGCGCTGCCGATACACTTAATACTTGAGTACAAAATAGTTCTCCAACTCCGTTGATGGTTAAGCAGAGCGATCAGCAAAACATTTTTTAAAACAAGAGACTAGTTATTTTTTGTAACAGGTACTATCAATCCGAGTAATGATCAGACGCACACACCCTGAGTTAATGAAGGGCTAAAACCTAATCCTGTATGCTGGCAGGGCATATTTCTGCTATTATCCGCATTTTTTTGTCAGGTAATTCCCTTGTTTGCAATCCTTCAATTTAAGTGTGCTGCTCGACGAGTTGTTTTGTCGTTGTTAGTAATCGCCGGACTGTACTCGTCAATAGTCACAGCACAGATCAAAGGGGGAATAGATCTGGAGGCGGTGATGAAACAGATGCGTTTTGAATATACTCAGGCAATGAAAACCGATTCGCCAGAAAAGTTTAATCAACACATTCTTTTGTTTAAAAAACAGCTCAAAATAGCCGGGACATTCCCCTTCAACAAAGAGCGAAAAATTAAAGCTTTAGAGGGATTGGACAAAGTGACGGTTGCACTAAACGCGGTACAATTGCCGGTCAATGCCGAGAATCTAGCCCAGAGCAAACAAGCTCTGTATGTGATCGATGATTTGCGCAAAGACTACCACGATAAAAAGCCGAGTTTGTGGCAGCGGTTCTATGCGCTGATATTTGCCGGAGACGACAGCCAGTTGTTACCGTTCTAGTTGTGTTGTAACTCCAAGGCGCTGGTACCACAGAGCAGAGCAGCTCTGTGGTATTAACTATTGTCTGGCTTTTTAGTAAGCAGCTGTCACTGAAAACTCTACCAGCAAATCAGGTCTGGCCATTCTCGCCTCTACACAGGCGCGCGCTGGCTTAGGGCAATCGCTGACCCAGGCATCCCAGACTGCATTCATAGCGGCAAAGTCTTTCATATCGCGCACATAGATAGTCACAGACAACATCTGCTCTTTACTGCTACCCGCTTGAGCTAACAAATCTTCTACTTTGACCAAGCAGCGCTGAGTTTGCTCAGTTATATCCCAATCGGGATCGCAGGCCGTTTGCCCACAGAGGTAGACAGTGTGGTTGTGCTTAACGATGCGACTCATGCGCTCGGTTGAATCTATACGCTCTATACTCATGTTGTTTTCTACTCGCCACTGTTGTCGTTTAATTGCTGTTCTAGCTTCGCCATGCGTACTTCCAGTGCATCCACTTTTGCGCGGGTTCTGGTCAATACTGCTGCCTGCGCATCAAACTCGTCTCTGGTGACCAGATCCAGTTTAGCCAGAGCGCTCTGCAATAGACTTTTAATCTGTTCCTGCCCTGGTAGCTCTGCGCCTTTTGGCAGATTATTCACGAGTGATGAAAACTGTTGTGATAAGCCTTCGATGAATTTTTCGTTCATGACAGATGTCCTTTAATAACAGCCAATAAATAGTGAGCGCAGTATAACACAGCCTAAGTCACAGCAAACCGCCCAGATTAAGTGCACAGAAAAAGCGCACCAACAAGGTGCAACACTACAGTTCGCTCTGTCCACTTTAGCGCAGTTGATTCTTATGAATACTGTAAGCATCTGATTTTTATATATTTAAAAAGATGGCACGGTATTCGCTATAGTCCAGCAATAAAATAAATCATTATTTAATGACTGGAGAAAATTATGGAGTCAATTGTTAGCGAGTTAAGTGCTGACCTCACTCAACTGCGGTATGCCTTAGATACATTTTACTTTTTGATCTGTGGCGCTTTAGTAATGTGGATGGCAGCGGGCTTTGCCATGTTAGAGGCGGGTTTAGTCAGATCCAAAAACACCACCGAGATTCTGACTAAAAATATCTCTCTTTACGCCATCGCTTGTACTATGTACTTGCTCTGCGGCTACGAGATCATGTACAGCTCACCCGAGGGTGGTATTTTCCCTAACTTCGGTTCACTAATAGGTGCCGAAAACGAAGTGGACGCAGTAATCGGCGGTGGCGATGACGCCCCTTACTACTCGGCTCGCTCAGACTTCTTTTTCCAGGTAGTGTTTGTCGCCACCGCGATGTCTATCGTTTCTGGCGCCGTTGCCGAACGCATGAAGCTAACTAGCTTCCTGCTTTTCACTGTTGTAATGACGGCTGTCATCTACCCGGTCAGTGGCTACTGGACTTGGGGCAGTGGCTTCCTCTCTGAAGCGGGTTTCTCTGACTTCGCAGGTTCCGGCATAGTACATATGGCCGGTGCTGCAGCGGCGCTTGCCGGTGTGTTATTACTCGGCGCGCGCAAAGGTAAATACGGCGCCAACGGAAAAATAAATGCCATCCCCGGTGCTAATCTACCATTGGCAACGCTTGGTACCTTCATTCTTTGGTTGGGTTGGTTTGGCTTTAACGGTGGCTCTGAACTTAAATTGTCGGATGTTGGCGAAGCAAATGCAGTGGCACAAGTTTTTGTCAACACTAACGCTGCAGCAGCGGCTGGTGTAATAGCTGCGCTACTTACCGCTAAACTATTATTCAATAAAACTGATTTAACCATGATACTTAACGGCGCACTGGCAGGCCTAGTGGCAATCACTGCAGACCCACTGTCCGCTACTGCTCTTAGCTCTGCCCTTATAGGTGCGGTTGGCGGCGTATTAGTAGTGCTGGCCATCATTGGCTTAGACAAACTGCGCATTGATGACCCAGTAGGCGCCATCTCAGTACACGGTGTCGTGGCGATCTGGGGACTGTTAGCCGTTCCACTGAACAACGCCGATGCAACCTTAAGCGCTCAGTTATACGGTATTGTGGTTATCTTTGGCTGGTGTTTCGGCGCAAGCTTAGTGATCTGGAAACTGCTGCAAGTCACTATTGGTATTCGCGTCACTGAAGAGGAAGAGTTCCTGGGCAGCGATATTGTTGAATGTGGTATGGAAGCCTACCCGGAATTCAAAAAATAGAAGCTAAGTCATTAGTATAATAAAGGATCGCATCCTGTGTTTGTCAGCTAAAAGCCAGTATACTTAGGCCCGTTTATACAACGGCCTAAGCCTCTACTTAAGTCTACACTTTAGAATGTTAACTAAAGTAATGCCGCAAAGGCACAATGCGATCCGACCTAAATGAAGGAGATAGAAATGAAATTAGTCACAGCCGTGATTAAGCCGTTCAAACTTGACGATGTACGTGAAGCACTTTCCGAGATCGGAATACAGGGCATCACAGTAACCGAGGTCAAAGGTTTTGGTCGCCAGAAAGGTCACACTGAGCTCTACCGTGGCGCAGAATACGTAGTCGATTTTCTACCTAAAGTTAAACTTGAAGTCGCTATCGACGACGACATGTTAGACCAAGTGATTGAAGCTATCACAGAGACTGCCAACACCGGAAAAATTGGTGACGGTAAGATTTTTGTCTCAGCCCTTGAGCAAATTATCCGTATCCGTACCGGTGAAACCGGCCCAGATGCTATCTAAGCAGTATCTGATCAGAGTCATTGATGCTATCAATGGCTCTTATTTTCTCGCTTCTCCCCTGTAAGAATCTAAACTCCCTTTACTCCCCAAAGCTGGCTAAACCTACAATTTCAATTATTAGCACACTGTGTATCCTCTAAAATTCGAATCATTGACGTCTTTAATGACGCAAAAAACTCACCTGCATTATGCCTCTACAGGATAAGCAAAACTTAATCGACTGAGCTGCTTTTGTCATTTTCAGACAAAAAACTGACCGCCAGCACCCGGACGACCAACGCTGCTTTTCTTATCATGAGTGTATTGAATTAACACAGGTCAGTCAGATGCACTTTGTACGTTTTAAATTCTTCTTCACTAAGCGCGATCCTGATAATCTGACAAGTCGTTATGATAGGGCCGCAGCCAGCTGGCACAGCTCTTTACAGGCCAATCATTACATTAGCGCCTATCAACAAGTTATCGATGAAGCTTTAAGCTGTTCTCAGTTTAGCCCTGCCCAAGCTCCACTGTCTGTGTTAGATGCAGGCGCCGGGACCGGTGGTTTTTCGCTGGCCCTTAGCTATCGACTTAATAACGAACTGAATTTTGATCTGCTCGACCCATCTGCGGCGATGCTGAACATAGCGCAACAGCAACTTCGTTATCAAGGCTATAGCTGCAGCCTGATTCACGCACCGATTGACGCACTGCAAAACGCCTGTAAACGTTATGACTTAATTCTCTGTGGCCATGTTATTGAACACTGCGCCGATGGGCACGCAGCATTGCAGACACTGTCCCGCGTGCTCAGTGATAACGGAATAATTATCCTGGCGGTCAGCAGGCCACATTGGTGCAGCCGACTAATTCAGATGATCTGGGGACATCAGGCATATGAAAAGGCGACCTTCATTGAAATGCTGCGCAGTTCTGGCTTTAGCAGAGCAAGTGCGACTCGCTTTAAAAAAGCACCCCCAAAATTTACCAGCTATGGCTACTTTGCCAGAAAATCTGCTGGCGGCAATTCCACGAGCAGAAATTCCAAAACCATTAAAGGATAGCAAGATGATTATCACCCATATTTTTTGTCAATTTTCCGAGACTAATTTAGACAAGGCTTTGTACTCGTTACAGTTAGTCAGAGATCAAGTATTAGCCACTGATAGCTGCCGTTCGTACCAAGTACACGACACCCCGGATAAAAAGGGCGCGGTCTTCATCTGCCAGAGCTGGAGCGACCTGGCAGCCTTTGATGCATATCGAGCCAGTGACTTATTTGCTAGTATGATTGGCGAAGTAAAACCTATGATGAGCGCTGCGCCAAAGACAGAAGTGTTTGAGGCTCAACTTTTACCTTAGTCATATTCCCCGGGGAAGCCTTTGAACGATATAGAGAATAGCGATGCACTCTGAACTGCCCGCCTATTGTTTCAACAGCAGCTTCCCCGCGTGCCCGCCTAAAAAAATGCAATTTGACAGGCACTACCTGCTGTACAGCGCCAAGGGTGTTTTGCGTATTGAAGCAGAAGACCGTTACTGGCTACTGCCGCCCTCACGTGCACTCTGGATACCTGCGGACACTGCCATTGAGATAGAAATCAGCCATCCAGTCCAATGCTGCTCGATACTCTTTGCAAAAGATTTCATCAACTCGAATTTCAGCCGCTGCCAGGTCCTGGCACTGCCCAATGTGGTTAAAGAAATGATACTACACAGCCGCAAATGGGGCCCTGACTGCACTGAATTTGACGATTATGCCAAACATTTTTTCCAGTCAATCGTACACTTGTGCGCCGAGCTAAAAGACTTGCCTAGCGAGCTGTGGATCCCCAAAGGACAGTCAAAAAGGATTAAACAGGCCCTGCAACACACCCAGAAAAACCTCTCCCAGCCCATCACATTCACCGATATCGCCCAACACACAGCGACCACAGAGCGCTCCCTTGCCAGAGCCTTCAAAACAGAAACCGACATGACCTGGAGCCAACTTCTGCGCCACATGCGTATGATCCATGCGATTGAACTACTGAGCAACTTAGACGTGCAGATGATCACTATCAGCCTGGAAGCAGGCTACCACTCGCTGAGCTCGTTTAACCGCGCCTTCAAAGAATTTACCAGCCTAACTCCAAGGGAATTTCGCAGTGAATACTATTTGTAAAAGCACTGCGCGGAAGCTCCAAAAACTGCGCATTTAAAACGGAGCAAAGAATAGAGAAGGCGTAAACGCACTGCGCGGTAGCTCCAAAAGCTGCGCTTTTAAAACGGAGCTACCGCCCCCTTATCTTGCCGCCGTAGCTATTTGCTAAATTGACGAAGCGGAGCGACAGGATGTCGCGCAGAGTGAGTGAGACATGGATGTCTCTATGAACGGCCGGCAATTTAGAAAATAGCGGAGGTGTCTTTAGGCAATATAGGGTGGAGTTTTCTTTGGTTCCGTTTCTTTTGGCCCATTTAAAAGAAATGAACTCGCCGCAGGCGAAACTGCACTACAATCTTTTGAATTAAAAACCTTAAAAGAATAATCAGCTCTATCAACACCCCTCTTTTAAATGAAGAAAATATCAACGGCTACGACGAACTAATCGACAAAGCCAACCGCTTAGTTTGCCAACCGCATACTAAGCGTCACCCTCAATCCATTGGGCTCAACATTCTGCACCTGCAACCCACCCTGTAACCCTTGCATCGCCTGTCGGGCAATCCCCAATCCAAGCCCGTGCCCATCGACATTAGTATCTAACCTAAAAAAAGGATCACACAACTTGGCCAGCGCCGCCTCTGGCACTCCCGGGCCATTATCCTCAACCATAATCTGCAAACTATTGGCATCCGGATTGACTAAGCGAATATTAATGCTGGTCTCTGCACTGGTGTGCTTTAGGCTATTACCCAGCACATTCCCCAATGCTCGCTCCAGTAGCGGAACTGATCCCAGCGCCTGGGTGTTTACTGAATCTTCTACCTGCAGTTCGATCTGCCGCTCTCCCTGGCTAAAGTTGATATCAGCCAGTAGCTTATCCAGCAGCGAGCGCACTTCAATGCTAGAGCAGACATGCTCTTGCTGCTGCAATTTAGCCAGCGATAACAGCTCATCTATGAGTAGTGATAAACGCTGACATTCCAATTGGATTCGGTTGACCGCCGGGTGCTGTTCACCTACTTGCTGCTCGACGATACCGCTGGCAGCCATCAGCCTGGCCAGTGGTGCGCGCAGTTCGTGGGAGACATTCTGGAACAACTGCTGCTGACCAATTAAGGTATTTTCCACGTACTCCGCCAACTGATTAAACTCACGCGCGAAGTCACCAATCTCATCCCCGCGGCCAAGCAATTTATCGGCTATACGGACACTAAATTCACCACTCTTTAAGCGCTGTACATACTGGCGTAATCGATTCATCGGTCGCACTACGATAGCACTGACGATAAAGCTGGCAATTGTGGAACTTAGAAGTATCAGCAGCGCTTGCACTGAGAGAATAAAGCCCTGCCAGCGGGCCAGACTATTGCGTGGCGGCTTGATAAAATAGGCAACTTTATAGTCCTGACCAGAAACTGAAGTGACTTGCAGTTCAATTTTTTCTCCCGGGGGCTGTTTCCCACCTAAAATTTGTCGCCCCTGCTGATCATAAATTTGTATCGGGGGCATCCCCGGTCGCTGCATTGGCCAGCGTCCCTCCCGGTGCGCATTAACATTCTCATGCAACTTCTGTATTTTCTGGCGGTACTTAAGATTGCCTTCATAGCGCTCCAGAAAGCGCTCCACTTGTATGCGCACCTGAAACTTAACCTTGGACTTGTAATTATCTTCCTCGGCCAGTTCACCGATCACTACTACAGTGACCATCATAACCATAAAACTGGACAGCCATAGCGATATAAAAACCTTCCAAAACAGCGTATTAAATCTAAACATTGACGGCCTTGACACCTTTACCAGCAAGCTGTTGAATAAATAAATAACCTTCACCGCGGACTGTCTTTATTAGCTCAACGTCGTTGTTGAAAATCGCCAGCTTTTGTCGAACCCTACTTAAATGTACATCGATAGATCTGTCGTAGGCAGTCAGCTGCCTGTGTAGCACTTTTTCAGTTAACTCACTTTTACTGACGACGACCCCTGGCTGCAGCATTAATTGGTGCAGTACATTGAATTCAGCGCTAGTGAGCTCTAAAGGCTCCCCGGCGACATGAACCTCCCGAGTTGCCGGGCTCAGAGTAACCCCCATCAGCTCGATGTTGTTGTTGCCTGGTTTTAGTGGGGCCTGCTGCCCGGACCTGCGCAACACCGCTTTGATCCTCGCCAGTAATTCACGTGGATTACAGGGCTTCGCCATATAGTCGTCCGCGCCCATCTCCAGTCCCAAAATACGATCGATATCGCCACCTTTACCGGTAAGCATAATCACCGGCAGTGCAATCTTTGGCCGCAGTTGCTGCAGTAACTCCAAGCCAGACATACCGGGCATCATGATATCAAACACCGCTATATCAAAATTTTTACTCGACGCTAATAGCGCCAGAGCCTGCTCACCACTATCTGCGATAGTAGTGATTAACCCCTCATAGTTTAAATATTCAGATAAAAGAGCGGTGAGCTCCCGGTCGTCATCTACGAGTAATAACTCTACTTGCTGCATTAGCGCACCTATCCTAATCTTATTTACACTTATTATAACTAGCTCAAATCCAGCATCGATGCTCTTTACACAACTTTACACTAACGCAACCCTACTTAGCATTTAGTTGTTTCATAATAATCCTGTCAATTAGATAACGTCCAATCAGGAGCACAATCATGAACAAGAATATTATCGCTTTTATCGCCGTCCCAGCCCTGTTGTTACTAAGTAATGCTAGCAACGCTAATTCAGAGACACAAGATCAGCAGGGTTTCAGCACCCAAGAGCAATCTGAATACGGTCGTCGCGGCAATCAGCGCGGCCCCAACATGGAGCAGAAGCTGCAGATGCTCACCGAAAAGTTGTCTCTAACAACGGAGCAACAGGCACAAATCAAAGCGCTTTTCGAAAGACAGCAAGCAACTCGCAAAGCATCTGGCGAGCAGCGCAAGGCACTACATGAGGCGGTCAGAGCACTGGACCCCAATGCAGCAAATTACACAGAAAAACTGGCTGAAGTTAAGCGCCAGGCAGGTGTCTCAGCCGGAAATAAAATCCAGCAAATGATGTCAACCAGGCAGGCAATGCAGCAGATTTTAACCCCAGAACAGCAGGAGCTGATGAAGCAAATGAAGGGCGGAAAACGCGGCAAAAGAGATCGTCAAGGTGAAGAGCCAGAAGCCGATGCGACTTCTTAGTCAGTGGCCACAAAAAAAGGGCGGATATCCGCCCTTTAAGTGTTTTACTGTTTAACTAACTCGTCATCAGCCTCAGCGGTTAATTATCTCTGGGCCCATCACTGCGTAAGGTAGTGCAGTGGATAGCGCAGGTATGTAAGTAACGATAATTAAGAAGAACATCAGTACTAACATAAAAGGTGTCGCCGCTTTAACGACTTTAGACAAGCTCATGCCGGTAATCGCGGAAGTCACAAACAAGTTCAGACCAATAGGTGGGGTGATCATGCCTATTTCCATGTTTACCACCATGATAATCCCCAAGTGAATCGGATCTATGCCCAGCTCCATCGCGATAGGGAAAACTATCGGCGCCACTATTAATAATAGTCCTGATGGCTCCATAAACTGCCCGCCAATCAACAGCAAGATATTCACTGCTATCAGGAAGGTAAACCAGTTAAAGCCAACACCCAACATCCACTCTGTCACCATCTGCGGAATCCGCTCTTCTGAGAGGGTATGGGCAAACAACAGCGCGTTGGCGATGATAAACATTAACATCAAGGTAGTTTTAGTACCCGTCAACATCACCTCTTTTGTCTCTTTGCTATAAAGCACCGGGAAAAACATCTTCAGCATTAACAGTAAGTTTCTACCCCACACTGGCAGGCCTGCCACTACAGCATGCAAGCCACTGGTGTGTAATTGAGCACCGCGGATATAAACGTAAAGTGCAGTAATCATTAAACTTAGCGGCGCGCCCCACAGAGCTCTGTCGGCTGCAGTCACTGTTGATTCGGGACCCGATGTGGCGAAAAACGCCATGATCATCCACACCATAAAGAAAGACAGGCCGTAAACGGTGCCGTTAAAACCAACTTTAGCAGCCGCTGAATCTGTTTCGCTAACCCAACTGATCCCTTTTAACGGCCCCATGTCACGGTAGACAAACAGAGCGATGAAGATCGAGTAGATCGCAGCAACCGCCGCCGCTTCAGTGGGGGTAAATGCACCACCGTATATGCCGCCCATAATAATCACAATCAGGAACAGACCCCAGCCCGCTTCCTTACCACCTTGCACTATCGCACCGAAGCCTTTCCACGGCTCTGAAGGTAAGTTTTTAATCCGCGCTACCACATAAATCGCCAGCATCAGCATAGTACCGGCCATAATTCCGGGAATGACACCCGCTAAGAACATTCGTCCCACGGAGACATCAGTAGCCGAGGCGTAAACCACCATCACGATTGACGGCGGAATCAATATGCCCAAGGTGCCGGCATTGGCGATAATTCCCGAGGCGAATTCTTTCGAATAGCCTACCTGGCGCATACCGACTATTGCGATACTACCGATTGCCACTACTGTCGCAGGAGAGGAGCCGGACAGTGCTGCAAACATCATGCACGCCAGCACCGACGCCATCGCCAGACCGCCGCGAAAATGACCGACACAGGCAATCGCAAAATTGATTAAGCGCTTGGCCACCCCGCCGGTGGACATAAATGACGAGGCCAATATAAAGAACGGGATTGCCAGTAATGTATAGTGCTGACCGGCACCAAACAGTGATATAGCAACGGAGGTCAACTTTGCGTCTGATACAAAGGTGATAAAAAGTATTGATGATAATCCCAGTGAGATGCCTACTGGCAATCCCATAAAGAGTAGCGTCAGTACCAATCCAAATAAAATGAGTGCTTCCACGGATAAGTCCTTAAATTTATGCTCTACAGAGACTATTGATCTTTTAAAATGCCTTTATTTTCTTCAACCAGCTCCTGGCCTTCGTGACCACTGATCAACATTCGACGTTTGCCTGTATATATATCGATAAAAGCTTGTCCCGAGCGATACACCAACAGCGCTAAGCTAATCGGCAGTACTATTAGTACTATCCAGCGATGTAACCGAGGCTTAAGGCCAAATAGTTCCTGCATAAATTCTGGGTAGCGAATTTCTTCTACGCCTATGCCTATCTTGTACATCTTGGCCCAGTACTCGATGGCGCCACCACGTACATCGACTCCCAGCATGTGCAGCCATGTAGAATCCAGTAAGATCAGGCCGTAAAACATACTGCCCAACGCACCGATCAGCGCCATCACTCTGGTGACAGGTTTGGGCACAGCGTTAAGTACAATATCGACACCTATGTGCAAGCCGGTTTTGATGCCATAGCTCATACCTAACAAAATTAGCCATGAGAAAGCCAAGGTATTGAATTCTAGCGCCGCCGACCAGCCACTGTTAAAGCCGTGACGTGCGACCACTTGGCCAAAGGAGACCACCATAATCGCTGTGATAATAATGACGAGTAAGCTCTCTTCCGCTCGATCGACCGTTTTTGGAAACTTGCGCTCCAATAACCAAATGATAGCGATTAAGATACAGAGGTAAATGTGCGGCCAATAAGCCATGTAAAACTCTCCTGCCAGTAAACGAATAAACCAGCCAATAAACTCAATTTACTGTTATGTCTCAGATTACAGATACAGTTATGCCATATCTATAATGTAAAATAAGGTCTGAAATTTATAGGGTTAGGGATCCATTGTGCGCCCGAAAAGCGCGAGGGGCAAGTTAGCTAGGTAACTTGCCCCGGTACTGCGTAGATTGAGTAGCAGTTGTAACTTTACTCAACCTATAAGCACTATTTATGCACCAGCAGCTGTTTTGATTAGCTGTGCACCGATATCTTTCTCGAACTGCTTCCATACTGGCTTCATTGCATCAACCCAAGCAGCACGCTGCTCATCTGTTAATACGTTGATAGTACCACCAGCTTTAAGAATATTTTCTCTGTTAGCAAGCTCTTTTGCTTTAACATTCTGGTTAGCTTCCTGAGTTACATCGTCGGCAATTTGCAAGAACTGCTTGCGAACGTCAGGCTCTAATCCGTCAAGGAATTCATTAGAAGTCATGAACAAGTAAGCCAGTAACTGGTGGCTGGTTTCAGTCACAGAGTTCTGTACTTCGAAGAATTTCTTAGTGTAGATGTTAGACCAAGTGTTTTCCTGACCGTCGACAACGCCCGTTTGTAGTGCGCCGTAAACTTCTGAAAACGCCATAGGTTGTGGAGAGCCGCCCATTGCTGCAATCATCGCCTTAGCAACGTCTGAAGCTTGTACACGGAACTTCATGCCCTCTGCATCTGTCGGTAAGATAAGTGCTTTATTACCAGAGAAGTACTTCATACCAGACATCCAGTAGCCCAGACCAACGAAACCAACGTCGTTCATGGCATTTAGTAAGTCTTTACCAGAATCTGAGTTAGTGAAGCGGATCGCTGCGTCCATGTCCTTAAACATGAAAGGTAGATCAAACACACCGTATTGACGCGTGTAAGAACCGAACTTAGACAGTGATGGAGCCAAAATTTGCACATCGCCTAACAATAGCGCTTCAAGTTCTTTAGAGTCGCCAAACAAGGTTGAGCTAGGGAAAACTTCGATGCACAATTTACCGTTCATCTCTTTGTTTACACGCTCAGCCAGTGAATTTGCAGCAACAACTTTAGGGTGAGTAGTTCCCCCAGTTACATGGCTTAACTTCGCTACCACTTCACCTGGATCACATTCAGATGCCATCGCCATTGATGCGCTAAAAGCGAGCGTTAAAGCTGTTAGTGCTGTCGTTATTTTTTTCATTGGTAAAACTCCATTTGTTCTATATTTAATTTTATTGTTATTTATAAATAGCAAAAACAATGCCAGATTTTAAAATTAATCATATTCTATTGATAATTAACTATTTTATTATACTTCTTATCGAATGCTTTAGATTAGGCCAATACTCAGCGAAAATTTAGGGTGAAGTTAACCCATAAACAAAGACAAATGGGTGAAAAACCACCCAAAACCCACTTCCTACTTCCTACTTCCTACTTCCTACTTTCCACTTTCCACTTTCTACTGGTATCAACAATCCAAATAATCACACAGTGCCAACTTCCTGGCCTGGTGTGCCGATTTTTTTATTTCTCCGCCGCTTTGCATATTAGCGATGATATTTCTCAGCAGTGGCTTTAACTTCGTTCTTCCCATCCCCGACTTGATCTGAGAACTGTAGAGAATTTTTAACAGCGTGATATCTAATCCGGTAAGCAAATCATTGTGACTGCGATCATTAAATACTGAAGGAAAAACTGCATCGGAGTCACGTAACAGCCCCAGCACTTGGGTGAGCTCCTCGACAATGCAAGACACTAACTTGGCGTGCATTCTCGCCTGGTCGACGGGTATATAGACGACAGCACTCTGAATCCTACCACTGCTGTTAGCTCGCATCGTCGCCAGACAGACCGAACCTTTCAAATGTTTCAAGGTAGATTTACCAGAGGTTGCTCTCACCAGAGCGGGTAGTTTCTGCTGCGAGGTGAAATAGTAGCGGATATTGGCCTTTGCGCGGCTGTTTACTCTGGCAATGTCCAACTTAGTAATACTGCGCAAGTCTCTGATATGCGCATTTAGTAGCTCGTCGTGCAACTTCGTATCTGCGACTTGATGCTCAACGTAAATACGAATCGGTTTATTCCACTTTTGCACTATTAATGGCGAATTACCGTATTCACTGCCCAGTGCAATTTCATAAAAGCTCTGGGTGATAAAAGCTGATTTTTGCCAAGGCTGGGCGGCGACTGTTTGAATGCACATAAAAACCCACAGTAACAGCAGCTTACCTATATATCGCGCAGAGCATGAGAGTAGCAAAAGTTGTCTTTGAATCATATTCTAACCCTCTGTCTTAAAGTGAATTCTTAATCTCAGGTAAGCACTTAGCACGCTGCGATATACTGATGAACAGGTGCATTGCATATATTTAACTTTTAACTGAACCATTGCAAGGTTTAGCAATCTCATTGTTTTACAATTGATTGTAGAAAGCTATTTCCTGTAGAAAGCCAACAAGAGTTCATGAGTCTCATTTAGTAGAAAATGAAAATCGAACCGATAAAAATTAAAAATCTTATCATTACTTTGCTAGTGTTGGTTGTTTCCCTGCAATCAATACAAGTGCATTCCCTGGTACTGAGCGCCGAGCAATCAGGGCATGCCAGTGGCTTACTGGTACACCAACACAGCACCCAACATATTCAACACTCCAGCCACACAGACAGCAGCTCAGCTATAAACTCGCTTAGCCAAGACGCCAGCACAGATAATATTGAACATGAAAGCCCCTGTCATCCGGCCCATGTTTTATTTCCGTTTAATCTCAACCTCATTGAAAACAGTCACTTTAAGGCTGTCCGGAAAGCTTCCAGCTTAGCCACAGCGCTATCAATCATTGCCTCTTTAGATACCCCTCCACCAAAAACATCAGCCTAGAACCATTTAAATACAACCATCTATAGCGCACTCCCTGGAGCTTTTTCCAATTCCCATGCATCCAACTGTGTACAGCTACTACAATGTTTCGTTCTGGAATTAAAAACATGTACAACAATATACTCACAAAAAACTTCACCGCTGTTACCATTACTCGATTGTCTCTGCCAACTTTGTTTCTGGTTATCTTCTGCACTCTCGCCCTGTTCATTTCCCAACCATCCCTGGCGCACAATGGTGCGACAGGTATCGTAAAAGAGCGGATGGATTTAATGGACAGATTGAAAGTGGCAATGAAATCTCTGGCCACTATTTACAGAGGAGGACAAGTCTACGATGCCCAGCAAGTACGGGAGGCGGCAACTATTATTGAACAGCACTCGGCGAACACTATGGCCCGGCTTTTCCCCGAGGGCTCTGTGCAACATCCAAGCACTGCTAAAGCCAATATCTGGAGGAACTGGGACGATTTTGCCAATCTTGCAGATCGCCAGCAATTAATCAGTCAGGGTTTATTCTCAGCTGCAGACAACCCTCCGCAACAGCAAAATAGTCAGCTATCCAATATGATGGGCACTCCCCCACCGAGCATGCTCAGCAACAGTCAACTGATGGGAGCGTCTGAGAACACAGCTGAAGACTACGCCAGTATGCCCTCAAACCAAGTATTTAAGAAACTCACTGATAACTGCTCTTCTTGTCACAGTCGCTTTCGGGCAAAAAACTAAGTGGAAGCCACTATGAGAATTAAACATGCATTATTGGTTTTAGCTTTGATCATAACCAGCTGGGGTAGCTGGTCGCTGTTTACCAAAAGCGCTCCAGTGACGTTGAACGTTACCCAGGGAGATGTCAACCGCGGTGCCTACCTGGCCAGAGCTTCTGGTTGTATTGCCTGCCATAGTGCAACAAGTGCGGGCGGTAGAGCATTAGCCGGTGGCGCCGCATTGGAAACACCTTTTGGTACTTTCTATGCGCCTAATCTAACCACGGATCAAGAGCACGGCATTGGTGCTTGGACATTGCAACAATTTGCCACCGCCTTGCGCCATGGTACATCTCCCGATGGTCAACCTTATTATCCCGCGTTCCCCTATAGTTTTTACTCCAAGCTAACGGATCAGGACGTGGCCGATTTGTGGGCCGCTTTTCAAACGGTTCCTGCGGTGGCTAAGAGCGCCCCAGAGCACAACCTTAGTTTCCCCTTTAACTTAAGGTTCGGGCTCAATATATGGCAGTCACTGTTTTTCGATCAAACTGAGTTTACAGCGGCAGAATCCACAGATCCACAGTATGCCCGTGGAGAATATTTAGTCGAAAGCGTCACCCATTGCGCCGCTTGTCACACCCCACGCAACCTCTTTGGAGCACTGCAACATCAGCAGCAATTTGCCGGTTCTGCGTCACTGTTACAGGGAGAGGGAAGCATTCCAGCAATCACTGCTGATCACTTAAAGCAGACGGGCTGGAGTCAAAGTGATTTATCTTACGCACTGCAGTCGGGAATCAAGCCCGATGGTGATGTCTTTGGCGGCAGCATGGCAGAAGTCGTCAAAGACGGTACTGCTTACATGCAAAAACAAGATCTGCAGGCCATTGCCTACTACTTGTTAAATCGAAAATAGTACCCGCTGAAGCTTACTGACACAGTAAGCTTCGCTTTCAAACAACTAAAGATTTTCCGACTACCTATAATCAAAACTATTTGCTAGATCCGACGCTTGTCTGCGCAGTATTTTTCTGGTTATTGCCGATCTTCGTTTTTTAGCTATACAATCCCTGCACGCAACTTAACAGACAAAAGGAAAACCTATGATCGCGGTTAATCAGTATTTCGAGGGGAAAGTAAAATCTCTGGGCTTTGAAAATTCTCAAGGGCAAGTTACCAGCGGCGTTATGGATGTTGGAGAATACACTTTCAGTACCACTAAGAGCGAGTTGATGCAGGTAATCTGCGGTGAGCTATTAGTGAAACTGGCCGGTCAGGATAGCTATAGCAGCTACCCTGGTGGTACTGAATTTGCAGTCGCTGCAAACTCTGAATTCGAAGTGATTGTTAAGCAGCAAACGGCCTATTTGTGCTTCTATCGCTAAGTTAAATTCGATCGACATCGACACTTTGGAGAGCTATCAGCTCTCCATTTCTTACCCGAAAAAGCTGACCGGAATGACTCAGTAACACGTTTAATTCACAATTAATGATACAAGACCTGCAGCGTTTTCTTTACTAATAAATCATATATTCTTTACCTAATCGGCAATAATTTAGCGTATGGGAAACTTTAATTATCAATTCAGATAATGTTTCGTTTACTGGAAAATTGGAGTCAGTAAATCTACTAAATGTCCGATAATTCACTCGTGATGTCCTTTTATACACTTAACCCTATGTTAAGATCTTCAGCCGTTGCCGGGACTATTTCTCATCAGCTAAAATATCAAATTAATACCACAGGGTAAGGTTGAGTTTAAATGAGCATTTCTACATCTTTAGATAAAAGCAAAATTAAAATTTTATTATTAGAAGGTGTGCACCAAAGCGCCGTAGACTCCCTAAAAAGTAACGGCTACTCGAACATTGAATACCACACCGGCTCGTTATCCGAAGAAGAATTGCTAAAGCGTATTCCCGAAGTGCATTTCATCGGTATTCGTTCCAGAACCCAATTGAACGACAAGATCTTTGCCGCGGCAGATAAACTGGTTGCTGTTGGCTGTTTCTGCATCGGTACTAACCAGGTTGATTTAGCCGCGGCCACTAAAAAAGCAGTCGCCGTGTTCAACGCGCCTTTTTCTAACACGCGCTCAGTCGCAGAGTTAGTGATCGCCGAATCTATCATTTTACTGCGCGGTATCGCAGAAAAAAGCGCCAAAGCGCACCGCGGCATCTGGCAGAAAAGTGCCAGCGGTTCCTTTGAAATCAGAAACAAAACCTTGGGTATTATAGGTTACGGCAGCATTGGCTCGCAGCTGAGTATCATGGCTGAAGCTATGGGCATGAATGTGATATTTCACGACGTGGTCGGAAAATTACCACTGGGCAATGCCAAACAAGTAGGCAGTTTAGCCGAGCTTTTAGCCCAAAGTGATATTGTTACACTGCATATCCCGGAGACCGGTTCAACCCAGAATTTAATGTCCGGTGAAGAGTTTTCACAGATGAAAACCGGTGCGATTTTCATCAATGCCGCCCGCGGTACAGTAGTAGATATCGACGCTCTCTGCCAGGCGCTAGAAAGTAAGCAACTAGCCGGCGCAGCGATTGATGTATTTCCGGTTGAGCCGCGCTCTAACGCCGATGAGTTCATCTCGCCACTGCGCGGTTTCGACAATGTCATCCTGACCCCGCATGTCGGTGGATCGACTATGGAAGCGCAAAAGAGCATCGGCTCGGAAGTTGCCGATAAACTGGTCAAATACAGTGACAACGGATCATCAGTGACTTCTGTGAACTTTCCTGAAGTATCGCTGCCGGATCACACCGAAGCCGATGGTGTACACAGATTACTGCACGTGCATCACAATATTCCAGGCGTGCTAACCGAGATCAACAGCATCCTCTCGCAAAATAATATCAACATTTCCGGTCAGCATTTACAGACTAACGATTCTGTAGGATACGTGGTTATAGATGTCGATGCCGACTGCTCGGCTAGAGCTTTGGAAAAGCTCGCGCTAGTGTCTGGCACTATCCGCAGTCGCAGACTGTTCTAGGAACCAGGTTGAAAAATGTGAACAAGTCCAGTATCTCTGGCTTGTTCGCAACTTTCCAAGATAGATTTCACATTGATAGGTAATTAAAGTACTATCTGCAGCTATTGCTACAAGCTGTAAAAGATCGAACACACCCCTCAAGAATTAAGCTGTTAGCTCTGTCCTAGTGTAAAAAATGGATTTCAAACCATCGTAAAGGCCAATATGAGCGCATCAAATATCAAACATATCTCCTGTGTCATTATTGTCAAAGACGCCGGGCACACAATTAAATCTACCTTAAACTCTCTGAGTAGTTTTACTGAAGTTATTTTATACGATAACGGCTCAAGCGATGACACTCTGAAAATCGCTGCCGACTTCGCCAATGTAAAGCTTGTTCAAGGGGGCTTTTCAGGCTTTGGCGAAACAAAAAACAAGGCCGCTGAATATGCTAGCAATGACTGGATTTTATCTTTGGATGCCGATGAAACCCTCAACCATGAGTTTATTGAAAGCTTGAGCAGTCTCTCCTTAGACACTGCCTGTGCCTATCAGATACTGCGCACCAACTTCTATCGCCAACAGGAGATAAAATACTGTTGGAAAAAAGAGCGTATCACCCGTTTGTACCACAGATCCAGCACTGGTTTTAACGATAACAAAGTGCACGAGTTTGTATTGACAGACAACTTACAAGTCTCGTTGCTGTCAGGGCTGGTCAACCACTACCCCTATCAAAACCTCAGCGACTTTATGCTAAAAGCCGACCGCTATTCGACCTTATTTGCCAGGGAAAAAGTCGGCATTAAAAAGTCTTCACCAGGCAAGGCAGTGCTCAATGCCTGCTTTTCTTTTATTAAGACCTATGTGATTAAAGCAGGCTTTCTCGATGGCTACCCGGGACTGATCATAGCCTTTTCGCATATGACCACTAACTTCTTTAAATATATGAAATTATATGAAGCCAATATAGATCTGGAAAAAGATCGTTAAACTCTAAAAACAGATGACTTTTTATCAGTCCAATAAAGAGCTGGAAAATGACCGCTAATATATTAATTACCCGCCACGACAAAATAGGCGATTTTGTGGTCTCAGTACCTATGTTTAAGATACTGAAACAACAGCGACCAGAATTAATACTCTACGCACTAGTGTCTAAAGTAAACTTCGAATTTGCTAGCAGCATAGATTTTATTGACCATGTCATCTTGTACGATAAAGACAATCTGCAACACACCTTATCCGAGATTAAACAGGCCAAAATCGATACCAGCATCTCCGCTTTCATCGACACTCAGCTGGCCTGGTTGCTCTTTCGCGCCGGAATCAAGCAGCGCATCGCTCCGGGCACCAAAATTGCCCAATTTTTATTCAACCAGCGCCTTACACAAAGGCGCAGCCGGGTAGAAAAAAGAGAATTTGAATACAACTTAGACCTGTTAGCCGCTTTTGATAGCCAACTACAACTTGAGTACTCACAGCCCCTGCTGACATTCCCCAAAAGCGCCAGTGATGCTGTTATCTGTGCGTTTCGCAAAGAGCATCAATTGCACAGCAGCGATACAATAATCGCTTTTCATCCGGGATCTGGAGGCAGTGCAGAGGGAAACTTGAGCATTGATGACTATTTATTGCTGGCAAAAAGCATTGTAGATCACCCGCGAATAAAGATTGTTTTCACCTTTGGCCCCGACGATCAAGATCTTTGCCAACAGTTATCCGAAAAACTAGATTTTAAGGCTATCCTTTATAACTCCAGCGGATCATTAACGAATTTCTGCCTGTTGCTAAGTCATTTTCAGCTGTTTGTCAGCACTTCCACTGGCACTATGCACTTAGCAGCCGCCAGCAATACTGCGACACTGACTTTTTTTGGTGAAAACCGCGTTTCCAGCCCACAGCGCTGGGCATCGGTAAGTGCCAGTGAACAGCAGCACAATGTTGTTTTACCTGCGCCCTATGACCGCGACCAATACCAGAGCATAGAAACTCAGTTATTGGAGATACTCAGCTGTGCAGATACTCATTAAATTGCTGTTTTGAGTGTTGCTCAATTGCGCTAAAGACCTTATTGCGCCACTGCGCCGCCTCATTCACTAGTTGATGTCTTGCCCCGGATATCACAACGAGTTCAGAGTTGGGAAACTGCTTATTAATCGCCTCAATATTGTAGCGCCAGGCCACAGTCCCATCGTCATCCCCCTGTACAATTAGCAGCGGCAATTCAGATTGAGTCTCTGACAAATATTTCTTTTCCCAGTGCAACATAGCACCCACCCAGCGCACTTTCATATAGTGACAGGTAAAGGGGTCCTGATGGCGGATCAGCTGTAAAAAGTACGGGTCATGGCTGTTACAGCTAAAACTACGTTTTATTTTACTCAACAGCAAGCGCATCAATTGATACTGCAATTTTACCCAATTAAATTGCTGACAACGCACTAGCGGTGCCAGCAGGATTCGCTGTTTCAGTTGTATAAAATGCGTCATCTGTGAGTTAAATGCGTGTTCCATAATAACCGCAGCACCGGTGCTTTGACCTATTAACTGCCAGTGACTGGACTGCTCGGTTTGGGCCGCTAAGTATCTCAGTACTGCATCGAGCTGCAGCGCATACTGAGCGAAGTCATCTATCTCGTACCTGGCCCCATCACTGAGTCCGTGCCCCAATTTATCGTAGATCAAAACGTCCCAACCACTGTTTAATCTATCCATGATTAGCTGACGATAGAGTGCGCTGTGATCCATATAACCGTGGACGATGATCACTGTGCCCCGAGTGGATATTTTTTGTCTAAACTGCTGTATCACCGTAGTTCCGACTTCTGCCGACACACTTTTAATTGCTATTTCATATTCTGCTAGCTGTTCAAAACCATAGAAAGAATAATAACTTAGCCACATAGAATGCAGTGTTTTAATAGCGCTATTTTGAGGTAATAGCGAGACTAGGTCCGGTCCATTAAATTGAACCTGAGTAGACTTTGTAATAAATAATCCCCCTAGTTGAAACTTCAGTGTTTACCAATCTAAAACAATCATATAGCCTTAAACAATGCCTGGCCGTGGATCATATAAGAAAGTCCTGATGTGTTGCCAATGTAGCGCTAACTGTCCATATTCTAATAATAACTGGATCAATTTTTAATGAGACCACTATTTTCCCGTACTTGGGGCTATATTCTTA
>MABF01000029.1 GCA_002163025.1 'Osedax' symbiont bacterium Rs2_46_30_T18
CGCTTAGATAATCGGCGACTTTTTGGAAGCGCAAGCGCAATTGGCTCTGATCCTGATCGGGAATAGCGGTGAAGGTTAAGACCTTATTGTTGCTTTGCGAGGCTCCATTGGCCATCGCAGAAAAGACACTGATCAGTATTAACAGTGTTGAACCAATGGATTTAATCGACATGCTATAGCCTCAAGTATAAAAAAGCGCACATCATAGCAGAAAAGTTCACTGTATTTATCAGCGAAGCTACTATTGAGGCATTATCGCTGTAAACCAGAGGGGTTCCTAATGACTTCGCCTATTATCCTGCCCCTCTGCGGGATTGATCGGTACTCTCGACCAACACTCCCTCGCCAATTCGATTAATTTCGCCCCACAGATCGGTTGATATTTCGATACCCTGCTCGACACTATGCTGTTTATTCTCGGCTATTTTCTGTGCACTGCTATAAAGTATTTCACCAACAGCGCTGCCTTTTTTAAGTGATGGCTGCAGGTCTACTCTGGCACTGCAAATAATCGTTAAGCTCTGCTGTTGCTGATCAGAGTAACTTAAATCAGTTAATGCCTCGCTGTAATTTGGATACCTATGCCCGGCTTTAATCGAGGCCGTGTACTCCGTGACTTTGTTTTTGCCGTTTTGCCAATAGGCGGCCACACTTACCCCCCTTCTGCCACAATCGGTGATCGCTTTTAAGACAAATCTTCTGTTGTGACAGTTACGCACCGTCACTGTCGCAATACCTGCCTGCTGTGCTTTTAAGTAAGCCACGTCGACGGCTGCAGCTATACAGTTAAGTGAGCTGCGGTTGTGACTATCGATCACTATCGCGCCGCTGTCCTCATAGACGATGGTACTCAGAGGTTTATCTTGATCCTGGCACAGATAAGGTAACATGCTTTTAAATTCCGCTAATCCCTGCAAACCGTGTTTCTCCAGCCAGACAATCATGTCGGCTGCATCTTCGTAATTACCGACAAAGTAACCAGAGGCTTCAAAACATCGACGCAGTGCTGCCTTAAGTTCAATCATGGAAATATGCATCATCATGCCTCCACCACTTGAGGGCTCGCTGGAGCCAGAGGCATAAACCAGTCATCGTTAAATGGCTGACCAATTTCGTCAAGCAAGGGAGCGCCTTGAAACATAGTATTTCTTACCCAAAGTTTGGATTTAGGATCGAACTTACCCACGCCAAAGAAGGCCAATTTGCAACGCAATAAATGCATCGGCAGAACGTTCTCATCCAGTAAATTCACTTGTATATCGCCGTACACAGATTTATTCATACTCTGCACCCGCCTCAAAATACCGCGTAACTGCGGCTGCGCTAACACAAAGTGAGCGGTACTTTGCTGCGGATCGCGCTGCAGATGACTCGTCACTAAATCAAAACATTTGCGCACTTCATAGGCGATTCCCAGAGGCATTTGCCGATCCTCTCCCGGCTCAAAGCTTGCTTGCCCCAGACGCGGTTCCATTTTCTCTTGCGAGCGATACCAAAAATGCTGCAGCGCTTGTGGACTGGAAAAATCATAGCTCAAAGCCCAGGCATAGCGCTGTTGAATGATTGCCTGTAATTCTTTTAAAGGCATTAACGGGTCGAGATCCAGCAGATCGTCTACCACCAGATAGTTTTCCAGTTCATCAACTAATTCTGGATACAACTCCAACATTAATGACACTAACATTTCCTGCCCTTGTAGCGAGCAGTGCAGCTCACTCCAGCCCAGCAAACTGTCCCAGCCGCTAAAATCCTGCTGTATATGTTGAGCCAGCTTGGTTAAATCCGCTAACAAATTTTGATTGTTGCCGGTCTGCCTCTCATCTTCAGTAACGGTTTGCTCGGTATATGTTTTGGCCCGCTCAATTAACATTAATAAATGCTGCTGCAACCTCGGATTGACAACGCCCAGTACCCGGATTCTGGCCAGCGCCAGCTCGCGCATTTCAACCCAGCGGTTAATCAGCAGAGGATGATTAATTAAGTAGGGAGCCATCCCCAACCCGGTAGAATTACCTATGCCAATAAAGCGTTTGATCTCAACGTGCATTGGCCGATAGCTCTGGGCAGATCTATGTTTGGCGATGTGCTCAACTTGTAGCAAACTAAAATTACGCAGCATCAGACAGACAAACATTTCAGCTGAGAAAGGTCGATTGAAATCGACAAAGCAGCTGCTGACTTTCTCCCAGTCAGCCATCCCCAACTTGCCGCTGCCGTAAACCGCTGTTGTACGATACAAATAACCGACTGCGGAGAGCTTAGATATTTCAGGTTGCTCACCGCCCGCAAGTTTATCGACTATATAATCGAAATTTCGCATACTACGGTTGGCTCTGGATAATACAAACACTCTGGCATCGACCCGACCCGCCTCCTGTTTAGGCACATTCTCTCGCAACATCTGCAGGTAATCATCGTCGACCTCTCCATCGACAAGTGCCATAGTTAAATCCCATTTACTGGCGATGACCCGGTCGTTGCGATCTTCATCTGCCAAAAACTCGGAAAATATAACCAAACTATAAACCCGATTAGGGGTTTTAATACGGTAAATAACAGTGCCATAGCCCTGTTGATCCAGTGCTAATTTGTCTATCTCTATCTGCCAGCACTCACGCATGATACGGCGCACTAAACTGCGCATGAAGCTGAGTCGGCTCTGGTGCATGGCACCTAAGCGTTCGACATCCATGACCTTTTCAACAGCTCTTAAAGGTAGTGCTCTGGGCCCGTGCAGGGCAGAAATTATCGAAGCGGGGAGTATCATAGTGTTTTCCTCTGCAATGCCTGGCTATATTTTTTTATTCTGACAGCAGCGACTCTGTGCGATAAAACAGGGTTCTGGATCCAGAGGTAAGCGCTCTGTGTGCCAAGTAAATTTGCTCGGATTATCAATAAAAACTGCCCCGCGCACAAACTAAAAAGCTCTATCAATCAATAAGAATAACTTATCAAAATGTGCAATTAGATAAATAACACCTATTAATTTTCACTCTGGCATAAGCTGGTCATTCTTTTGCGTCAGGATAAAATCCACAAAAGCCTGCGCGGAGGGAGACAGTGATTTGTTCTTCAACATCACTATACCAATACGGCGTTTAATCACCGGTTTATCCAGCGCAATAAAAGCTAACTTAGGATTCTCCTGTGGAAAAGCATACCAGGGCAGTGTAGTGATGCCAAAACCAGCCTCTAACATGGCAATCAGAGAAATCATATTAGACACATAAAACTGTGACTGCTCAACCACAGCTTTAGCTTTGCTGCCTTCCAGCAATCTGGATGTGCCGTTGGCGATCAGCCGATGTTGACTTAACTGACTCCAATTTAGGCTTTTGTAATGCGCCAGAGGATGGTCAATGGGACAGACCACACCGATATTATCTTCCCAGATGGGCAGAAAATTTTTATCACTGTGTTCTGTCTCATCAAACAGATGCGATATGCCAAAGTCAACTTGCCGATTTTCTACCATTCTCATCACTGCATCTGAGTTATCGTCATACAAACTGACTTTCAGATCCGGTGCATTGGCAATAAATTTCTGCAACAGAGCAGGCAGTATTCTGCTTGAAATTGAAGGCACTGAGGCAAACCTTAAATGCCCGGCCTTATAGTTGGCCAGCAGTAACATATCCTCTGCCACTCTGTCGTGATGGGCAATAAACTCTTTGGCTTTGGCTATAAAGTACAAGCCAAAAGGGGTGAGTTCAGTTTTAGAGCTTTTGGCTTTGCGCTTTTCGAATAGTGGCTGCCCCAGCTTAGTCTCCAGTTCACGTACTGACAGAGAGATTGCCGGCTGGGTTCGATGTGCTTTTTCGGCGGCAAGGTGGAAGCCTTTCAATTCTGCAACCCAGACAAAGTGGCGCAATTGAGTAATCTTCAACTCTGGTAGCATGATAAGAATTCCTTATCGTTAGATATTTATTATTAATTTTTATTATTACAACATATTCCCTATGATGGCTTCAATTCTAATTTGGAGACTATTATGTCTGATAACGTATTTTGTAACTTTATCGCTGGGCAGTGGCTAGATGGCGCCACCAACATTGCTAACATAAACCCAGCCAACACCAACGATATCATTGGACATTATGCTCAAGCTGATTCTGAGCAAACTCAGCAGGCGATTAATGCAGCCATCGAAGGTCAGTTGCAGTGGCAGCAAAGCGGCCTGGAACAGCGTTACTCTGTATTAATGTCTATCGGTGATGAGCTGATAGAACGCAAGCAAGAGTTAGGTACTTTGTTATCCCGTGAAGAGGGAAAAACCCTGGCAGAGGGCATGGGAGAAATTTACCGCTCAGGACAATTCTTCCACTACTACGCAGCTGAAGTTCTGCGACAAATGGGCGAGACCGCTGCCTCTGTACGCCCGGGAATCGCCATTGAAACCTATCGGGAGCCAGTCGGCGTTGTCGCTATCATCACCCCCTGGAACTTCCCTACGGCTACTGCGGCCTGGAAGATTGCCCCAGCCTTAGCCTTTGGTAATGCAGTGGTCTTTAAGCCGGCAAGCCAGGTACCCGCCAGCGCCTGGGCACTGACTGAAATCATTTCCCGACAGGGTTTGCCTGAAGGCACTTTCAACTTAGTGATGGGCTCTGGCAGTCAAGTCGGCGAAACCCTTATTCACTCTCGTCAGATTGACGCAGTTACTTTCACCGGATCTCTGGAGACAGGCCGCAAAGTTGCCGCCGCCACGGCGATCAACTTGGTTAAATGCCAACTGGAAATGGGCAGTAAAAACGCCTTAGTGATCTTAGATGATGCGGATCTTGATACTGCAGTTGAATGTGCCGTCAGTGGCGCGTTTTTTGGCACCGGACAAAAATGTACTGCCTCCTCGCGTCTGATTGTCACCGAGGGAATCCACGATAAGTTCGTCGCTGCAGTTATAGAGCGGATGAAGAAACTAGTGGTAGGTGACCCAATGGCAGAAGGTGTGCACATTGGTGCTGTCGCCGATGCTCGGCAAATGGAGCAGAACCTCAGCTACCTGGCCTGCGCCAGTGAAGAGGGCGCGCATTTAGCACACGGCGGTGAAGTAATCGAGACTGAAAACCCGGGATACTTCCTAACACCTGCGCTGTTTACCGATACTACTAATCAGATGAAGATCAACCGCGACGAAACTTTTGCACCTATCGCCTGTGTTATCAAAGTCAAAGATTACGAGGAGGCTCTGGCCACTCTAAATGATACTAACTACGGTTTGACCGGCGGCATCATTACCCAATCACTAAAATACGCCAGTGATTTTAAGCGCAACGCTAAAACCGGTTGTGTAATGGTCAACCTGGCCACAGCAGGTACCGATTACCACGTGCCATTTGGCGGTCGTAAAGAATCCAGTTTTGGTTCTCGCGAGCAGGGCAGCTATGCCAAAGAGTTTTATACCATAGTAAAAACTTGTTATATAAGCGCCTAGCAGGAGCCTGACAATGCATAAGGATTTATTGGTCATTGATGGTTTGCAATATTCAAACTGGGACAGAGAGATATTCCAGCAGTTGCATGACGGTGGTGTAACTATGGTGCATGCCACCATTGTCTACCACGAGCAAATTCGCGAGACTTTATTGCGCATTGCCCAATGGAACCGACTGTTTGAGGACAATGCTGATTTAATCATGCCAATAAAATCGGCACCAGATATACATTTGGCTAAACAACAGGGAAAAGTGGGCATCATGTTTGGGGCGCAAAACTGCTCCCTGATCGAAGATGATATTGGCATGATTGAGATCATGCGCGAGCTAAACCTGATGATCATGCAGCTGACTTATAACAACCAGAGCTTATTAGCTTGTGGTTGCTATGAGGATACCGACAGTGGTGTCACTCGCTTCGGTAAACAGGCGATTGCTGAAATGAACCGCGTTGGCATGATTATCGACATGAGCCACAGCGGTGAAAGAAGCACTTTAGAGGCCATCGAGATATCCAGCCGACCTATCGTTATCTCCCACGCCAACCCGACAAGTTTTTACCCTGCCAAACGCAACAAGTCTGACTTAGTACTGAGACAACTCAGCCAGTCTGGTGGGCTGTTAGGTTTCAGTCTCTACCCTTTCCATTTAAAAAATGGCCCAAATTGCACACTGCAAGACTTCTGCCAGATGATTGCTAACACGGCCGATTTAATGGGTATAGATCATATAGGAATAGGCACTGATTTGTGCCAAAACCAGCCGGTTTCCATTTTAGACTGGATGCGCAATGGCCGCTGGAGCAAACAGAAAGATTTCGGTGAGGGCAATAAAAACAATGCCGGCTGGCCTCAGCCACTGCCTTGGTTTCGCGATAGCAGGGACTTCCCTAATCTAACTCGCGGGCTGCAAGAAATTGGTTTTCACGACGCTGAAGTCGCTAAAATCATGGGATTGAACTGGTTACGTTTTTTTGAAAATAGCTTACCGGCAAAATCATAGGCAGCAGTAATTGATCTTTTAATTACTGGCAACTTTTTCATCCCAAAAACAACATTCACTGCTCTCTCGGAGCAGTGATTTAAACAACCTGGTTACTATAAATATAAAGACCGTCAGGAGAATATAAATGAACGAAACGACATTCACAGAAAACAGCCAGGAGAGCAGCCCTGGCAAGAAACTGCTGCAGGGGGTGGACCTTCCGGTGTTTTTCCTCAGTGGTGGACTGCTGGTACTGTTTGCCGCTTTTGCGCTGTATGACATTAAGATGGTATCAGCCTGGGTTAATGCCAGCTTTAGTCTGTCCACCAAGTATTTTGGTGCCTACTGGCAAGTACTTTTACTTTTGACCTTTTTTATTGGCCTGTACCTGGCATTTGCCCGCACCGGTTCAGTGGTATTAGGTGGTATAAAAACACCACAAATGTCCACTTTTACTTGGATCTCAATCCTGATGTGCACCCTACTTGCAGGTGGTGGTGTATTTTGGGCAGCGGCAGAGCCTATGGCGCACTTTACCTCTCCACCCCCTCTCTTTGGTGGTGAAACAGGTACCCCACAGGCGGCTTACAATGCTCTGGCACAGAGCTTTATGCACTGGGGATTTTTAGCCTGGGCAATATTAGGCAGCCTTACCGGCATTATTTTAATGTATCTTCACTACGAAAAAGGCCTGCCATTAAAGCCCCGCACCTTGCTTTACCCGGTGTTCGGAAAATATGCTTTAACTGGACCTATAGCGATTATCGCTGATGCCAGCTGTGTTTTGGCTGTGGTTGCAGGTACCGTTGGGCCTATAGGCTTCCTTGGATTACAAGTGAGTTTTGGTTTAGAAAAATTGTTCGGTATTCCCAATACTTTTGCAACACAACTGACATTACTGTTGGTACTGATTGCCATTTATACAGTCTCCGCTGTCAGTGGAGTCACTAAGGGCATTAAAGTTCTCAGTAATGCTAACGTGACATTAGCTTTTGTACTGATGGGTTTCATCCTGATATTTGGCCCAACGGCATTCATCGTTGATAGCTTCGTGCACTCTTTTGGCATCTATCTTGACAACTTTGTATCCATGGCAACATTTCGTGCCAGCCCGGGCTGGTTAGATTGGTGGACAGTATTTTTCTGGGGCTGGTTCTTGGGCTACGGTCCACTAATGGCCATGTTTATCGCGCGGGTATCACGCGGTAGAACCATTCGTGAAATGATCTTAGTGGTCTCTGTAGTCGCCCCTATTATCACTTGTTTCTGGTTCACTATTGTCGGTGGCAGCGGGCTGTCTTTTGAGCTGGCAAACCCCGGAGTAATTTCAGAGCCTTTCACCGGCTTTAATTTACCTGCAGCATTACTGGCCATTACTGAACAGCTTCCTCTTGGCTTCCTGATTTCGGTACTGTTCTTAATCCTGACCTTCATCTTTGTCGCCACTACCGGTGACTGCATGACCTATGCAATCTCTATGGTAATGACCGGCAACGACCACCCACAGAGCTCACTGCGCGTTTTCTGGGGCATCATGATGGGAGTCATTGCAGCACTGTTGATTTCAATCGGCTCCGGAGGTATCTCCGCACTGCAATCATTTATTGTGGTGACTGCGGTTCCTGTCTCTTTAATACTGCTGCCTTCACTCTGGTCAGCACCTAAAATCGCTCACAAAATGGCCGATGATCAAGGTTTATAACCTTTTTGAGGAGGGCTCAGGCCCTCCTTTCTTACAACCCTTACACCGACAATAGCTTCATAAAAACCACTGCCCCACCTCAGCAACGACAGCCAAGCTTAGCTACTCACTCCAATGCAGTGTCTCTTTTATGTTCCACTTAAGCCATTAAATTCTCTGTCATTGTCAGTTTGCTTTGTTTAAAATAACTTTTGTTCAAGCTGCGAAAAACCTAGATTCAGAGGATAAACACTCGTGTCAGAAAAAGACTACACAGTACCCGCACTGCAAAAAGGCTTACAAATTCTCGAGATGTTCGACAGTGACACCCGCAGCCTGACCCAAGCTGATATTGCGCACACTTTTGGCGTCAGCCCCAGCTCACTGTACAGAATTATCCAAACTTTAGTCGGTATGGGTTTTTTGAACAAAATAAGTACCAATACCTACGAGTTGGGATCTAAAGTACTCTCCAGCGGCTTCAGTTATCTGGCCAGTCGTGAAACCATCGAAATCGCGGCGCCACACATTACTAAACTGCGCGATATCACCTCGCTCTCCAGTCACTTAGCAGTCCGTGAGGGGACCGAAAATCTGTATGTCTTTCGCGCCCTCGCATTGCAGCGCCTCTCGGTAAACGTGCCGGTAGGCACCCGCTTCGCGTGTCACACTACAGCGATTGGACGCGCCCTGCTCTCGGGTCTGTCGCCAGCGACAGTGCAGCACTTGTATCAGGGAAAGCGCCTGGATGATTACCCGGCGATGCCGCCGCAGTCACTGCCCGATTTAATCTCGATGTGTAATCTCGAACGCCGCCAGGGCTTTCACATTAACGCCTCTGATTACGCCATCGCCATCGCCGTACCTATCTTTAATTACAACTCTGAAGTGGTCGCCGCGATTAACGTCTCCGGCCCTGAGGCGATGATGAGCAAGCCTGAATTGCAGCAAATACTGGTCTCTCAACTCACAGATACCGCCCAGGACATAACCACCGAAATATCCGGCATCGTCAGAAAATAGCCATTGCAGGCGCAGCGGTGTAAATGATGATTATCGAGAGAACTTTGCATTAGATAGAGGAAAGGTTGATAGAAGGCACTTACGCAATGCGTAAGTGAGGATTGACACTTTAACTGCTGCTAAAAGAACAAACCACACACTGCAGTAATTTATCCACAGTGCGCAGAAAGCTTATATATTCAAACTAACTAATCCTTAAATTCCTGCATCGCATCTTGTATGGCATCCCACAAGTAACTCGCCGAGGCGCTGTCACTTAAAATGGAAAAAACCGCATTATCGCCAAAGCTGTGATGGGCGATAATGGCATTGACCCTGGCCACCGACGTCTGAGCAATGGCGCCGCGCGGGAAAGCACTCTCGCGCAGATCCACGGCGCAGAGCTTAGCCATTACTCTGGCAATATTGGGACCCGCCAACACTAACCAGGCGTGACTGTCCTGGCAGAACAGCGAGTAGCACTGCTCGGTTGATTGGCTTTCGAGCAGTGTTTGCTGCTTACCTGCCTGGGGGTGTAGCAACCAATACTCAGTGTTACTCAAACGTAGCACCAGTTCACCACTGGCCGTAGTGCACAAGTTATTGGCGGCACTGGGTACTGCTATCTGTGCAGCGCTGAGCACCGTATGGGCCTGCGGCCCTCTAAAGCCATAGCGTAGTTTTACTGAAAAGTCATGCAAACTGAGTTGACCGGGATCAATTTCAGCCGTTAGCGCAACTGGCTGCTGCTGATAACAGCGATAAAGTAAACTGCGTTTTAGACTGAAATTTTCTAAAGTTGTCATGATTATAGCTCCTGGCGCTGGTTATCTGGATCGAAGAACGGCAGGCTGACGACGCTCGCCTCAACCAGTGCCCCTGAATCGACGCGAATACTGATACTGCTGCCAGGTTGACTGTCGCCGATTGCGGCAAACGCTAAGCCTATGCATTTGCCGACGCTTGCAGAGTACTCACACGAAGTGACATGACCTGCGACATCATCGCCGCTTATCACTAAATGACCCTCTTTGGGTTGCTCAATAATTGCATCTAAAGTGAAACCTACCAGCTTGCGGGTCTGAGTTTGCGCCATCACAATATCTACCGAGCGGCTACCGACAAAAAACGGCTTCTTACGGCTCACCGCCCAATTGAGCGACAGCTCACCCGGATGGCTCATGCTATCGGTATCCTGACCGACAATAATATGACCCTTCTCCAATCTAAGCAGACGTTGAGTTTCGACACCAAAAGGTTTGATATCAAATTCTTTGCCCGCCGCCATCAACAGATCCCACAGCGCTTCTCCACAGCTGGAAGGCACGTGAATTTCATAGCCTAACTCGCCGACAAAACCGACCCGCAGCAAGCGCGCCGGAATTCCTTCAATGCGCGCTTCACGACAGGCTAAGTAAGGGAAAGCTTCGATCGATAAATCTACATCGCTGTCGAGTTTTTGCAGCACTTTACGCGCATCCGGTCCCGCTAGGTTCACCGCTGAAAAAGCCGAAGTGACATTGGCGACATCTATATTCAAACGCCACTGTGCATTCCACTTGAGCATTTGACGATAGACCTGATCGACCCCTGTGGTGGTGGCTGTTACATAAAAGTGATTTTCGCCGATACGACAGGCGACACCGTCGTCTATCACTACTCCCTGCTCACTAGTGAGCACCGCATAGCGGGTTTTCCCCACGGGCTGCTTTAAAAAGGCAAAAGTGTAGATGCGGTTGATAAACTCAGCAGCGTCCGGACCCCGAACTTCAATGCCGCCCAAAGTACTGACATCAATCAGGCCAACCTTATTACGCACTTGCAGTGCCTCGCTTTGAATCGCCTGCTCACGCTGCTCTACACTTCCGTAGTACGCGGGGCGGCGCCAGTTGCCTGCCGCTATCATCTGCGCGCCCAATGCGATATGCCTGTGGTGCATAGAAGTAAAGCGTACCGGGTTAAAGCTGCGCCCGGCACTCAGTGCTAGTTTCTCTGGGACAAAAGGTGGTCTCGCTGTCGTTATACCGGTTTGAGTCACTGTACGCTTGGTTGCTTTGGCCACTAACCTGGCGGTCGGCAACGCTGAATGACGCCCCTGTGAAGGCCCCATCCCCACGGTTGAAAAACGTTTTACTAACTGGATATCACGATAGCCCAAACGGGTGGCGTTGACGATATCCGCCGCCTGTAAATCTTCGTCGAAATCGACAAAGTCTTTGCCTTTTGGATGACTAAAAATCGGCCAGTGATAGTTGTGATTACTTTGACAAGTAACAGCCTCGATGGTCTCGTCACCCAGTGACAAATTATGCAGTGCAACCCCCGCGGCGCGCTGGCCATCTTTGATCACTTGCTCTAACTGATGCACCCCATTCACCGAACCCGCTACGTGTAAGTGCGCCGGCAAGTTGCTCAATGTAAATTGAGCAGTGTCATCGCTGTAGCTCAACTGGCCTCCGGCCTGACACAACAGTTGATAGGCCGGCATAAAGCCTGCAGACATACAGATTAAGTCACAGTCGATTATTCTGGCCTGGCTTGCCACTTCTCCCGGAGCACTGATTTTACGTACATCTACCGCACGCACGTGTTTGTTACCTTTAGTTGCCAATGCTTCGTATACGGTGCTATTGCACAGCACTTCAATACCAGCGTCTCTTACCGCAGCTTGCAGTTCACTTACTAACGAGCTCTCTCGCATATCGACCACGGCTGCAATTTGGACCCCCTGCTCAGCCAAATCTAGAGCTGTCAGGTAGCCGGTGTCATTGCCGGTCAGTACCACCGCCCGCTGGCCAGGTTTGACTGCGTAGTGCTTCATCAGGCGACTGGCTGCACTGCACATCATGATGCCCGGCAAATCGTTATTGCGAAAAACCACATGTTGCTCGAACGCGCCCGAGGCAACGATGCACTCTTGTACTCTTACTTTAAACAGACGCTTATCTTGAATCACTGGCAAATAATTATCGGTAAACCAGGCGTTACAAGTTGCACTGAGCATTACTTGTATATTCTGATGTGCCTGCACCTTATCCACCAGCGAACTCAAGGTGCTGGTCGCCTGCTGACCTTGTATATCAAACCTGTGATAACTCAAGGCACCACCGAGCAAGCGCTGCTCTTCAACTAGTAATACTTGCGCCCCGGCATCGGCCGCTTTTAGCGCCGCACTGAGCCCGGCAGGGCCTGCCCCTACCACCATCAAGTCATAAAAAAGATACTCTTTGTCGTAGTACTCAGGCTTGGCCTCCAGGTCCAGCACACCGAGCCCGGCCTTCTTGCGGATAAAGCCCTCCCATTTTTCCCAGGCCCCCATAGGCTTGAAGAAGCTTCGGTAATAAAAGCCCACCGGCATAAAGCGGCTGAAATGTCCGAGCAGCGCATCGCGATCACTCTCCAGTGAGCCACTGTAGTTCTGGCCACTGACTTGCATCTGCGCGCCGATCACTTGATTATCGGCCAGTACGTTTGGCTCGCCACCCAGTTGTACTAAGGTATTGGCATCTTGTCCCGCCATTGTCAGCGGTCCGCGGGGCCGGTGATATTTGAAAGAGCGTGATATCAGCCACTGGTTATTCGCCAACAGTGCACTGGCGATACTATCTCCCGCCAGCCCCACAATACTTTGCCCTTCAAAACTGAAAGTGACTGGCCGGTCGCGCTCTATTAACGAGCCCATCGGCTCTTTTAAGCGTTGTAAATTATTCATTTCTCACTCTCCACTACAGGACCGGCAAACTCTACCCGTGTACTAAAACGCTCGCTCGGGTCGTAGGTCCTTATAAACTCATCGCTGGCGGTATGCCGTTCACCGATGAACCAGTAGCTGGAGGGGGCGTGCAACCACCACTCGGTAACTACTGCAACAGCGTTTTCGTGGAAAAAGATATACTCTGCCCACTCCCGATCATTACAGTTACGGTGATCTGGCATCTCTTTAACTTCGCCACCGTAGACAAATTCGCTACTGTTTCTCAGCCCATTGAGCGGGCAGTTAATCATCTTCATTTTTAAACCCCTTAATGGCTGGCAGCGGTAGCGCCCATCTCGTTGACTTGAGCGAAACGATAAAAACGCTCCATCGAGAACGGCTTAATAAGCTCTGGCACTTTACCGTTGCCTGCCACTAGTTGCGCCATGGTCTTACCGCAGATCGGTGTCGCTTTGAATCCCCAAGTCCCCCAGCCAGCATCTAAGTAGTAATTTTCTACCGGACTGAGCCCCATCACCGGGCTGTAATCGGAAGTCATATCTGTCAAACCGCCCCACTGGCGCATTAAGCGCATCTGTGCAATCGCCGGAAACAGCTCCACCGCGTTTGCCAACAGCCCCTCTTTTAAATCCATAGTCGAGCGGGTGCTATACAGCGGATAGGGATCAGAGCCACCGCCAAAGACCAACTCACCGCGACTGGTCTGCTGCACATAACAGTGTAACGAGGGTGAACTGACCATTGGATCGAGGAAAGGTTTAACCGGCAGGGTCACCATCGCCTGTAGCGGGTAAGTAGTGATCGGCAACTTAAAGCCAGCCTTGGCGGCCAGTATCGAACTGTGCCCCGAGACTGCTTGCACCACAGCGCCGCAACTTATCTTGCCGCGGTTGGTTTGCACAGCAGTCACTTTATCCTGCTGAACTTCAACATCGGTTACCTCGGTCAGTTGATGGAGCTCTACGCCGCGCGAAGTGGCACCTTTCGCATAGCCCCAGGCGACTGCATCATGTCTGGCCGTCGCCCCATCGGTATGCCACAGGCCTGCCAATACCGGCATGTCTGCAGGATTCATGTTTAAACTGGGCACTAGTTCGCGAATTTGCTGTGGATCTATCAGTTCGGATTGACCGCCGTAGTGTTTGTTAATTGCAACCCGCTGTCTAAAACCTCTGATTGCTGCATCCGTGTGCGCTAAGGTCAGCTGACCACGTTGCGAATACATAATGTTGAAGTCAAACTCGTTGGAAAGCTCTTTAAACAGTTTCACCGATTCAGTGTAAAATTTCACCCCTTCAGGGGTTAAGTAGTTAGAGCGAATAACAGCAGTATTACGCGCCGTGTTGCCGCCCCCCAAATAGCCCTTTTCCAACACGGCTACGTTCGTTATGCCGTGATATTTGGCCAGATAATAAGCGGTGGCAACACCGTGACCACCGCCGCCAATGATAACCACATCGTAATGAGATTTTAGCGCTGACGGCGACGGAAGGTCGGCGTGCTTTTCATAGGGAAAATCGCTGTTAAGACCATATTTAAGTAATGAGAAAGGCATAGCCCCTCCTGTATTTGTTGAAAAACTGGGCAGTTGTGCAACCTCTGATTAAGTCCCGTCCCCTCGCTGTGAGGTACGTGACTTGTCCAGAGACTTGCTGGCTGCAACGTGAAAAGTAGCTATCTGTTAACGGCACTTATTTGAACACTACGGTCTTGTTGCCATCTACAAACACTCGGTGCTCGGTGTGCAGCTTGACCGCCTGCGCCAGCGCCTGAGTCTCTGTATCTCTGCCTACGGCAACTAACTGTTCTGGGGTATAAGTGTGGCTTACCGCCTGCACCGACTGCTCAATTATCGGCCCTTCATCCAGATCAGAAGTAACATAGTGAGCAGTGGCACCAATCAATTTAACCCCGCGGGCGTAAGCTTGATGATAAGGTTTAGCCCCTTTAAAGCCCGGCAAAAATGAGTGGTGAATATTGATTGCCCGTCCGGCCAGCTCAGTACACAAATTATCCGAGAGCACTTGCATATAGCGTGCTAATACCACCAGCTCGGTGTGTGTCTCCTCTATAATGTTGAGCAGCTCCAACTCTTGCTCGCGCTTGGTCTCTTTGGTAATTGGCAAATGCACAAAGCGAATGCCCTCGCGCTCGACCATCGGCCTGATATCTTTATGGTTCGACACTATAGCCGTAATATCCATTTTCAATTCGCCTTTGCGCAGACGATAAAGCAAATCATCTATACAGTGATCAAACTTACTCACCATGATGATCGTTTTAGTCGCCGCAGTGGCGTCGTGCAGCTGCCAATCCATATTGAACCTTTGCGCTACATCGGAAAATTTCTGGCGAATTTGCCCGATACTGCCATCGCCGGACTCTATATAGCCCAGCGCCCGCATAAAAAAGCGTCCGCTTTGCTGATCATCAAACTGACTTAACTCACTGATATAACAGCCTTGTTGATATAAAAACGAAGTAACCTGGGCAACGATACCACTACTCGCCTGGCAGCTTACTTTTAATACAAATTGTTCGGGAGCAGCGCTCTGCAGCGTCATGGTTTTACCTCAGGGATAGATTTTACTTGGGGGAATAAGCAAGCTAATGACCGACAAAATACTACCAACTAATTCACATATCAATTATCACCAGAGCATAAAGCTATGAATTCTTCATTTTGATTTATATATGAATATGATTTTTTATATATGCACTAAATAGTGATTTATCGCAGTATCCAATGGTCGATCCTTGCAGCTTAAAACCACTTAGATATACTCAATTAATCATAATTTTTACTGTTTACTTTGCAATTACTGCCTCTGTAAACGGCGTAGCTCCACGGCTAGCCAATACAGCAGCACAGGCAAAGGGCTCAATCAATTTACATTACGAGGTACTAATGAATACAACTGAACTGACACTCGATCAAATATATCAACTCGCCTTTGATTGCCTGAGCGCCGCAGGGGCGAATCGGGATAATGCCGATGCCGTCGCCAATACCGTGATGCGCGCCGAGCAGGATGGTTCAATATCCCACGGACTGTTCCGTATTCCCGGTTACGTCGCCACCTTAAAGAGCGGCAAAGTGAACCCCAACGCCGACCCACAACCTGAGCAAGTCACCCCGGCATTGGTGCGTTGTAATGCGCAAAATGGTCACGCGCCACTGGCACTGGCACGCAGTATCGAGATGTTGGCACAATCGGCTAAGACTTGCGGTATTGCCGCGCTAAATTTGACCCACTCTCACCACTTCGCCGCACTCTGGCCAGAGACAGAGGCACTGGCAGAGCGTGGCTTAGTCGGCTTTGCCTGCGTCTCCTACATGCCAGCGGTAGCACCTGCTGGTGGCAGTGAGGCACTCTTTGGCACCAACCCTATCTCCTTCGCTTGGCCGCGCCCGGGGAAAGTACCTTTAGTATTCGACATGGCTACAGCCTCTATGGCGGTTGGTGAGGTCAAAATTGCCGCCCGCGATGGCCACAAAGTCCCGCTGGGCACTGGACTGGGCCCCGACGGCGAACCAACCGATGACCCAAAGGAAATTCTCAAAGGGGTACTGCTACCTTTTGGCGGTTACAAAGGGTCGGCCATTTCAATGATGGTTGAGCTGATGGCCGGTCCTATGATCGGAGAGACTCTAAGCTTTGAGACCAAAGAAAACGACAATGCTGATGGCGGACCACCACAGGGCGGTGAGTTTATCCTAGCGATCTCACCTGAAATCATGGGGGGGAGTGACTGGGCCAAGCACTCAGAAAAGCTCTTCACAAAGCTCGAGGCAATGGATGGTATTCGCCTCCCTGGCCAGCGCCGCCATAAGTTGCGTAACAGTGGCAACATAAGATCTGTTAACTCAGACTTGGTAGAACAACTGCGTACCCTGTCCGGCACTGCTGCATAAATGATAGATAGATAGGTGAAAAACTGGCCTCAATGATAGAGGCCAGCAAGCAGTATTTAATAAGGTAGATAAAGTCTACTTTAATCTACCTTTAGCAATTCCTGCAATTTTTAAGTAGAACACCACTTACACCTTTGATCGAAGTCAGTGATATCAACTACTGCTAACTCGGTAAGTACTCACTACTCCAACCGATAGCAGCTATCTTGCGCTCCAGCATAGAGGCAATTCTCGCCTGGGGATAACCCAACTCACTCAAAATTTTTCTACTTGAGTGACCAAACTTTTCAGCCGGTGCCACCGCCACAATCATTGCCTCAGTCGGTCTGATAGCGTAGTGATCTATTTGCGTCACACAATGCCCGCTGGGGTGATTGGGGTGGCGAGAAAATGCGTAACTGCCGCTGAATAAATCGACCTTACCGTCGGCGAGACGACTGTATTGGTCACGTAGAGCCACTATAGATTTTGGCTGGGCCGCCGCTATACCGGCGCTTTGCAATTTTGTTGCCCAAATTGCTGCAGTGTCTGTTTTAAATACGCTCTGCAAAAAGTGACTCAAGTCAGCAGTTTTATCTATGCCGACCAAACCCTCGACTTGGGATAATACTGCTAATTCTGCGTGACTTGCGTCGAGAAAAATCCAATCATCTGCACACTGATAAAAGTGCGACAGCGCATGGTTGCCTAGTGCCTCGCGGCCCGATGGCTCATTAAATTCAGGCCGCCCTGGATAATCAAAGGCAAAGGGAATCTGCGCCAGATTGGTAACACTCGCCAGTGAAGTTCTGGCTCTGGTTACTTCGCCCGTGCGCAATTTATGGTACAGCGAGATGCCCATGGCGATGCCCGCTGCAAAGCCGCAGTTAACATCTAAAGTGCCTATATGGGCATGCTCTTCCGGCGTCTGCTCACCGCCAAAGCGGCTCATAATACCACTGATCGACTGGATGATGTCGTCATAACCTATGTAGTCAGACATAGGTCCCGGTCTTGGCCCTCCCAGACAATCTAAGCGGCAGAACAGCACTCCCGGGTTAATCGCCTGTAGCGAGTCGTGGTCTAAACCCAGTGGCTGTAACTGTCGCTGTGGTGCATTGATCACTACCATATCCACCGAACGTATTAGTCGCTGGAAAATTTCCCGCCCCTCTGCAGTATTGATGTCAGCGAGGATTTTTTTCTTGCCCATGTCTGTTTGAAAAGAGTAAATAATGCCCACCAGCGGATCGTACAGCGGCGTCACCGGATCCAACTTAATCACCTGGGCGCCAAACCTGGCCATATAGGCACAGGAATGGGGACCGGCTATCACGTTGGTGAGGTCTAAAACCCGCACCCCATCCAGCCACTGGCAATTGTCATTCGTCTCTATCGCTGCAGCTACCGGGCGGGTAACTACTTCTGCACTGGCGACATCTGTAAGCAATTGCAGCGCCTTTGGAAAACTGACATTCACACGTGCCTTGGGTTGGAGCATTTGCTCTGCAAACTCTTCCAGCCAGGCGATCGGCCCCGGCTGTAACATATTGCCGTACTCTGGATCATCTACTTCAACCGTTAGTCCGCTGGTTTTACTGTGCTCAGAGTTAATCCACTCATCAGTTGTGCGGTGAGCTGCCCCTGGAATCTGCCCTTCACCGAAGATAACGCCCCACTCACTGGAGGTCTTGGTCAGAAAAGCCCGCTTCATTTTCTTACTGATGATATCGGCCCACTTTTTAGGCAGCGGATAGACACCGATAGAAGTTTCACCCTGCCACTTGGCTATAGGCTGGTGCAGGTCTTTCACTTCAGGCAAGCCCATAGCGATTAGTTCATCATAGATCCCCAATACTTTTAAGGCGCGCTTGGCGTGGTTGCGGTGCGAGGGACAGACACAGTAGAACATCCGGCCATCGCCGCACAGGTATGTGCGATAGAAAGGATCCAGGTATTCCTGCAGATCCTCATAGCTGACATCCATCGGCCGCTGCTGCTGATTGCGCAAGTTGATTTCAGCTTCGCGCATAGTGATGTAGCGCTCGGGCAAGTTTTCTATTAAACAGGAGTTGTAGCAGAGCCCTTCCATTAACGCCGCGGCGATTGGCACTTCAATGTGATCTCCACGGCCACTTTTTTCGCGCTGTAACAGCGCAAACACGACTGAACTGGTAGCGAGAGAGGTGGCGTATGAAGAACCCAGAGGCAGCGGTGAGAAACTCGGGTTTAGGCCCATCAACACCCGGTTGTAACCCATATCGGTAAAAGCACCCGATGTAGCTGCCACTATCGCCTCAGTGGCTTTCCACTGACTGCGTAAACTATCGTTACTGGCAAAGCCTGGCACAGACAGTGTGATCAGCTCAGGTCTGGTTGCACGCAGTTGCGCGAAGTCTACACCGAGCCGCAGCATCACACCTGGGCGAAAGCTCTCTAAGACTACATCTGCCTGAGCAATTAGCGCTAACGCCTGAGCCAGCCCCTCGGCAGTTTTAAGGTCCAGACGAATACAGCTTTTGTTGCGCTGTAATATAGCATTGGCGGGATGATCCCATTGCGGCCCTCCGGGAGGGTCTATATGTACCACTGTGGCGCCAAAATCAGCCAAAGTCATGGCCACTGCTGGCCCCGCGATCTGCTGACCAAAATCTACGACCCTGACACCCGTCAACGGTAGCTTGCTGTTATTTCCCATATTCTACCTATACCTTGAGCCAGCGTCTGAAGCGTTGGCGAGCTATTGTTTTTATGCTCGGATATTAGGCAGTACCAGGGACAACAACCAGCAATATAAAAAAGACCTTTGCCATCATTTTATTTATAGCTGACTACACTTTACTGATACCGAATACAAAAAAGCTCCCTTAAAACACAATAGCCATAAATAAATTATGGTCAATGAGGCGATTTATATTTCTTTCTTTAACCATTATGATCTATAACAATAGAGTTCGTATCAATTTAGAACAATATTAGAGTTTTCACAATTTTCTCTGCTCGTGTTCTTATAATAAAAACTACGGAGTTTATATGTCGTCACAAATTATCTTGCCGCGTATTTTGCAAGTGGGTGAAGGGGCCAGCGGAGCCATTCCCGATGTTTTAGAAAGCCTGAACTGCCAGAAGCCACTGATCATTACTGACAAAATGATGGTGCAATTAGGCTACGCAGAAAAAATCCAACAGTACTTGTCAGCCAAGGGCATGAGTGCCGATATTTTTGACGATACCGTACCAGAGCCTACTGTTAGCTCTATCCAGGCAGGTGTAGATAAAATCCGCAACGGTAACTATGACAGTATCATTGCTCTGGGGGGCGGCAGCCCGATCGACAGCGCTAAGGCTATCGGCATTTTAGGAAAATTTGGCGGCCAGATGCAGGACTATAAATTCCCGCGTATTGTCAACGAGTCCGGCCTGCCCATTATTGCCGTACCGACCACTGCCGGAACCGGCTCTGAAGTTACCCGCTTTACTATTATTACCAATGAGCTAACAGACGAGAAAATGCTGTGTGTCGGAGTCGGTTTCATGCCGGTCGCTGCGCTCGTAGACTACTCTCTGACATTATCACTGCCGGCGAGAACAACCGCAGATACTGGTATCGACGCTCTGACCCATGCAATGGAAGCCTACGTCAGCAAAAAAGCCAATTTATACAGTGACACTCAGGCGCTGGCGGCGATGCGCCTAATCGGCCCTAACCTGCGCACAGCCTATCACGACGGATCAAACAAAAACGCCCGCGAGGCGATGATGCTCGGGTCTACTCTGGCGGGAGTGGCTTTCTCAGCCGCCTCTGTTGCTTTAGTACACGGCATGAGCAGACCTATAGGCGCGGCTTTTCACGTACCGCACGGACTGTCCAATGCAATGCTGTTACCGGCGGTCACGCAATACTCAATACCAGCGGCAGAAAAGCGTTACGCCGACTGCGCCAGAGCCATGGGTGTGGCCACTGAACAGGACAGTGATCAGCAAGCGAACCAGAAGTTGCTTCAGGAACTTCGCGCCATTAATGACGAACTGCAGGTACCGACGCTGGAACAATTTGGCGTAGAACGCCAGAAGTTCATGGATTTGTTGCCATTAATGTCCGAGCAGGCACTGGCTTCTGGCTCCCCGGGTAATAACCCGCGAGTCCCGTCTACAGAAGAATTAATCGAAATATATCAACAGCTTTGGTAAATACCAGTTTTAAGGAGAGTTTAAAATGAACACAGTAGGTCACTTGATCAATGGTGAAATTCGCAACGATGTACAGCGCAGCCAAAACGTATACAACCCATCTACAGGTGCAGCGATTAAACAAGTAGCCCTGGCCAGCAAAGAAACGGTTGAAGAGGCGATAGCCGCTGCCGAACAAGCTTTCCCGGCATGGCGCAATACCCCTACCGGCAAGCGCGCCGCGGTGATGTTTCGCTTTAAGCAGCTGTTAGAGCAAAACGCCGACAAAATCTGTCAGATGATCGGTGAAGAGCACGGTAAGATTAGCCACGATGCAGCCGGTGAGCTACAGCGCGGTATTGAATGTGTGGAATACGCCTGTGGCGTTGCCGAGCACTTAAAGGGCGAACACAGTAAAAATGTCGGCCCGAATATCGATTCCTGGAGTGAGTTTCAGCCACTGGGTGTTGTCACGGGTATCACGCCTTTTAACTTCCCGGCGATGGTGCCACTGTGGATGTACCCTATGGCGATTGCCTGCGGTAACACTTTTGTATTAAAGCCATCCGAGCGCGATCCCAGTTCTACGTTGTACATAGCACAATTACTTGAAGAAGCGGGACTTCCACCGGGTGTAATGAATGTAGTCAACGGCGATAAAGTAGCTGTTGATGTTCTGCTGAACGATCAGCGTGTTAAAGCGGTCAGTTTTGTCGGCTCTACCCCAATTGCCGAATACATCTACACCACAGCCAACGCCAACGGTAAGCGCTGCCAGGCCTTAGGTGGAGCTAAAAATCACGCTATTGTAATGCCAGATGCTGACATGGACAACGCCGTCAATCAGTTATTAGGTGCTGCTTTTGGCTCATCTGGCGAGCGCTGTATGGCTCTGTCAGTGGCTGTCGCAGTCGGAGATGAAGCCGCCGATAGCCTAGTGGCAAAAATGACTGCAGCGATGCAAAGCTTAAAAGTCGGTGCCTACTCAGATAGCAACAACGACTTTGGTCCGGTGATCACTAGTGCCCACCAGCAGAAAGTTGTCGGCTACATCGACAGCGCCGAGAGCGATGGTGCCAAGGTCGTAGTCGATGGCCGCAACCCACAAGTGGCGGGATATGCCGAGGGATTTTTTGTCGGCGCGACACTTATCGATGGCGTCACTACCGAGATGCGCAGCTACCAGGAAGAAATCTTTGGTCCGGTACTGCAGGTTGTCAGAGTAGAGAGCATGGATCAGGCGATGCAAATCATCAATGATCACGAATACGGTAACGGTACTTGTATCTTCACCCGCGACGGAGAGGCGGCACGCTACTTCTCGGATAACATCCAAGTGGGCATGGTCGGCATCAACGTACCGCTACCGGTACCTGTCGCCTACCACAGCTTTGGTGGCTGGAAGCGTTCACTGTTTGGCGATTTACATGCCTACGGCCCGGATGCAGTACGTTTTTACACTAAACGTAAAACCATCACTCAGCGCTGGCCTTCAGCGGGAGTGCGCGAGGGAGCGAGTTTCGCCTTCCCAAGCTAAATGTTTGATTGGAAAGATGCAAACAAGTCCGGTATCTTCTCTGTTGACTTGTTCACATCTTTGCTAGCGCCGCATATTTGCAGCGCTAGCCCCAGGCACAAAATCAAACACAGGAGTTGTAAGAGTGAGTGTTAGTAACAAAGAAAAAGGTTCTTCCATCACCCGAGTCCTGGAAATTATTGAAGCAGTCTCTAAGGCCGAGCGGCCAATGTCTCCCGCCGACCTCGCCTACCAACTAGATATTCCCAAACCCAGCATCCACCGTCTGTTATCCCAGCTAGAGGCGGAAAATTTCTTGCAGTTAAACATGCGTGGTTTAGTGGTTCCCGGCAACAGAATGCAGGGCATCGCTCTGGGAGTACTGTATAACAACAGATTTAAAGCTGAGCGCCAGGCCATTTTAACTAAGCTGACCGCGTTAACCGGGGAAACTTGTGGTATCTCCATTCCCAATGGATCAGAGATGATCTACTACGACAGGGTGCAAAACGCCAGCCCACTGCAAGTCCACTTACCTATCGGCAGCCACACACCGATTTGCGCCACTGCCAGCGGTAAACTGTATTTGAGTTCTCTGCCGAAAAGCCGCTGCCAGCGGATTGTGCAGAATCTTCCACTGCAACAATACGCCCGCAATACCTGTACTGACGTGCAACGTTTAAGTGCAGAGATCAGCAACATCAGAAACACCGGCATCGCCACAGACAATGAAGAATTTGTCGACGGCATGGTAGCGGTAGCCGTACCTATAACCGACGGCGACGGCAAACTTTTTGCCTGCCTGTTCAGCCATGCACCGGTGATCCGTAAAAGTCTACAACAACTGTTGGAATTCACCCCACTACTGCAGCAAACTGCTGTGGATTTGGGTGAACTACTCAACAATGAAGAGTCCGAGCGAGATGAGAGCAGTTAAATGAAAAAGAGACTACCACCGCTTAATTGGCTGCGCACTTTTGAGCTATCAGCTCAGCACCTCAACTTTACCCAGGCAGCCCATGAGTTAAATCTTACTCAGGCGGCGATAAGCCAGCAAATTAAAGGACTGGAATCTCAACTGGGAGTCTCGCTCTTCAAGCGACTGCCTAGGGGCCTGGAACTCACTGAGGCGGGCAGAGCTTATATTCCAGTCGTCCATGAGGCGATTGAACGCTTAGTGGTTGCCACCGATGAACTTTTTGGCCAAAACCGTAACCGCGATCTGAACATTCGTGTCAGCCTGGTATTTTTTAACTCATGGTTAGCACCGCGATTGGGGGAATTTCGGCAATTGCATCCAGAGGTCGGACTGCGTATTTCCAGCAATATCTGGACAGATCAGACGCCGGTAGATGCCGATTTGGAAATACGCCACGGTTTAGGGAAATGGAGTGGTTTTAGCTGTGACAGGCTCAGCTGGGATCAGTTAATACCCGTGTGCAGCCCAACGTATATGGACATGGCACTAAAAGGGCACTCGGGCGAACTTACCCCAAAACTGCTTAGCAATTGCACATTGTTACATGTATTGGGCTATAACGAGGGCTGGGGGCACTGGTTGAATAAAAACGGCTACCCAGAGCTTAAACCTGCACAGAGCATGCAGTTGGATAGTTTATTGCCAGCGCTGGAACTGGCGGTGCAAAATCAGGGAGTCGCCCTGGGAAGAACTTGCCTGGTGCAAGCTCAACTGGATTCACAACAGTTAATAGCGCCATTTTCACAATCGTTAAGCACGGATGAAGCTTTCTATCTGGCCGTTCCTGACAATCAGCACCAACATGCCGATGCGCAAACCTTTCGCACTTGGTTAATTGCAGAAGCGAAAAAACACCCTGAGGCTGAGTAGATAAATAG
>MABF01000083.1 GCA_002163025.1 'Osedax' symbiont bacterium Rs2_46_30_T18
AGACTTACCGAGGCGAAACTAGGTTCGGCGCGCGCGGCGCTCAAAACATTCTGCATCACTTGATTAACCATAAACTCCTGCTCGGATAAGGCTGGGCCAGAGCTTGTCACATTCAGACTGTCATCAGACCACATACCGGTCCGGTCTTCTCTGGGCGAAAAGCCAATATGTTTACGGTAGCAGCGACTAAAATGCGGAGTGGATACAAAACCACAGGCAGATGACACCTCGATAATAGAAAGCGTGGTCTGCTTTAATAACTGTCGTGCCCGATCCAGACGCAATTTAAGGTAGTAGCGCGATGGGGTGCAGTCTAAATAGCGATGAAACAGCCGCTCCAACTGGCGCCTGGATACACTGACGAAACTGGCCAGTTCATCTAATTCAATCGGCTCTTCAATATTGGCCTCCATCAGTTCCACTATCTCAACCAGCTTAGGCTGTGCGGTACTGAGTAGATGACGTAAAGGTACTCGCTGCTGATCCCCCTGAGAGCGCACCCGATCGCAGACAAACATATCTGATATAGCACCACTGAGTGCCCGGCCATGCTGCATAGTAATCACATACAACATCATATCCATTGGCGCACCGCCGCCCGAGCAAGTTAGCCTGTTCCGATCGTGAGTAAACAGACGGCGATTGCAGTTAACTTTGGGGAAAGCCTCTTGTAGTGGCGCTATGTATTCCCAGTGAGCACTACAATCATAGCCGTCCAACAACCCTGCATCCGCCAGTGTGTATGCCCCGGTACAAATACTGCCCAACATCACATCTTTGTTTGCCTGCGCTCGCAGCCAATTCAATTCAGTTCTGCTGTAGTTATTGGTGATATTAATGCCGCCGGCCACGATCAGAGTATCTAATTTAGGGGCGTCACTGATTGGCGCATCTACTTCCACTCTCATCCCATCACTGGCCTGTACACTCTTGCCGTCAGCACTGAGCAAGTACCAACTGTAGAGTTCTTTACCCGATAGCTGATTTGCCATACGCAGCGGTTCGACTGCAGATGCCAGAGCGATCATGGAATAATCACCTAACAACAAAAAACCAATATTGGATGTTTTGATGCTGGCATTTGCGACACTAGTAAGTTTAACGTTTGTATTCATCGGGGGCTCCTTATCAGGTGCTCAATTATTATTGGTATGTTGAGCGACCAGCGATCACCTATATTGATATGTGTTAACGCTTGCCTGAAATGAAGCCAGCCGCTAACTGTTGTAATCACCATTGCATAGTACTACTAAAGATACGGTCAAATTATCCAAAAGCGACCCTTTCGTAACAATTTCGCATTAACACCCCCTAAAAGCGACTGTTTTAAATAACGATCTGCACTGAAAAAGCAACGCTATCCGATCACAAAAACTGCGATTTTGGTCACAGTTTGTGTCTATTACAGGCAACTTTGCTAACTGTTCTCAGCTAAAGTGTAGCCACATATGAATACGTAAAATCGCTTGTCGGCAACTGACCGGCGATCAGATGTGCAGCAGTGAATTCAGTCAGAGAAAAGTCTGGCAATACGCTGTAAAGCCGAAAAGTATCTGACTTGTCCAACTATTAACCAAGTGAAGATCGCTTGTAACTAGCTGGGCTATCTATCAATAAACATAAAAAGGAAGCATTAGATGTCGATCAACCCAAGCAATCGCGGCGTTATCTATCAAGGCACAGGCAAAGTATCTGTGGAGGCAATTGATTTTCCAGAGCTGGCGATCGGCAACCGAAAATGTCAGCACGGTGTTATCTTACGTGTATTAACAACTAACATTTGCGGCTCTGACCAGCACATGGTGCGTGGCAGAACCACTGCTGAACCGGGCTTAGTACTTGGCCATGAGATCACCGGACAAATTTTAGAGATCGGCAGCGATGTCGAGTTTTTAAAGCCTGGCGACATAGTATCAGTCCCTTTTAACATCGCCTGTGGCCGATGCCGCAACTGCAAAGAAGGTTTAACCGGTATCTGCCTCAACGTAAACCCAGCGCGCCCAGGTGCAGCTTACGGTTACGTCGATATGGGCGGCTGGGTAGGTGGACAGGCAGAATATGTAATGGTGCCTTACGCCGACTTCAACCTTTTGAAATTCCCTGACTCGGATCAGGCGATGGATAAAATCCGCGACCTGACGCTACTTTCCGATATTTTCCCGACGGGCTTCCACGGTTGCGTAACTGCAGGTGTGGGCCCAGGTTCTACCGTTTATATCGCCGGTGCCGGTCCCGTTGGTTTAGCGGCAGCAGCTTCAGCACACTTATTAGGTGCGGCATGTGTCATCGTTGGTGATATGATCGAAGATCGTCTGGCACAGGCCAAGAGCTTTGGTTGTGAAACTATTGACCTGCGCGAAGAAGGCTCTATTGAAGACAAGCTAGAAGTGATCCTGGGTGAGCGCGAAGTGGATGCATTTGTCGATTGTGTTGGTTTTGAAGCACATGGCTGTGGCTGTAACCACAATACTGAAGCCCCCGCCACTGTACTTAACTCGGCGATGCAAATCACCAGAGCTGGCGGCCAGATTGGTATCCCAGGCTTGTATGTCACTGAAGATCCAGGTGCTGTAGATGACGCTGCTAAGGTTGGCGCTCTGAGTATGCGCTTTGGTTTGGCCTGGGCTAAATCTCACTCGCTGCACACAGGTCAGTGCCCAGTTATGAAGTATCATCGTCCACTAATGCAGGCAATCTTGTTTGATAAGATTGATATTGCAGCCGCGGTAAACGTTAAGATGATTTCCCTGGATCAGGCGCCGCAAGGCTACGCTGACTTTGACGGCGGAGCCGCGGTCAAGTACGTCATAGACCCACATTCTCAAGTCTCTTAAACAGCAACATTACTTGTCGCGCTGAGCGCGACAAGTCACATTTTTATGATCTTCACATTTAGGGACTGCATTTATTATCGCTGCCTTGTATCTGGGCGATAATTTTACTTGGTCGGTGCAGCTCCCTGTTTTTTCTGCGCCATTGTGCCGGTGTGATACTGTACATTTTTTTGAATGTCCTGATAAAGTGCGTCACATCATTCCACCCCAGTTGGTAAGTGAGCTGCTCAATGCTTATATCTGTATGGGTCAATTGCGCACAAGCTTCGCTTAAACGCAGCTGAGTAATCCACGCGCCAACCGAAAACCCGCTGGATTTCTTAAACAATGTCGCAAAATAGGCTGGGCTTAAATGCACCGCCGCCGCCACATCCCTCAGAGATATGTTTGTAAGAGCGTTTTCTTGCATGAAAACAAGCGCTTCACTCATTGTTGTCGAGTGACTGAAAGTTTTTTCATCGACCAATTTTGCGGCTTTTTTTATTTCATGCAGCACTAAGTTCAACAAACTTTTGGCGACTTCTTTGGCATCCACGGCCAGTGACTCATTTTCTGCCTCCAGCGCTTGGTACAAGCTGACAAAGTAATCTCTTCTCGCAGCCGGTAAGACAAAACAGGGCAATGCACCTAAGCGAACCTGTTTAAACGGCGCCATTAGCGAAGCATTTTCGTCAAAATCCAGGCAGCTGGCACAAAAACTGAGCCATCTGAAGGCAACCTTATTTCCCGCCAATGTTCGATGTAACATCCCGGCTGGAATTAACATCAACATACCGGGTTTGAAAGTGATTTGTCTGCCATGCTCAAATTCCAGCTGGCCCTTTTCCAATAAAAGGACTACATGTTCTGCATGTGAAACACCGGGGCGATTGGCAAAGTTACCGACAACTTTATAGCCTACATTGACCAGATTTTTTGTATGCAACTGAGCCCCCATAAACCAATAGCGAACAATAAGCCGATTATAAAGCAGCGAGCGCCCTGCAACCACTCAATTGTATAGCCTATTATTCACATCCAGCATATTAAGCCGATATACGGTTTTTTGGAGAGCAAATGAATACAAACAACGCCAATTTTTTCGATCAACCCCTTGCTGCGCGCTACGATACGCAGTTCCAAAAGCTAGCACCGATAAAAGCAGTATTACATTTTTTAACGCAAATGATCCTCATGGACTTACCCACTAATGCACGTATTTTATGTGTAGGCGCAGGGACTGGCGCAGAATTACTTTATCTGGCAAAGGTCTTTCCACATTGGCACTTTACCGCCGTAGATCCGGCAAAGCCGATGTTAGATGTCTGTAAAAAACGTGTAGCAGAGCAGGGACTTCTCTCGCGCTGCAATTTTCATAATGGTTACCTCAGTGACTTGCCCCAATGCCCACAATTTGATGCTGCGACCTGCTTTTTGGTTTCGCACTTTCTGACTGAGCAGTCACAGCGCACCGCCCTATTCACAGATATAGCCAAACGTCTGGCCCAAGGAGGAGTATTGGTGAATGCGGATCACTGTGCCGACACCGCAATAGGAACTTATCAGGAGCTTCATCAGCTGTGGTGCTCGACATTACATTTTTCGGATATAGGCGCCGCGCGTGTTGAGAAAATGACCTCAGCAATGGGGAAGTCTATCTCCTTACTGCCGCCTCCCGAGGTTGCTTTGACTATTGCGGCCGGTGGTTTCACAACCCCTGTGCAATTTTTGCAAACCCTGATGATTCACGGCTGGTATGCGCTGAAACCCTAGTGATGACTTCCCTGACCTACAGGGCCCTACAGCCTATGCTATCGCTAGATAACCACTGAGTCGCTCAGAGCTCTAGTCGGGGATACCCCAAATCAGCTTTTTGTCAATTCACTACTTTTAGCCGGGTATTTGTGCTGTAATCTGGCTGCAAGAATTTTGGGGGATAGATAATGGCAACACAAAGTAATACGACAGAGCATACAATAAACAGCACTTTTATGGGCATGCCAGGTAGTCAGTACCCGCAGCAGGCAAAAGCGCTGATTTTGGGTATACCCTACGACTGCGGCTCTGATCCAGAACGCACTGGTGCACGACAGGGGCCGCAGAGCATACGCCGGCAATCCGCACTGATCAGCCACTATTGCGGCAACACCGGCATCAATCCAATTGAGCACTTGCAGATGCTTGATTTAGGCGATGTCGCCGTCGACATAGACAGTATTGAAAAAACCTACAGCGCTATTGAAGCTGCAATGGGTCAGGCTATTGGCAATGGGGGTGTACCTATCACACTCGGTGGCGACGGCTCTGTGGCACTACCGCAAATGCGTGCCCTGGCCAAGCAGTATCCCGATTTAGTAGTACTGCACTTAGATGCCCACACCGATGCCTATCCACTACAAGAATTTAGCAATGCCACCCCTTTCACCCACGCTGTCAAAGAACAACTGATTAATCCACACTGTAGCTTTCATATTGGCAGACGCGGCAGTCATTTTGTCCCGGGAGTTGCAGACTATTGCCGCGAGCTAGGCTACAACTTAATCGACATGCAAGAGTTGCTGCACCGGGGCATTGGGGATGTATTCAAACAAGTACACAGCTGCATAGGCAATAAACCGGTGTATCTGTGTTTTGACATGGACTTCTTTGATCCCTCAGTGGCGCCGGGTGTCTGCTCTCCCACTTTTGGCGGTGCCAGTGCTCGCGAAGGGCTGCAGATCATCCACGCCTGCAAGGGCCTTAACATTGTCGGTGCCGATATAAATACTATCAGTCCGCCTCACGATCCACAGGGAGTTTCGGCTTTACTGGCGGCAAATATTGTCTACGAAATTATGCTGCTACTGGCTGAAAACAATCCATAATGAGATGCCACTGCGCGCTTTTTTGAGTGCATACATCACTACTAATCAATAATTTACACAAAGGAGCAGTATGAGTTTTCTGAATCAATGCTGGCAGCAAAGAGAAGAACAGGTTTATAAAAAAATATTTGCCGACACAGGAGCCGGTATCTACACTCTGCCAGCAGAGCTTTTTCAAACCCGCTTCAACATACAAGACCCAGACCCCAGGTGGCTGACCTACGGTGTTTTTAGCTGTCCGCCGACAGCACAGAGAAGCACCTGGGCCTATGTGAGCTCGGGTATGTCCAACCCCTGGACAGCCAATACCGCTGAAGACTATAGCGGACTGGGAACAGAATTCATCCTCGAAACAGAACAGGAATGTGCCTGGGCTCTGCCAATTCTACAAACGTTGATCGGCTATAACATTTTACTGGCAGAGGGAAAAATGGGTGACGTCGCCCCGCTGCACTACGGTCATATGGTACCTCTGGCACTCTCTGAACAAATACCCGCGATGCTGTTTGTGCAACCGGAAAATTTTCCGCCATCCTTTAACTTAGCATCTGGCCAGGTAGACTTTATCCAGGTGGTCGGCATAACGGCTGCGGAACTGGATACAGCAAAAGCGACGAGCTCAAAACAAATCGCTCAACAGATACTAGCAGAGACAGGCGGTTTTGTGACTGACCCGGATAGGCTGAGTGTTATAAAAGCTAGGTCGTGAGTAATGAGTTGGAAGTTGGAAGTTGGAAGTTAGAAGTCGCAGCTTTAGAGCGCATAAAAACGCGTGAGGCGTGAGGCGTGAGGCGTGAGCAAAAGCTTATGCCTTTTTGCAATTTTTGCAAGTGTATCACTAGCATTTTGTCAGACCAGGCGCCCTCGGTTGCATATTTGTAGTGCCTATATTGTCCCCGGTTTCATGCCCGGGTGCGGTTTAGTTTAAAAATAAACTATATGTTCCTCAGGCATAAAGCGCCGCTGTTTAGACTTGCATTAGTCGAATTAGCACTAAGATGTTATTTGACTATTGATCATTGATTAAATACCACATAGTATTACTGTTATACACTCGTATAACAGTAGGATTTAGATGCCATGATAATCAAAAATGTAACTGCGACCCCCTCGGGCTTAATCGTGCTGTGGGCCGATCAGAGCAGCATGACTTTTTCCTGGTTCTGGCTGATGGACCATAGCGATGACAGTCAGAGTGTTAATAGCCAGACGCTGCAGCGCAATGTTGATACTTTTTCTATCCCACTGGATATCGTGGCAGATGCGGCAGGGTTAAATGCAGCGGCGACACTGGTGAAAATCAACTGGCCAAACCAGCAAATAACCACTATTTCCTGCCTGCGTTTGTGTCAGGTCGCAGGCAAAGTCTTGGATGATGAACAACTCTCGAACGCCCACAGCAAAACATATTGGTTGGCAGATAACATGCCAGATACTCTGCCCAGCATTTCCTACCAGGAAGTAATGGACAGTGAGCAAGGGGTCCTAAACTGGCTGGAAAACATTGATTGCTACGGTTTTAGTTTAGTGACCGATACAGTGGCCACCGAGAAGGCAACCATTGCCTTAGCAGAGCGCATTGCAGCGGCACAAAAAACTATATTCGGCACTCACTGGCCTCTTTCAAGCGATGTAAAACATCACGATGACTCTGCTTATACTACCGACTTTTTAGCACCGCATACCGATGCTTGCTACTATTACAACGCTGCGGGTCTGCAGATGTTTAACTGTATGGAGTTCGATGGTAGCGGTGGTGAAAGTGTACTGGTTGATGGTTTTGCAATCGCCAGAGCCATCCGCGAAGAGCGACCTGATTTGTACGAAGTTTTGTCCAAGGTAGCAGTGCCTGGTCACTACAAAGAATCTGCTGTACACCTGGCGGCCGAGCGACCCACCTTTCGATTAGACAGGCGCGGGGAGCTAGAGCAAGTCAGCTTCAATAATTACGACAGATCCCCTTTTATATTGGCTGCACAGGACCAGGAAAAGTTTTATCAGGCTTACGCTGAGTTTAACCGCCACAGTATGAACCAGGAAAACTGGATTAAAATTGGCCTGCGCCCAGGCACCGCCCTTATTTTTAATAACTGGCGCTGTTTACACGGTCGTATGGGATATTCTGGCAGGCGTTATTTCTACGGCTGCTATCACGATCGTGCGGACTATCAGAGCCGCATGCGGACTCTGCAGAAAACCCTTAGCCTCTGACAGGGCTCATCAACACAGAGTTGAGAAATAGGCAGCGTTAACGCTTGCACAGTTTTCGCCAGGGCAGATCACTTATCTGGCAACTGCCCTAGGCTAGTCTATTAGGCTCCAATAAGTGCCTTTTAAACCTCGATCAATGCTGGTCTGACCGATGGGTTCTACAATGTTTCAAGATCCAGCAGTGACTGCACGGATTTAACCCCTAGTTCTGATAGCGAGCCGCTGTCGAATAAGTCCATCGCCAGGCAGCCCTCTAACCAGAGTCCATCAATCAAAGCATTAACGGCGATTGCATAGCGCTCGACCTGCTTGTCATCAATGTCCCGCTGCTGCTCTGCAAATACATCGCGTACCAGGGACTCACATTCATTGCGAAATTCGATATAGGCTTCCCGATGGCTAATGCCTATCTCGGGGATAGCGTTAATCAAACTGGTAAAGGAAGCCCATAATTGATAATTACGCGGATGCACAACGGGTGCCTGCAGTGACGTTTCGATAAACAACCTTAACCGGGCGAGAGGTCCACCATCACAATTATCTAACGATTGTATTGCCTGAGTAGTCATCTTAGACATGGTTGCCTTATGAGCAGCGCAGAGCAAGGTATTTTTGTCGGGGAAGTAGTGTCGAACTAATCCAGGCGTTACGTCGGCAATTTCAGCGACCCGCCGAATGGTCGCGGCACCGATCCCCCCCTGCACAATACACTCCATAGTCGCCTCGATGAGTGAGGTGCGTCTCTCTTCTTCACTGGCGCGGCGAAATGGGCGGCGGGTGGTTGTCATTTGTAGGGCCATTCAATTAATTAGAGCACTGATTTTACAGTGCTTTGAGTTTTTTAAGCAAATTATAAGTGTTTACCATTGCTTGTTATACAAATGAATAATAGTATCGAAGTACAACTTTTGAGGTTTTTATGCTGACAAGTAAAAATAATAATACTATCAATAACAATGAAAAGCCTGCGCTAAACGCCATTCAAATCCGCGGCTTGCACAAATCTTACGGCAGCATAGAAGTATTAAAAGGCATTGATTTAAATGCAAAAAAAGGCGACATCATCGCGATCATCGGCGGTAGCGGCTCCGGAAAATCAACACTGCTGCGCTGTATAAACTTATTGGAAACCCCCAGCGCCGGAGATGTGCGCATCGGCGGTGAAACCATCAAGATGAAACAGACCTCACAAGGTCCGGTCCCCGCAGACAAACATCAAGTCAGACGCTTGCGTGCCAGTTTAGCCATGGTGTTCCAAAACTTTAACCTCTGGCAGCACATGAGCGTACTTGAAAACCTGATTGCGGCACCGACTTTAGTCCATGGCATGCCAAAAGTGGCAGCGATTGACCTGGCCAAGCAGCTATTAACCCGCGTCGGCCTAAGCGACAAACAAGACAGTTACCCGGCGTTTTTATCCGGCGGACAACAGCAGCGCGTAGCGATAGCCCGTGCACTGGCTGTGCAACCCGATGTGATGCTGTTTGACGAACCTACCTCCGCCCTCGACCCTGAGCTGGTGGGAGAGGTGTTAAAGGTTATCGAAGACTTAGCCCGCGAGGGACGCACTATGCTGTTAGTCACCCACGAAATGAAATTTGCCCGCGAGGTCGCCAACCACGTTGTGTTTCTTCATCAGGGCTTGATCGAAGAACAGGGGCCGCCCGAAGCGATATTTGACAACCCGCACTCCGAGCGCTTGAAACAGTTTATTAGAACGGTTCAGTAGTGCCTGCAGTACTGAGCTTTTAGCTATATAACCAGGAGATAATAACAACATGAAAATCCTCAACAAACATGCCTTGATCGGTTCATTAATGACACTGATCGCCATACCTGCAATGGCCGCCGAGACTATTAAAGTCGGCTTCGCCGCAGAGCCTTATCCGCCTTTTTCCTATACCGATGCCTCGGGCAACTGGAAGGGCTGGGAAATAGAATTAATGGGCGCAATCTGCGAGAGCGCTGAGCTTGACTGTAAGATTACTCCTATCGCCTGGGACGGTATCATTCCTGCGCTTAACAGCAAGAAAATCGATATCATCATGGCCTCTATGTCTATCACCCCGGATCGCCTCAAAGTAATAGATTTTTCTGACAAGTACTACAACACCCCCGCAGTGATTGTCGGCGACAAGAATGTTGACATTGGCGCCAGTGCCCAGAGCATGAAAGGAAAAATCCTCGGTGTTCAAAGCGGTACCATTCACCGCAAATACGTCTTGAAACACTTTGCCGATACTGCAGATACGATTAAAGAATACCAGACCCAGGACGAGGCTAATCAGGACTTGGTCGCCGGGCGCATAGATGCCTTACAGGCTGACTCACTGGCGATGATGGATTTCATCAACTCAGATCAGGGCATCGCCTGCTGCGAGATAAAGGGAGAAGTCGCCGCTGATTTAGAGATTCTCGGCCCGGGGATAGGTGTAGGTCTACGCCAGGGAGAGACTGCGCTTAAAACAGCGATTAATACCGCGATCAAAACCTTGCGTGCCAATGGTAAGTATCAAAGTATTTCTAAAAAGTACTTTAGCTTCGACCCTTACGGCAAGTAATTCCCCTCACTTCACAACCCTGAATTCCGCTTGCTAATTTAGGAAAATAAGTGCCTGTTATCAGGCACTTATTTTAGCTGCAACTCGCTATCGAATTTTTGTTATTACCTAGTTACCGATCCTTTGGATCACTCACTAACTCCCCAGAGGAAAGTCATTTTTGGATACTGTAACTTCGCTGTTCGAGAGCCTGCAGTTACTCGCGTTATCTCCACCGGGCTGGGGTGGAAATTTACTTCGCGGCCTGTTGCATACATTAGAAATCGCCATCGGTGGATACTCTTTGGGGCTGGCTATCGGCTTGATGGGCGCCTGCGGCAAACTCTACGGCGGTGTTGTGGTTCGCGATTGCCTGGCTTGTTATACAACGATGGTACGCGCTGTTCCCGAGCTAATTCTGATACTGTTGCTCTATTACGCAGGTACCGATCTGATCAATCAACTGATGTTCTGGATGGGGAGAGACGCCGTTGACATCGATGGATTGATTGCCGGCATATTTGTGATTGGTTTTGTGCAGGGAGCTTATAGCACCGAAGTTATTCGCGGTGCCATACAAGCTATCCCTCAGGGACAGTTAGAGGCGGCTAAGGCTTACGGCCTGTCATTCTGGCAGAGCCTACGCAAAGTCACTTTGCCGGCGATGCTCCCCTATGCGATCCCCGGACTCGCTAACCTCTGGTTAATTGCGACTAAAGATACAGCACTACTGGCAGTAGTCGGCTTTAGTGAACTCACTCTAGAAACCCGCCAGGCCGCTGGCTCCACTAAGCATTATATGCTGTTTTACTGTGCCGCCGGGGTGCTCTATCTAATGGTGACTTTAATCTCCAACCGTTTAATTTCGCGGATTGAGAACTGGTCGCGACGCGGCTTTGCCAAGGAGCAATAAAGATGACTGAGGCCACAAAATTTTGGGTGATACACCGTATTGTGCTCGCGGCAATCGGCATTTCTATCTTGGTCTGCTGTGCAATTTTTTTACGCTGGGACTGGCTGCCCGATTACTACAGTATTATTTTAAAAGGCCTGTGGCTCACCCTCTGGCTATTAGTTGCCAGTGTCGCGATAGGTTTTGCCCTGGCCCTGCCCGTGGGCCTGGTCCAGGTCACCGGGCCTAAGCCACTGGCTGTGCTGGCGCGCGGTTTTTGCAATATCATCCGTGGCACCCCGCTACTGCTACAGCTGTGGCTCTTGTATTACGGCCTGGGCTCACTATTTTCGACTATGCCGGAAATTCGCGGCTCTGCTATGTGGCCCTATCTTCGTCAGGCTTGGCCCTACGCGTTGCTCTGTCTCACTATGTCCTTTGTCGCCTATGAAGCAGAAGTCATGCGCGGTGCCTTTTTAGGCGTACCCAAAGGCGAGCTGGAAGCGGCACGGGCCTTTGGTTTCAGTGAGTGGCAAGTGTTTCGCAAAGTCTGGCTACCAAGAGCGATTCAACGCGCCCTGCCCACCTTGGGCGGTGAGGTCGTCCTGCAACTAAAAGCGACACCGCTGGTAGCGACGATCACAGTAATTGATGTCTACGGCGCCTTTTCCAAAGTGCGCCAAGATACATTTTTGACCTACGAACCGCTACTGTTACTGGCACTGGTCTACATGCTGTTTGCCGGACTGCTGGTGTTATTTTTTCGCTATTTGGAGAACCGCGTACCCAGCAAGCAGGCATGACAACAGCGCCGTAATTGATCTACAAGATTGCCGATCGGCTGATGGGGTAGGTCTTTTAGTTTATGAGACACGCCAATGTGAGGGCTGGCAAAGTGTACAAAAGTAACCGGAGATTACAGGTATCTGATCAGGTCTTGCACTCTTAGTCGAGAACCCATCAGGTTTATCTTTCTGTCGTGATAGTCCGCTTTAAATCCGGCAGACTCTGAACTTGAAGCTCTTTTTCCCTCTCTACAATTGCACACTACTTCATCTTCATAGGTTACTACTGCGCATATAGCGCTGCCTTCGAGATGATAGCTATCGACCGATGCTTACCCCTGCTAAATACACACCAATAGCAGGGGGGGCTCAATCCCCCGACCTACAGCAACACACGGCTGCGCCGTTGCAGATAGAGGTGGTGTTTTAGCCACCCAGCGCTAAATTTTCTTATCTTCTTCAGCAGACTCTAATGTATTTCTTGGGTCTGCATCTAGTGCATTCACCCACTCTCCCTCGATAGACTCGGATCCTTCACTGATTATATCGATCAGCTGGGATGCACTCTCCGGTAGTGCCTCTACCACTGCCGCCGCCACATCGATGGTGCTTTCAGGTGCCACTTCGGCCAGACGCTGTACTAGATCCAGCGCGGTGTCGGTTTCAATGGCTGCCTGATGCGCTACTTCCATTTTCGATATAGGCAGGACTTGCTCTTCTAAGCTCTCGGCAATATTACCCATCACTTCGGTGGCGATAGCCGCGGCGCTCTCGGGCAGTGCTTCAACAATGGCAGCCGCTACATCGACAGCATTATCTGGGGCAACTTCGGTCAGGCGCTGTACTAAATCTACCGCCGCATCCGTTTCCAATGCCTCTTGATGCAGCTGGTCTAGCTCAATAACCGCCTCGTCCTCGGCACTGACCGGCACAGAGAATTGAACGCTAACGTCTGACTCAGTATCTTCAGTAAAAGTCGCTGCAACTTCAGCGGCAACTTCGGCCGCTGCATCAGGGATTGTCTCTACTACAGCAACCGCCAACTCTACGGCGCTTTCTGGCACCGCCTGCGTTAGGCTCTGCACTAGGTGTACTGCCGCGTCCACTTCCAGCTCACTCTCTTTCGCCTCAGTTACTGCGCCCTCGTCGTCTGATGCAAGCTCCGGTTGAACATAAGCCTCTGTGTCGCTATCTATGATATTTTCTGCCAGCTCAGTGGCAAATGATACTGCCGTCTCCGGTATCGCCTCCACCATAGTCACTGCCACCGCCAGTGCTTGTTCAGGTGCAACTTCCCATAACTCTGCGGCAATTTCTAATACATCTTGTTCACTGGTATCACCAGCTTCATCTGCAGGGCGCAGTACTTCGCGCTCATCAACAACCACTTGGGCGTAATACTCTGCTACTTCCAGTGCCGATTCAGGGGCGGACTCCACTGCGACTTTAGCCATAGCCACCCGCAGCTCCGGGTAAGCCTGACCGATTTCTGCAGCCACTGACACTACCTGCTCCGGGTGCGACTGCGCCAACTGCTGCACTAGTTCGTAAGCAAGATCAGGCTTAGTTGAGACTATAGCTAAGGCTATTTCCATAATCCGATAAGGTAATACTTGCTGCATAACTTCGTATAGTCGCAGCACATCTATGCCTTCAACCGATGCCAGGGCACTGGCCATTTCTACCGCCCGCTGCGGTTGAGCCACCACAATTGCGCGGGCCATTTTAACAGCCGCTCCCTGATCGGTTGCGGCGATGTTAATGGCGGTTTGCGCCTCTTGAGATAACTGCTGTACAACCGGCACATATTCGGTACGCGGATCCAAATCGACCATAGCCGCGATCGTGGACCCCTGCATAACGAAGCTCTCCTGTTTTTCAACCGGTAACGAGTCTCTGGCGCTCATTCGATAAACCACGAAACCGGCCAGTAGCAACTGGATTATTGCCAGAAAGTAAAACAGTGAGTTGTTGCCAAAAAAGTCCATCACCAATGCCGCTGAATAGGGTCCGATCACCCCACCTATAGCAAAAGCCAAGATCATACTGCCCATCGCAGCGACCATTTCATTTTGGCGCAGTCTGTCAAAAGCTTCAGATATACTCAGCGGGTAGAGGCAGGCGATAATACCGGTAGTGATGCCAGTGGCAAGGAACAGCGGCCATTCTATTTGCAGCGGCGCGACGACGGTGGCCATTACTCCGACGCTCGCCGAGGTGATCAATAGCACTAGAATGACCGAGCGCCGATCGTATCTGTCGGACAAATAGCCGACCGGGAACTGCAGTATAAAAGCACCAAATATCGCCGCCCCCATATATAAGGTCAGTTGGAAATCAACGATGCTGTTGGCCTTGGCAAATACAGGCAACATGTTAAGCAACGCCGCAAATACTAAGCCGCCGGTAAAACAGCAAACCACTCCTAAAGGGGATTTTTTAAACAGTGAGAGTATAGACATCGCCGCGATATCTTCGATCATAGGTCCGACATTTTTACTCAGTGCGATAGGAATAATCGCCATGCACAACAGCACTCCACCTAATACAAACAAAGTATTGTCACTGGGTGCGGCAAAGTTCATCAGGAATTGTCCGCCAAACAAGCCACCTAACACTACCGCATTGTATGCAGCCAGGATTTTACCGCGACTCTCCTTGGTAGAGCTATCGCTTAGCCAGCTCTCCATCGCCGAGTAGGCGCAGGCATTACAGAAACCTATGGCAATTCGCATCGCGCCCCAGAGAACAGGGTCAGTGTCAAAGCTGCAGAGTAAAATACTGATGGCGCCGAGAGCCACACACCCGGCGAAAACCCGAATATGACCGGCGCGTTTTATTAAATCTTTACTGTAGATAGCCCCCAGCAACATACCCACATAATAGAGGGATAATACTAAGCCTATAGTATCGGTACTCAGCCCCTGGATTTGCATTTTTACAGGCAGCAGAACATTCACTAGACCGTTGCCGAGCATTAGGATAAAGCAACTGACAAATAGTGATATTAGCGATAGGAAAGTTGTGCCCATGGCGTTGATCTCAACAATAGATTATTAATCTGCAAGTAAAAAACCAGTCGGATGCGCAGTGGGAACAGGCAAGCGTCTAGCGGAATATAGCCGATAATATATGAACTTTTTTAATAGTAAATCTAACTCTGCAACAAAGGCCAAAAAACGACGCAATTGGACGCAAATGCGCTACAATCTGTTGCCCAGTTTAAGTCACAACTTTAAGTGCATGACTATGTTTTAATTGTAGCAGCGATTGACGACAGCTACAGAGGGTCACAATAGCTTTTAATAAATTTCAATTACATTGCACCTACAACAGTATGTAGCGCAAAAGAGACAGGATCAGAAGTGGAATTATTAGTAACAGAGTGTTTGGGTAAGCCGCTTAGGCTCGAAGGGTCGATGGCGGGTTGGCAGCAGCTATATTGGGACAATCAACTGGTGGCGCAGCAAGCCGCCAGCGACGATGATGATGACACCCACAGGCATCAGTTTCAGTTGCAATCCGGCGAGCAGCAGATTGATTGTCAGCTGCAGGTTAATTTACAGTGGCAGCCATTTCTGATCAGCTATCAATTGCTAATCAATGGTCAAGTGACCAGTACCGGTGAGCGCAACACTGCTGATATTGAAATGCAGACTCCAGTGGTCAAGCCCGTGGTAAAACAGAAATTTAGTCTAGTGGGCTTGGCATCCCTTGGATTTAAGTTATTAAAAAGCGCCAAGGCGATTAAGGTGCTATTTGCCGGCGCCAGCCTGGCCGCCTACAGCTGGTTATTTTCTTTCGAATTTGCACTGGCGTTGATTGGTTGCTTAGTGTTTCACGAATACGGCCACATCCGCGCCATGAAGTATTTTAAAATGCCGACCAAGGGAATTTATCTGATACCTTTTCTCGGCGGCCTGGCGATGAGCGACAGCAAAATAAACACCCGCTGGCAAGATGTGGTTATCTCTATTATGGGTCCGAGTTTTGGCCTGCTACTGTCGTTGCTGGCGCTGCTGGCTTACTGGGTAACAGAGCTACCGTTCTTTGCCGCTCTGGCCTCGTTTAACGCATTGCTGAATTTGTTCAATCTGCTGCCGATCCTGCCCTTAGATGGTGGCCATATACTTAAAAGTATCAGTTTTTCTTTTAATTCTAAAGTGGGTATAGGCCTCTGTGCACTGGCGGCGGCATTGGGTATTTACCTCAGTTTTACTTTCCATTTGAGTTTACTGGCCATCATGCTGTTGATCGGTAGCGCAGAAATACTGTTTGAGTGGCGCGCCAGGCACTTTACCCATTTGTTGCCTTTAGACAGGTACGGGCAAATATTTTCTACCCTCTGGTACCTGGCAACAGTCGGCCTACTTTTAGCGGTGATATTTATCGTAGCCAATAGCGATGATCCTATGCTAAGCCTGCCATTGAAAATTCTAGGCAGTTAGAGTAATTATTTTCAGACAGCGGCAGACATACTTTTAGCGGTTATTTCTAAAGTCACCTATAGCGAAGATCCGATGCTGAACATGCAGTACTTTTAAGTTTATCAGTGGCTGCCCAGTATTCAGATAAGCAGCACTGAGCTATACTGTGCGACCTTATTGCCGTGCTGATATTAACAAGCTCCCATACAAGCAACAAGAGAGACGAAATGAATCCAGAGTTATTGCAATTACAGCCCTATCCCTTTGAAAGATTGGCGGCTTTAAAAGCTTCTGTGACCCCTGTGGAGCTAAAACATATTGCTTTTTCGATTGGTGAGCCCAAGCACCAATCCCCCACTTTTGTCGCTGACGCAATTACCGATAACATTGCCGGATTGGGTGTCTATCCCTCAACCAAAGGCATGCCACAGCTCAGTCAGAGTATTGCCAATTGGTGTCAGAAAAGATTTAACTTGAGCCCTGACAGTTTAGACCCAGCTGTCAATGTAGTTCCAGTAAATGGCACCCGCGAGGCTATTTTCTCTTTTGTGCAAGCCGCTGTCAGTCGTAGCGATGACGCCTTAGTCATCTGTCCCAACCCTTTTTATCAGATTTACGAGGGCGCAGCTTACCTGGCCGGAGCGCAGCCTCACTACTTAAATTGTCTGGCAGAAAACGATTTCATTGCCGATTACGATGCAGTTCCCGCTGAAATCTGGCAGCGCTGCCAGGTACTTCTTATTTGTTCGCCAGGCAATCCTACTGGAGCGGTGACTGATTTAGACACATTAAAGAAGCTCATTAATCTGGCTGATAAATACGATTTCATTATCGCCAGCGACGAGTGCTACTCAGAAATTTACTTCGATGAAGCTAAACCTCCAGTGGGTCTATTAGAGGCCTGCGCAATTATCGGTCGCAATGATTACGCCCGCTGCGTGGTCATGCACAGCTTGTCTAAGCGCTCTAACTTACCGGGACTTAGATCTGGGTTTGTCGCCGGTGATAAAAAACTGCTGCAACCCTATATGCAATATCGCACTTACCACGGCTCGGCGATGCCTGTACAACATCAGCACGCCTCCATCGCCGCCTGGAGTGACGAGCAACATGTAAAACAAAATCGCGATATTTATCGGCAAAAATTTGCGGCGGTTTTGGATATATTGCGCCCTGTTTTAGACGTTCAGCGGCCCGATGCCAGCTTTTATTTGTGGGCTAAAACACCGATTGATGATGAAGTGTTTGCACAGCAATTATTTGCCCAACAAAACCTGACACTGCTGCCTGGTAGCTATCTCTCACGAGAGGTTAATGCTGTGATCCCCGGCAAAAATTATGTGCGCATGGCGCTAGTGGCAAGCATGGATGAATGTTTAGAAGGCGCGATGAGAATTCGCAGTTTTGTAGAGTCACTCAATTTGGAGTCAGATTAAATGAGCGTCAAGCTGTACGGTATTAAGAATTGCGACACCATTAAAAAGGCCAAAAAATGGCTGGAACAACAGAACATCGAATACCAGTTTCACGACTATCGCAGCGATGGTATAGACAGGGAACTACTGAACGGTTTTTTGCAGACTCAGCCCTGGGATCTGCTACTCAACAAACGCGGTACCACCTGGCGCCAACAGAGCGATGAAGTAAAGAACAATATTGACCAACAATCCGCGATTGATCTGATGCTGGAGCACCCGGCCATGATCAAGCGTCCGGTTTTAGTGACCACCACAACAGTGATGATCGGTTTTAAAGCCGATCAATACCAAGACATTTTTTCTGCTGAGAAGTAGATCACCTGGAGAGTAATATGAGTTTTTTTGCATTTGGCATAGGTATCGGCACCCAGTCTTCAAGCGGCGATTGGTTGGAAGTTTACTACAACAAACCACTATTAAATCCGTCACAGCAGCTGATTAAAGCGGTCGGTGAATGCGTCGGCTACGAAGCGGGCGAAGACGCAGCTATCGAGATATGCCAGGAGCAACTGAAAGACATTGAAGTGGCGTTACTGAGCATAGGAGAAGAATCGCAAGCCGAAGTTGTGGAAGTATTAAAAGGTACGGCACAGCCTCTGGTCATTACTATTTTAGCCACTGATACCGCCCCTGCATCGACTCCTGAGGCTTATTTAAAGCTGAGCATGCTCTCCTCTCGTCTAGTTCAACCGCACCACATTGATCTAACCGGCCAGTTTGCATTATTACCTAACGTCGCCTGGACTAACGAGGGGGCAATTTCTCTGGAAGATCTGCCAAAGCGCCAGCTGTCTGCTCGCGCTCAAGGTCGTATTCTGGATGTGATGTCAGTGGACAAATTCCCTAAGATGTCCAACTATGTAATACCTTCCGGGATTCGTATTGGCGATGCATCAAGAGTGCGTTTAGGTGCGCACGTCGGTGACGGTACTACCGTGATGCACGAGGGATTCATTAACTTCAATGCTGGCACCTTAGGTGTAGGCATGATCGAAGGGCGCGTCTCTGCCGGTGTTGTGGTTGGCAACGGTACTGACATAGGCGGTAGCGCCTCGACTATGGGCACTCTCTCTGGCGGTAACTCGGTGGTTATCTCAGTGGGCGAAAACTGCCTGTTGGGCGCCAACGCAGGTCTGGGTATCCCACTGGGCGATAGGTGTACCTTGGAAGCGGGCCTGTACGTTACCGGCGGTGCTAAAGTCACTATTTTGGATGAAAACAATGCTGAAGTTGCCACCGTTAAAGCTTCAGAATTGGCCGGTAAGTCTGATTTACTGTTCCGCCGCAATTCGCAAACAGGCCGCATTGAAGTCAAAACCAATAAGTCGGCTATTGAACTGAACGAAGCGCTGCACAAGCACAACTAAGTAGACGTAGCAGCGGCGGTCTGACGGAGCTTGGACCGCCCTATAGTTTTTTCACCACTTTCCCAGCAAAGAGCATCAGCATGAATAGATCTGCCACTATCGACCTCGCCTGCGACCTTATCTCGCGTAAATCTGTCACCCCAGAAGATGCCGGTTGCCAGGATGTATTAATTGAGCGTCTACAAAAAATGGGCTTTGAAATAGAGCAAATGCCCTTTGCCGATGTAAAAAACTTCTGGGCCAGGCGTGGCACTCAGGCACCACTGCTGTGCTTTGCCGGACATACTGACGTCGTGCCCAGCGGCCCGCTGGAGAACTGGAGCACTGATCCCTTTAAGGCCACTATTCAAGAGGGATTTATACACGGACGCGGTGCGGCTGATATGAAAGGCGGTATTGCCGCTTTTACCACCGCCCTGGAGCGCTTTCTCGAACATCATAGCGATCACAACGGCTCTATTGCCCTGCTGATCACCAGCGATGAAGAGGGCCCTTTTATCAACGGCACTACCAGAGTGATTGACACTTTAGAGGCGCGCAACGAAAAGATCGACTGGTGTGTAATCGGCGAGGCATCCAGTACCGCCAAACTCGGTGATGTGATTAAAAATGGTCGTCGCGGCTCTCTCAGTGGGAAATTAAAAGTGCATGGAGTACAAGGGCATGTCGCCTACCCGCACTTAGTAAAAAATCCAATCCATCTGTCAGCTGCTGCTATCGCAGAAATCACCGCTGAGCAATGGGATCAGGGCAATGAGTTTTTCCCACCCACCAGCTTTCAAATTTCTAACTACCACGCGGGTACCGGTGCCAACAACATAGTACCGGGAGAGGCGGTACTGGATTTCAACTTCAGATTTTCCACTGAATCTACCGAGGCCCAGCTTAAGTCCCGAGTGCACTCAATTCTGGACAGTCACCAACTGGACTACAATATCGACTGGGCTTTCTCAGGTAATCCTTTCCTGACCACTGGCGGCGAGTTAATTGATGCAAGCGTTGCCGCGATCAAATCAGTAACCGGATTAGACACTGAGTTGTCGACTTCGGGGGGCACCTCAGACGGTCGCTTTATCGCCCCAACCGGCGCGCAAGTTATCGAATTAGGGCCGATCAATGCCACCATACACAAAGTTAATGAGTGTGTTAAAGCCGCTGATTTAGATACCTTATCTGATGTTTACGAAAACATTTTAGCCAGGCTGCTGGTCGATTAATCATGAGTCCATCAATTTTAGCTTGCCCAATGTGCCAACAACCACTGCAGCAAGTCGACAAAGTACTGCGCTGCGCCAGTAACCACTGCTTTGATCAGGCAAAGCAGGGCTATTGGAATTTATTGTTAGTACAGCAGAAAAAATCCAGGGACCCAGGTGACAACCCGAGCATGGTTGAAGCGCGAAGGCAGTTCCTGGATTTAGACCACTATCGCCCGCTCGCCGACAGCATCGCTGCAATTTTAGCACAGGAGCTGGTAGGCAATGGGGATGGGACAGGGCAAATTTTAGACATGGGCTGTGGAGAGGGCTACTACAGCGATCACTGGCAAAAATCTCTGGCGCAGCAGCAGTTGCAGCCAGGTTTTATTGGCTTGGATATTTCTAAACACGCGATAAAGGCAGCCACCAGACGCAACAAAAATATTACCTGGTTAGTCGCTAGCGGCGCCAGAATGCCCATTGCAGCAGCCTGCTTAGATGTACTCACTGTCGTTTTCAGTCGCCTGATGCCAGAGCCGTTTTCCAAGGTCCTTAAAACCGACGCCTTGCTACTGTTAGTATGGCCCAGTAGTAAACACTTACTGCAATTAAAACAAGCGCTTTACTCTGACCTTAAAGAGTCACAGTACGACCCGCAAGCCGAGCTAGAAGAGTACTTTAGTTGCCAGTCACAGAGCTTATTGGAATTCGACTTTGTATTGCATCATGAGCAACACTTAACCACTTTGCTACAGATGACACCACACTCTCAGCGAGTTAATGAAGAACAGCAATCAGCCATTTTAAAGGCGCTGCCAATCACGCTAACGTTCAGTGTTAATATTGGTTTATTCAGGAAACGCGCCCCTGCTAAAAGTGATAGATGATGAAAAACAGACAAAAGACTTTTCGCCAACGACTGACCCTGGCACTGCAAAAACAAGCGGTGAAGACCCAGCAAAATTTGAGCCTAATTCTGATCGGTTTTTTTATGTCGCTACTGGGGATAGGCCTGGTGATGGGCGGCGAGTTTTTAGTCTATAATTTACTGCACCGCGAACTGCTAGCTCTGGCCGGGGTCATCATCATCGCTACTGGCTGTGTATTGGCGCTGGTAGGCTACTTGAGCATGAGTCTGTTGAAAATTTTTTACGTCATCACTAAAGATGATGAGCCCCCACAGAAGTAACGCCCCACCCTGCCCACTGCACAAACTTCTATTTCACTTACTCTGTAATTGCGACACTGCTTTTTCTTTCACGTCTGCTATACACAGCGACTATCAGGCTCAACAATATTGCAGCAAACAGATAAAAATAGGTCACTAGCTCTGCGGCCAAAAGAACACCGGCCAGTAGGGCTCCCAGCGCCGCGGCAAAGTCACGCCACAAGGTAAAGTCATTTAAGCTGGCCTTTCTCACACTCAAATCACCATTTTGATCAGTTAATATTTTTGGCATCAAAATCATAAAAAGCCCATGGCCGACAATAGCTAATAGGCTGGCACTTAGCAGAGCAGAACTCGCCAGCAACCAGGCCGACAGCAACATCATCAACACGCTGTAGTTTAGCCAGCGACTGGCATTTTGTAACTGTGAATATTTAACCATAACCAGGCCGAGTAGAAAATTAAAGCCACGTTTTAATACCAACACAATTGCTGCGATCGCCAACGCCTGTTGCTCAGAACTGCCCAAGGAAATCATCAGTGGTGCCAATACCACTACCCAGACGGCATCGAACAGCAGACAAAAAACGAACGTCAGAAAGTGCTGATAGTTAAGTTTCGGCAGCCAGGCCCGGTTGGTACTTTGCTGTTCTACACGCTCCTGTGCTAATAATAAAGCCGGTATAAAGGCCATTAAACACAGCAGCAGCGAGATTGCTATTATGACTTGCACTGAATAGTAGTGGTTAATCAGCGGTACTGCTAAAAGCACCAGCAGTGGCCCCAGTTCCTGAATGGCCGCGTACCAGCCCATATTTTTCAAGCTCAAAGTGGGGTCTTTAGTGGCACAATACAGACAGCTCAGGCGCAACAATCCGAAGGCAAAACCCCAGAGCATCCTCGCTATTAATAATACCCAGGGCCCCAGTGGAAATAAAAACATTGCGCAGGCAACGGTGGCGAAAAGCACCGCCAATAGCGTCGCACGACGCCCCCCTAATAGCGTGTAAATATAGACAATTAATGGGTTTAATAGAATGCGTAAGAATCGATTGGCCGATAACAATACTCCCACCCAAATAATCGTTAACAGAAAGTCTGAAAAATAGATGGGCAGTAATAAATACAACACTGCGTCGGAAACCAGTGCCAGTGTTAAAGTTGAGCTAGCTAAAATCGTCTGTTTAGTGGCACTGTGCATTACTGTCTCTACTTGTTACAAATTAATAATGCCTGGGCTTAAGTAATTTTGGAAAATGTAAATCACAGCCCTGGCAAACGGTTTACTCGGCCTAACTACAGCGTTGAATTTCTGCGGCCAGTGTATACTGGCTTTTATTTTCCGAGTACCTATTGGTCAGCATTGCACTTGAGCCACGTAACAAAATGGTCATTCTAAACAATTCTTCCAGTACGTCTATCACCCTATCCCTATAAGGCGACTCTTTTAATTTACCAGCCTCATCGAACTGCTCGTATGCCTTGGGGATTGATGACTGATTGGGAATAGCAAACATGCGCATCCAACGCCCTAAAATACGCATATTATTCACTACATTAAATGATTGAGAACCACCATTTACCTGCATTAGTGCCAGTGTTTTTCCCTGGGTAGGTCGCACAGAGCCATCACTGAGAGGGATCCAGTCAATTTGATTTTTAAACGCTGCACTCATATTGCCGTGTAACTCAGGAGAGCTCCAGAGCATACCCTCAGACCAGTGCGCCAATTCTCGCAGCTGTTGCACTTTGAGATTGTCTACCGGCTCGCTCTGATACACTGGCAGCCCTGTGGGATCAAATATTTTCACCTCGGCGCCGAAGCTGCGCAGTATTTCAGCGCTTTGCAGTGCGAGCTTTTTACTGTAAGAACCCTCTCTCAATGAGCCGTAGAGTACTAAAATGCGCGGCGCATGACTAACTGTTGGCTGCAGGGCGATCTCGGCGTCAATACTTTTAAGATTGTGCTCAGGTAATTGGTAGGTACTCATACAACTCTCTCTCTGTGTTATGTATTCTATATT
>MABF01000189.1 GCA_002163025.1 'Osedax' symbiont bacterium Rs2_46_30_T18
TTTTATCATCTCACTATTCCTTAACAATAGAGAAAAGAGAGGTGTAAATGAAATTATTTTTTATTGTTTTTCTTAATGGCCTAACCCTGGCGTCATTATATTTTATTACTGCATGTGGATTCACATTGATTTTTGGATTGATGAGAACGGTTAATATGGCGCATGGTGTGCTGCTTCTCTTAGGTGCCTATATTGGTTATGAAGTTGTCGAATTGACCGGATTTTGGTCGCTGGGAATTATTGCAGGAGGGCTCTCTTGCGCAGTGGTCGGGGCTTTTTTACAAGCATTTATACTGGGGCGGTATCAAGGTGATGAGCTACGTCAGACATTGATAACGATCGCTATTTCAATAATATTAGCTGATTTTTTACTTTGGGCATGGGGAGGATTAACTTATCAGATCAGTCTTCCCGAGATGTTACAGGGGGGGATAAAACTGCCGATCTTAAATGTTGGTTACTCCGTGGTTCGCCTAACACTCATAGGCATGGCAATAGTTGTTGGTGTACTACTCTGGTTACTCATTGCTAAGACTAAATTGGGTATTATTATCCGTGCCGGTGTAGATGATCGCGAAATGCTGCAAGCACTAGGTTTTGAGATTAAGAAAATATTTATTATTGTTTTTGCTATGGGTGCAGCGCTCGCGGGTATGGCAGGAGTTATCTTTGGAAGTGCGCTCTCTATTTCACCAGGCACGGATATTCAGTTTCTGCTGTCTTCCCTTGTTGTGGTTATCGTAGGTGGCATGGGCAGCGTGGGAGGAGCTGCGCTAGGCGCGTTGTTAATAGGATTGGCTGAGCAGTATGGCTTAGCTTACGCCCCTACGTACGGGGTAGTTTTTACCTTTTTGATTATGGTGACCGTCTTAGCGTTTCGACCACAAGGTATTTTAGGGAGGGCAGAGAAATGAGCCGCCCTCTACTATTAATAGTGGGCATTTTGATAATCTTGCCCGCTTTCGTTTCGGATTTTTGGCTGAATCAAATATTGACCCGATCTATTATTTTAGGCATTGCAGCACTGAGCCTTACATTCTTAACCACTTACTTAGGTGTGGTCTCGTTTGCACAGATTACACTAGCAGGTATTGCCGGTTATACCATCGCCTATTTTGGTCCCAATACCACAGGCTTAGGCATTGAATTACCTTGGTTATTTGCAGTGGCATTAGCACTGCTGTTTTCAACATTGGCAGGGGCTTTGGTCGGTGCGATCGCTAAGAAATCTGTGGGTATCTATTCCATCATGATTACGCTGGCGATCAGCATGGCATTTTTTTACTTCACTCGACAGAATTATTCAATTTTCAATGGATGGACTGGCTACTCCGGGATAACAGCCCCTGCAATCTTTGGTTTATCACTAGAGGATTCGCTGGTGTTTTATTACGCCACGCTGATAAGCGCCACGGCGGCAGGATTTCTAGTGGTCAAATTCACATCAAGCCCCTTAGGACTTGCTGTGCAAGGGGTTAAAGATGCCGCCCGACGTGTGCGCGCCATTGGTATACCCACCACGCCCGTGATAATTGCCGCCTATGCATTTTCAGGATTTATCGCCGGTATGTCAGGGGTTCTGAACGTCTGGCAGCAAGAGAGGATCTCATCCTTTTCTGTCGGATTGAGTCCCACCATCGATGTGCTAATCATCGCCGTTATCGGAGGAATGCGACATCCTCTGGGAGCATTCATTGGCGCTATCACTTATGTCTTGATTGATACATTTGTTATAGATCTCTTCAGCAGAGACCGCTTTAACATGATCATTGGACTTGTTCTTTTGTTTATTGTTATGGCAGCACCGCAGGGGATACTTGGAAGCTTCTTGTCCGCTAAAAAACGCATAAGAAAATATGATAATAATGCAATAAAAAGGAAAATAAAAAATGATTGTGAAATTTAAAAAAATTATCCTGGCCGGTGCGGTAGCGATTGCCTGTCTATCACAGCCGATATTAGCAGCCGATAAAATTAAAATTGGTGTGATATCGATATTAGAAGGTGCCTTCGCCTCTTTAGGCCAAGACGGTGTACGCGGTGCAGAACTGGCGTTTAAAGAAGCGGGTGGCAAAGTGGCTGGCATGGATGTAGAAATAATCGTCATGTCATCAGATGCCAGTCCCGATTCAGCCGTAAATGCTGCCAGGAAGTTAATTGATCATGATAACGTCGATATTATTATCGGTCCCTTATCTGGGTCAGAGGGCATTGCACTGCGCGATTTATCAAAGGGCAACAAAGGCGTCACTTTTGTCAACGGCTCATCGGCAGCACAGGATGCGACCTTTCGAGAAGGCTCTGATAACTTTTTCCGATTTGGCGGTGATGGTGCTCAGTGGATGGCCGGTGTTGGGACTTATGCGTTTGCAGAATTAGGTTACAAAAAAGTGGCGGTTGTCGCTGAGGATTACTCTTTTCCATATACACAAGTTTTAGGCTTTATGTCTGAATACTGTGCTGCTGGTGGCCGTGTTCCCAAGAAATTTTGGACCCCGATTGGCACGAAAGATTATTCATCGGTTGTCTATTCAATTCCCGATGATGTAGATGCTATTTTTGTTGCTCTAGGTGGTGCTGACGCAGTCAACTTCTTGACTCAATATGATCAGGCCGGTGGTGATAAGCCTATTATTGGTGGCACCATAACCATAGATCAGTCAATTTTAGACAGTAAAGGCCCCTTTAAAAAGCTATTAATAGGTGCACCTGCTGGAACTCCAACGGTCAGTGATTACGATGGTAAAGAGTGGAAAGAGTTTACCGCATCTTATCTTAGTAATTTCCCAGAGGGGATGACATCACCGACGATATTTGCTCACCACTATTATATGGCCGGTAAAGCGGTGTTGCTAGGCTTAGAGCAAGCAGATGGCGATTTATCAAACCAACATAAAGCCCTGCGCGCTTCCCTTAATAATCTGGAGTTTGTAACCCCAACAGGCGGTACCATGCGCCTCGATGAGAACCGCAACGGTATTATTGATAACTTTGTCACCGAAGTTTTCGAACGTGAGGACGGGTCACTTGGCAATCGTGTTCTAAAGCTGGTAAGTAACGTTAACCAGACTATGGGCCAGGATCCTGCCACATTTAGAGCCATTGGCGCGGTTAGTCGGGAGAACCCATCTTGCCCTTAACTGATGGGCCTGCAAGCAATCAACGGGTGGCGCTAAATTTAAAAGGCGTCACCCGACGCTTTGGCAGCTTTGTGGCCGTTGACAATCTAAACATGTCGATAAAGACAGGGGAAAGAAGGGCAATTCTGGGGTCAAACGGAGCGGGAAAAACCACTCTGTTTAACCTGATCACAGGAGATTTTCCCCTCTCTGAAGGCAGCATTGAGATTGAAGGTGTTGAAAGTTCCAGCCTACCGACACATAAGCGAATTCAAGCAGGTTTACGACGTACTTATCAGCATGCATTGTTGTTCGACAGTTTAAGTGTGCGTGATACTTTACTATTAGCTGTTGTTGGCATTCATAATAAATGGCACCTGATTTATCCGTTAAAGAAAAATAGTAAATACCACGAAAGAGCAGAAGCACTGGCAAAAGTTGCAGGACTTTCTTCAAAAATGAATGTATTGGTCGGGGCATTATCACACGGTCAAAAGCGTCAATTAGAAATAGGGATAGCACTCTCTGGTGATCCTAAAATTGTTCTGTTCGATGAGCCCGCCGCGGGTTTGTCGCCGGCAGAACGCCCAGTATTGACTGAACTGCTGTTGTCACTACCTAAAGAATTGAGCGTTATCTTAATAGAGCACGATATGGATATTGCCCTTGAAACATCCACTATCGTCAGTGTTATGCACAACGGTAAACACTTGTTGGAAGGTG
>MABF01000062.1 GCA_002163025.1 'Osedax' symbiont bacterium Rs2_46_30_T18
TATGTGAAGATTTTAAAAAGTGCCTTTTTTTTGTACAAATCCGATAGCCAATTTGTTATATTATATAATCTGGTCTATACCAGATATATAAAAATCGGAGGCAATTTTGGCACTAAGAATATTTGATTTAGACGAAACGTTGGTTCGTTGCGATTCCTCATCTCTATTCTGCGAATATTTGGTCGAGCGCGGACTGGTAGATGATGTTCTGTATTTAGAAACAGAACGTAAGTTAATGGAGCAATACACTAATCAACAATTGCTAATAGACGACTATATTAAGTTTCAATTAGCACCGCTTAGCAAGTTAACAATAGCAGCCGTAGATGAGCTTGCTGACGACTTTGTCTTCACTAAGATGCGCCAGTGGATTTATCCCCAAGGAAGAGAGTTATTAAAGCAATTGTCTCTGCAGGGACATCGACTATTGATAATTTCTGCTACCGCAGCGTTTATTGTGCGCGCTGTTGCCCGTGAGTTAGGAGTAGAAGATGTTCTTGCAATCGATTTACAGGAAATCAATAACCAATACAGTGGAGTAATACAAGGAGTGCCCTCTTATCGAGAGGGGAAAGTCACCAGGTTGAAGCAGTGGCTACAACAGCACAAACTAAGTTTAGCTGATGCCCACTTTTACAGTGATTCGATGAATGACCTGCCATTACTGGAATTGGTAGATAATCCAGTAGTGACAAATCCCGGTGCCAGGCTGAAACAGATAGCAGCACAACGAGATTGGCAATTATTGCAGTGGCAGTTAACAGGATCGTAAATGCAGGTATATAAATATAGTGTAACCGAAAAACGTCTAGGGAGAAGATATGTACCAGGTAGTGGAAAAAATATCTCAGCTGTTTGATGAGCAAGGTAGTCATACCTATGGAGAAAATGTAACTCAAACAGAACATGCAGTGCAGTGTGCTGAATTGGCTGTGCGCGCAAATGAAAGCGCAGAGTTGGTTAGTGCGGCCTTATTGCATGACATTGGACATCTGCTGGCAACGACAGATGTGGCGTTTGGCAACTATAAGCACGATGCAGTGGGAGCCACGTACTTAGCCGAGTTCTTCCCTGCTGCTGTGACGGAACCGATAAGATTGCATGCACAGGCAAAGCGCTATCTATGTTCCACGGAATCTCAGTACTTAACTGACTTGTCAGCTGCGTCTCTGGATTCACTGCAGCATCAGGGTGGCTTGATGAATGAAGACGAACAACTTGAATTCATGCGACTGCCATTCGCCCGACAAGCTATAAAATTGAGGCGTTGGGATGATGAGGGCAAAGTAGACGAATTGAGTGGCAGGGATTTCGACCATTATTTGCCTTACCTTACTGACAGTATTAAAAATGAGCTTCAGGCTTAATATAGGAAATTACCATGAGTGATCAGCAGCAGAAATTTATTGAGCAGGGCTATATCGTTTTAGAAAAAGGTCTCGATGCTACGGATATGGGTCTATTAGAGCAGAGTAATGCACAGCTTTATCAGCAGGCGCAGGCTTTGTTGGAAGATGCAGTAGCGGGACAATACACGCTGAGTAACTATTACAAAGAGGCTGCTGATGATTTGATTGTGGTGCCTGAAATCGATAACCCGACTAAGGTTTGTCGCTACGAATATATAAGGGCTTGTAATCAGAGTGTCCGCGAACATTTAGTGCCGAAATTGCAACAGTATATAAAAGGCCTAACGGGTGTGGATTTTGTGTTGTTTAAAGATAAATGTAATGCTAAAAATCCTGGTGGCGGGGCGTTCGAGCCACACCAAGATGTGATTGCCTACAATAAATTTAAACCTAACTATCATATTACAGTGGCAATATTTCTAGATGAGTCGACAAAAGAAAATGGCTGTCTGCATTTTGCCAAAAACTACCGGGCAGATTTAGCAGGCAAAGGGATAAATAGGTTTACTACCCCGGCGGGTGAGTTGCAAGTGCTGCCCAGTGATTCGGGTGGCAGTAAAAATGGCAATATAACTGATGAGATTTGTCAGCAAATAAACTGGCAGGAAATACTGGCAAAGCCTGGTGATATAGTGATTTTCGACTCGTATGTCCCGCATTACTCGAACAAAAACGAGTCAAAGTATCCTCGCAGGGCTATGTTTTTTACATTTAATGCTAAGTCTGATGGGGATTTTTATCAGGCCTATTATCAGATGAAACACGCCGAGTTTGACAATCCTGCTTTTCATATAGCCACCCCAACTGCACATAGTCAAACGCTCTGAGTGATATTATGTTGAAACACAAAGAGCAAACCGCAAGTTTGATAGAGGCTGTAATCATGGACTGGGCGGGTACTAGTGTTGATTTTGGATCAACCGCACCGATTCGTGGTTTCCAAGCGCTCTTCAGAAAAAGAGGGATAGAAATAACTGAGGCTGAGACCCGTAAACCCATGGGTTGCGAGAAGCGCGAGCACATCAGTCAGTTATTGCAAATGCCAAGAATACAGCGGGCATGGCTACAAAGGTATGGACAGCATGCCACTGTCGATGATCTGGATGAGTTATATCGGGAATTCGTTCCCTTGCAAATTTATGCTATTAGCGAATCATCTCAGCTTGTACCCGGATTGTTATCGCTGCTGGCATGGGCTGAACAAAAGAGTATTAAAATAGGTGCAAATACTGGCTATAGTGAAACCATGGTGGTTGGGTTGCTGGAAAGCGCGGCAAAACAAGGCTATCAGCCGCAAAGTAATGTATGTGCTACGCAAGTTACAAAAGGTCGTCCCTATCCCTATATGTGCATGACGAATGCAATGCAATTGGGTGTGATGAAATTGGCCCGTTGTGTAAAGATAGATGACACAGCTCCCGGCATCGAAGAGGGGCTGAATGCTGGAATGTGGACTATAGCAGTCGCAGTCAGTGGCAATGAAGTAGGTTTAAATTTAAGTCAATGGCAGCAGCTAGACCTACAAGCTCAGCAGAAGTTAAGAGGCCAAGCTGAGTTGAAATTGCAGCGTGCAGGTGCGCATTATGTGGTGGATAGCATAGCAGACGTGATTCCCTGTCTGGTTGATATAGAAAGTCGCATAGCTGAAGGTGGGAAACCTTGAGCTGGCAACCATTTTTGCTAATTGTTATTTCGGCGGTCATGCATGCGATGTGGAATTCAATTGGCAAGCGCTCTGCAACGGGGGTCGCTTATTACGTATGGGCTATGGCGACTGGTGCATTGATATTTTTTCCTCTATTGATTGTCAATTGGCAGAAAGTTTTACAGCTGCCGCAGGGGTTCTGGGGTTTGCTGTTTGTATCAGGGTTGTTCCAGTGTATGTACATGAGTGGGCTAGCCAAAGCCTATCAGAGCGCAGAGCTCTCGTTAGTTTATCCGCTGGCAAGGGCTTTACCGGTGTTGATTGTTCCGGTGTTTATTCTATTTATCTACGGAGAAAGCAGCTTATCTAATACACACATTGTAGCCATTGTTATGATAGCTGTTGGCGCAATAGTGCTTCCTTTAAATAAATGGCGGAACTGGGATGCAAGGGGCTATTTGACCCCAGCGGTTGGCTGGGCGGTACTTGCAGCAGTTGGCACAGCAGGTTACTCCCTGACTGATAGTGCTGCGCTCAAAATAATGCGAAATAGCGGTTGGAGTGCGTTTGAGGCGGGTAGCAGCTTTGTGATTTTACAGGCCATGACAGTGATTATTTGTATGTTGCCGGTATTAAAGTTTGCTTTCAAAGAAAGATTGCAATGGCCAGAAAACAAATCTTCAATTTTACTGGCTGGATTGTTCTTAGTTGGGACCTATTTAATAGTTCTGATCGGGATGTCTATGGTCGACGAAGTCAGTTACGTAGTGGCGTTGCGCCAATTGAGTATACCCATAGGTGTTGCTATTGGTGTATTGTGGCTAAAAGAAAAGATGTCCGCACCTCGATTGCAGGGAGTAAGCATTATGTTGGTCGGGTTGCTATTGGTATCAATGTGACCCCTTAAGCTACACTTAGAAGAAATTAAGCCGGATCTAAGGAATGGACATGGGCTGTAAAAGTGTAGAAGCTGTCGTAATGCTGACTGTAATCTTACTGGCAAGCGGTTGTGGTAATAAGCTAGAGAATAAATCTGAAAAACAATTATTACCACTAACTGCAGAGCAACAATTGGTTCAGATGAAACAACATCTACAAGAATACAGTCCACTGAATGTTTTGGCCGAAAGTGAGTCAAGTACGTAGTGTAAGTCATTATTAGTTGGAGAGATCATGTCATTAGCCGAGTTGCTGATATTTATTCCCGCCTGTTTTGCTTTAAATATGTCCCCGGGACCCAATAATATATTGGCATTAAACAATGCAAAGACTTATTCATTAAGCCATTCCTGTTTAGCGGGGTTAGGTCGTCTAGCTGCTTTTAGTTTAATGTTGTTATTAGTCGCGTCGGGTTTGGCTGCAGTGTTGTACTCTTCATTACTGGTTTTCTCGGCACTAAAAATTGTCGGTGTGCTGTATCTGCTTTATATAGCAGTACAGGTTTGGCGCAGTGACTTTATGCTCTCTGCTGCATCCGCGACAAAAGCGAGTGTCATCCAATGCGCAAGACAAGAATTCACTTTGGCGATAGGTAATCCTAAGGCAATTTTGATCTTTACCGCTTTTTTACCACAATTTATCAATCCTCTTGGCGATATCACTGAACAGTTGTTTCGTTTGGGCGTGCTATTCCTATCATTAGAATTTATAGCAATAGCTATATATTCGTTGATTGGTGTGTATCTACGTAAGCAGTTGAGCCGGCCATTATTCAATAAGCTGTTTAATAGAGTCTGTGCCAGTTTATTGGTAGGGGCGGCTTTGTCTCTGTTGTTTTCAGGTAGAGATAAAATGCCGTCGTAGCCTGGCAGCTTGTGTGTAATGAACACTAAGAAAACTGGTTGAGCCAGATTAGCGCTAATTTTAAATATTTCAAATTAACGGTTGACGCCCGTCCGCAGATCTATATAATTCGCCTCCTCGCTGCAGGGGTCACCCAAAACACAGCGAGCAGGATGAGTTTCAAATCACTATAAAGTATTGCTTTATAACGAATAAAAATCACACTGGTTAAGTTTTGATCTTTTTGGTTCGCTTTAATGTCTTCGGAATTAAAGTTGAAAATAAACAAAATAAAGATTGACTTAGCGAGGCGCGAATATATAATACGCACCTCACTTAAACGGAGCCGCAAACATCAGCGACTCAGCAAGCTTCTAGCTTTGCTAAAACGTTTAAGAAATTTCTTTCTCTGTCATCTTTTATTGGTACAGAGAAAAG
>MABF01000336.1:0-3716 GCA_002163025.1 'Osedax' symbiont bacterium Rs2_46_30_T18
TGCAGCTACAAGCCGATATTCTGGAAAAGATTGAAGTTGAAGAGGGCCGTATCTTCACTTTGCACATCCGCCCCGGACACCGCTGGTCGGACGGGGTGCCCTTTACCTCTGAAGACTTCCGTTTTTACTGGCAGGATAAAGCCACTCACCCGGTACTGGCTCCCTACGGTCCTCCACCGGCGATGATGCGCTCCGATGAAATTCCGCGTTTTAAAGTAATAGATACTTACACTGTGCGCTACACCTGGAAAAAACCTAACCCGTATTTTCTTCCCGCGCTGGCGGGACCCAGCCCTCTTTTTATCTATATGCCGGCTCACTATATGAAGCAATTCCACGCCGACTACATGAGTAAAGAGGAGATGGAGGCTAAAATAGCCAAAGCCAAAAAGCGCAATTGGCGGGGCTTGTTTGTCAACCGGGGCCGACAGTATAAACTGACCAACCCAAAGTTACCGACACTGCAACCTTGGATGAATACCACTAAGCCTCCCTCGGAGCGCTTTGTCTTCAAGCGTAACCCCTACTTTCATCGGGTTGACCCTAAAGGCCGCCAGTTGCCTTATGTAGACGAAGTTATTATCAGCATTTCCTCCAGTGGCTTAGTGCCGGCAAAAACCGGATCAGGAGATGCGGATTTACAGGCGCGTTATCTGCGTTTAGACAATTTCACTTTCCTCAAGGCCGGGGAGCAGAAAAATAACTTCAAGGTCAAAATATGGGGAACCGGACGCGGTGCTCATGTAGCTCTGTACCCAAATTTGAACGCCAAAGACCCTAAGTGGCGAGCATTATTGCAAAATCCTGATTTCCGTCGGGCGCTATCGGTATCGGTGAACCGCGAGGAAATTAATCAAGTAGTATACTTCGGTCTGGCTATCCCCATGGCTAATACAGTACTGCCGCAGAGTCCGCTATACAAAGAAGAGTACGCTAAAGCCTGGTCTCAATACGATCCCGCACTCGCTAACCAACTATTGGACAAAATCGGCTTGACTGAAAAAGATGCGCGCGGCATCCGCCTGTTTGCCGACGGTTCTCCAGTAGAAATCATCGTCCAGACCGCCGGTGAGAGTACCGAGGAGACCGATGTGCTAGCACTGGTCAAGGACAGCTGGCGCCGGATCGGGGTTCAAATATACGTTAAACCTATCCAGCGAGAGGTATTTCGCAACCGAGTTTACTCCGGGGCTGCGCTGATGAGCACGTGGTTCGGCCTGCCCAATGGCCTGCCGGTCGCGGGGATGAGTCCACAGCAGATGGCGCCAACCAGGCAAGAACAATATCAGTGGTCACAGTGGGGCAGGCATTTCGAAACCGGAGAGGGAGAACCGCCTTCACTGCCAGAAGTACAAGAGCTGATACGCTTAAATGAGTCTTGGGCACTGGCCACTAATGAGGCGCAACAGACTGAAATCTGGCATAAAATGTTAGCTATTCACGCTCAGCAAGTGTATTCCATAGGCTTAATCAGTGGTATTTTACAACCAGTCGTGGTCAATAAAGACTTGCGTAACGTACCCGAAAAAGCCTTTTACAATTGGAACCCCGGCGCCTTTTTTGGCATTTATAACATGCCGAGCTTTTGGTACCAAAAGGAGGCTGAATAATGCCTAGCTATCTGATCAAACGCGTCTTGACTATGATACCGACTTTGATCGTTATCAGCATTTTAGTGTTTATTATTATTCAACTGCCACCGGGCGATTATCTGGAAAGTCACATCGCTGAACTGGAGAGCCAGGGAGAAAGTGTCGACCCACAGCAAATTGCTTTCCTGCGTGAGGAGTATGGTTTAGATAAGCCTATGTGGGAGCAGTATATTGTCTGGATATCTGGCTTTGTACAAGGCGATTTAGGTTTCTCCTTTGAATACAACTTACCGGTGTCTGAAGTAGTCGGTGATAGAATGTGGTTAACTATCTTAGTGTCATTTTTCACTATTTTAGTGACTTGGATAATCGCCTTTCCGATCGGTATGTATTCTGCCACCCACCCGTACAGCTGGGGAGACTATGGTCTCACTTTCCTCGGTTTCCTCGGACTTGCCATTCCCAACTTCCTGCTGGCGCTAGTGTTGTTATATCTGGCCAATCAATATTTTGGTACCTCCATCGGTGGCTTAATGGACAGTGAGTTCATCGATCAGCCCTGGAGCTGGGATAAGTTTGTCTCTGTCCTAGAGCATTTATGGATTCCGGTTCTGGTCATAGGCACCTCGGGAACTGCAGGGATGATCCGCAGATTGCGTGCCAACCTATTGGACGAGTTGCGAAAGCCTTATGTGGTCACCGCCAGAGCTAAAGGCATGGGCGAGTTCAGATTATTAACTAAATACCCGCTGCGCCTTTCACTGAACTTCTTTATCGCCGATATCGGCAGTTTACTGCCAAGTATTATCTCCGGTGCGGAAGTAGTGGCCGTGGTACTTTCACTACCGACTACAGGCCCTATTCTCCTGGCGGCACTACAGAGCCAGGATATGTACTTAGCCGGTTCCTTCCTGATGTTTTTGGCGATACTGACAGTGGTCGGAGTACTAGTATCTGATATTGCCTTAGCTATGTTGGATCCACGAATTCGCTTACACGGGGGGATTGAAAAATGAATAAACACTGGGTCAGCGACAAACCCTTTAATCCCTATGTCAGCGAAGAGATTACCGCTGAGCAGGAAAAGTATTTTCTCGCCTCACAGTGGACCTTGATCTGGTGGAAGTTTAAAAAACACAAAGTGGCAATGGTCTCCCTGTTTTTCTTAGTGGCTATCTACTTTGTGGCCGCTTTCGCCGAGTTCTTTGCCCCCTACGCTCTGGAGAGTCGAAACACCCAGAGGATCTACTCGCCGCCACAACAAGTTCATTTCTTTGCCGATGGCAGTCTCACACGGCCCTATGTAACTGGCTGGGAGTATGAGCTGAATCTGCAGAAATTACTGCGCGAGTACAAAGAGGATCCGAGCAAGCGCTACCCATTGCAGTTTTTCTGCCAGGGGGATGAATATAAACTCTGGGGAATGATTAATGCCTCTACCCATCTGATGTGCGTCGACAGCCCGGGAACTTTGTACATCCTGGGTACTGACCGGCTGGGCCATGATATGTTGTCGCGGATTATTTACGGCGCCAGAATATCTCTGACTATCGGCCTGATTGGTATTTTGCTCAGCTTCACCTTGGGATTGACACTGGGCGGTCTCGCCGGCTTCTATGGTGGCTGGATAGATCACACAGTACAGAGAACCACCGAGGTTATTCGCTCTTTCCCGGAGCTGCCATTGTGGATGGCCCTATCGGCACTGCTGCCACTGACCTGGAGTCCGCTGTGGATATTCTTTGGCATCACTTTGATACTGGCAATGATGGATTGGACCGGGCTTGCCAGGGCAGTGCGCGCTAAGATATTGTCACTGCGTGAGGAAGATTATACTTCAGCGGCATTACTAATGGGCGCGACCCCGGCACGCGTCATCAGAAAACACATGTTGCCAAGCTTTTTCAGCCACCTGATTGCCTCGGCATCGCTGTCGATTCCGGCGATGATACTAGGAGAGACGGCGCTGTCGTTTTTAGGTTTGGGACTTCGACCACCTATCACCAGCTGGGGAGTACTCCTGAACGAGGCCCAAAACATTAACAACGTCGCTATCTACCCCTGGCTAATGCTGCCAGTTGTGCCGGTGATCATTGTTATTCTCGCCTTTAACTTTATGGGTGA
>MABF01000336.1:3843-3986 GCA_002163025.1 'Osedax' symbiont bacterium Rs2_46_30_T18
TAACTTTATGGGTGATGGGCTGCGCGATGCCGCTGACCCCTATCACCACTAAAGTGATGTTCCAGCAATTTTAAGCAGCTGCGCCGGCTTCAACTATACTCAAGTTATTGTCGGTGCTGAGGCTTCTTCTCTAACAAAATTAC